>JAISBT010000030.1 GCA_031266055.1 Deltaproteobacteria bacterium
AACTTTGTTTTGTTGTATTTTCGGCTTGTTGTGTTGCTCATGGAGTCAACATAGCAATTCGCCGCAGAGTAGGCAATGAGCTTATCCAGAACTTATCCAAAACAGAAAATTTGGATAAATTTTTTGGACGTAATCAGGCTAGATTATTTACTTTATTTGCTGGAAACCATGAGGCATGGTATGCAGTGTGTGTGTGTGTGGCAAGAACCGGGCCAAAACCGCTAGTTCAGTCCGAGGAGCCTTTCTCCAGAAAAAAATGATCGCCCACACATCCATACCGTCTGCCTGTAAAGTTACACGCAACCGTTTTCCATGCGGAAATGTGTAAAACAGATGGACGCAAAATGTCAAGGCTCTGTCGACAACTGCCAGATCAAGTCGAAACTATCTCACATGATGGAGGCGCCCGTGTTTTTGGGCGGCCGCTACGGCGAGGATCTGGGCGGCGGGGTGAAGCGTTACACCAAGTCGTTCAGGAGGTCGGCTCCGGTGATGGGCGTCTTGGTGGTGTAGAGCTTGGCGGCAGCCCACTTCGAGTAGGTATCCACAAAGGTTTGTTGATAAATGTGTCCAACGCCCTTGATGGTGCCGACATAAAAGGTGTCCTGGCTGCCGAGATATCCGGGATGGTGCGTTTCGATCTCTCCACTTCAAACCGCTTTGAGCGGTTCACTGCCTTGCAAGCCCCGGCTTTGCCGGGGGTACCTGACTTATGTTAGCTTGGTCAGGCAGACATAAATTTATATTGTATCTTCGTTGCCAATGGCGTTATATTTCCTTTGTAATTCCAAGCGTAATTCATCTTCTGTTGGAAGATATAGTTTATATTTTGACGCAAAAATCTGCGCGTTGTGTTCTGGAAGCGTATATTTTACGACAGTATCGCTTTTATCAGCACAAAGTACAATGCCTATAGGCTGATTATCGCCTTCATTCATCATTTCACGGGTGTAATAATTAACATACATCTGCATCTGGCCTAAGTCTTGATGCGTCAGATCGCCTAATTTAAGGTCAATGAGAACAAAACATTTCAAAATATAGTTATAAAAAACAAGATCAATATAGAAATGACGACCGTCAAACGTGAACCTCTGTTGCCTGGCCACAAAGGAAAAACCGCGTCCTAACTCCAGCAGGAATTTTTGCAGGTGTTCAATAAGAGCCTGCTCCAGATCGCTTTCAAAAAATGAAGCATTCGGTTCCAAACCAAGAAATTCCAAAACATACGGGTCACGAATCACGTCCTCCGGCTTTTGGGCGGGAGCCAAGGTTTGAATCTCAGCCGCGACGTTGCTTTTATTCTGGCTTGATAGGATGCGTTCATAGAAAAAGCTATTGATTTGACGTTCCAACTGCCGTGTGCTCCACACGGATTTCACGCATTCGTCCAGATAAAACTGTCAGGCTTGCTCGCTTTCGACGCGCATCAGCAGGCGGTAATGCGTCCAGCTTAATTCAGTACGCAGTGCGTAGGAATTTGGAAAGGTCTGATAAAACAGGCGCATATTTTGCAAATTAACGACCGTGAAGCCTTTGCCGAAGTCGGCGGTCATCCGCGCTGAAAGCTCGAAGAGCAGATTAGCGCCATATTCAGCCCGCGTTTCTCCACCCTGTTTCTCCACAATGCGCTTGCCGATATTCCAGTAGGCTTCCACCATCGCAAAGTTGGCTGCAGCATAAACTTTATTCCGGGCAGCCTTCAAAATTTCGCTGATCTGATTATAAAACTGCAAGTCAAGGATTTCGCTCACAAAATACCTCCGTGATTCAATTTTTCTACCTTAGCGAAATACCAAGATAACCGCAATAATCAGGTAGCCCCGGACAAGGCCTGTAGGCAGCTTTCATCAATTTTGTTGTTTCTTGATTTATACGCAACGGCAAAAGGCCAGGTAGCGGTCAGAAAGTTTTTCCTTGACAAAATAATTAGTATTTACTAACAATTCGTAAAACATATTTATTCGTACGGACCAAATGCTGCGTGCCGTTTCCCGTCGTGCCTGCCCAAACCCTAGAGCGTTTTAACATTGAAAATGTATAAAGCGCTCTGCAAGGATTTGCAGGCAAATCCTTGCCGCGAGATTGTCGCGAGGCGAACTTGCTTCAGCCGTTGCTGTGCAGCAGCTTACGGATGAAGACAGCAGCGATGCTTCGCCGTTAAGCGACAGGTCTCAAGCGTAAAATGCCATAAGGAGTACGTATGGCCTTCGCAAAAAGCATTTTCAGCGTCATGCTGTTCGGCATCCCCAAGGTCATTGCTCTGGCCGGGCGGATGTATCCTGCATTTGGAGCGCTCCTCAAAGAACGGGACTGTATTGTGCAGATGCGCACAAAGGACGGCAGCGTCAGCCGGCACATCCGGTTCACGGGCGGCAAAATCCGTTCGTGCGGCGGGGTGCATCCCAAACCGGATTTGGACATGACCTGGATCAGCCCGGAAAGCGCTGTACGGATGTTCATAAAAAACCGGGATTTCCTGACCCGCATCGACGCCATGAAAAATTTCAAAATGGAAGCCAACGGGTCGCATGACGTGGCCGCCTGGTTTTCCAGTCTGATCAATACCATGATGGAGGCGCCCGTGCTTTTGGGCGGCCGCTACGGCGAGGATCTGGGCGGCGGAGTGAAGCGTTACACCAATCTTACCAACGGCGGGCCGGTATTCGTATATGTGAAGGACGGTAAAATTCTGCGCATCACGCCCATAGAATTCACCGCCAAAGACGCCCCTTCCTGGTCGATCACGGCCAGGGGGAAAACCTTCAGTCCGCCGCGCAAAACTACCCTGAACAACCACGGCATCAATTACAAGTCGGCCGTCTATTCCCCGAACCGCTGCCTTTACCCCATGAAACGGGTGGATTTCGATCCCAACGGAGAGCGCAATCCGCAAAACCGGGGCATTTCCGGCTATGAACGCATCAGTTGGGATGAAGCTTTGAATCTGGTGGCGGATGAAATCAAACGCGCGAAAAAGCTGTACGGCCCGGGTTCGCTTTTGGCCTGCTACCCCTCGCACCATATGTGGGGAACCACCGGTTACTGGATCAGCGGTTTCCTGCGCCTGATGAACTCTTTGGGCGCCACTTTGGTCATGAACAACCCGGACAGTTGGGAAGGCTGGCATTGGGGAGCCATGCATCACTGGGGCAACGCCGCCCGTCTGGGCGCGCCCGAGCCTTACGGCACAGTGGAAGATCAGCTGAAGGAATCGGAAATGTGCGTATTCTGGTCCAGCGACCCGGAAAGCACTTCCGGCATCTACGCTTCCATGGAAGGCACGGTGCGGCGGCTCTGGATGAAGGAATTGGGCATCAAGATGGTGCATATCGACCCCTACCTCAACCACACGGCCTCCCTTTTCGGCGGCAAATGGTTCGCTCCCCGGCCGGATACGGGCAATGCCATGGCTCTGGGCATCGCCTATGTCTGGATCACCGAAAATCTGTACGATAAATGGTTTGTCGAAAACCGCACCACGGGTTTTGAAAAATGGAAAGCCTATATTTTAGGCGAAGAAGACGGCACGCCCAAGACTCCGGAGTGGCAGGAAGCGGAAACAGGCATTCCGGCCAAAGATTTACGCGCTCTGGCCCGTGAATGGGGCGCCAAAAAAACCTATCTCGCCGTCGGCGGGGTGGGAAATATGGTGGGCGGCGCCTGCCGCTGCGCCACCGGCATTGAATGGGCCAGATCCATGGTGCTGCTCATGGCCATACAGGGCATGGGCAAACCTGGCGTGAACATGGGCTGCGTAGAAATCGGCGCTCCTCTGGATACGACTTTCTATTTTCCGGGCTACGCCGAAGGGGGTGTTTCCGGCGACGTGTTCCACACCGGAGTGATCCAAAGCCTTTACCAGCGCATGCCGCACCTGCCGTCCATCAATACCACCTATCAGGCGGTTCCGCGCCTGAGAATTCCCGAAGCCCTCATGGGGCAGCCGGTACAGGGCTGGTTTACCGATTCCATGACCATACGCGGCCAGTTCCGCCCCATCTTTTACCCCAGCCCCGGCCTTTCTCCGGTGAAAATTTATTACCGCTACGGCGGTTCTTTCATCGGCACCATGTGCGATACCAACCGCTACGTCCGGGCATACCGCCATCCCAACCTGGATTTTGCGGTCAATCAGTCCGTCTGGTTTGAAGGCGAAGCCAAATTTGCGGATATCATCCTGCCCGCCTGCACCAATCTGGAACGCTGGGACATCGGCGAATGGGCACACTGCGGGGGTTATGTGCAGCACAGCTTTCTGGGGCTGAACCACCGGGTGATCTGTATGCAGCACAAATGCATTGAGCCTTTGGGAGAATCCAGATCCGACTATGACATTCTCTTTGAATTGGCCAAGCGTTTCAATTTGGCGGCCTATTATTCGGAAGGGTGCAGCCAGTACGACTGGTGCCGCCGTTTCTATGAGGGCACGGACATCTCCCAACGCATCAGTTGGCGCAATTTTTTGAAAAAAGGCTACTATGTGGTGCCCGCTCTCACCGAAAAGCAGCGCGACCCTGTAGCCATGCGCTGGTATTACGAAGGCCGTCCCAAGGATGTGCCGGAGGCCACGCCCATGCCTTGCGATTATCCGGACAATTACCGGGAAGGGCTCTCCACCCAGAGCGGGAAAATCGAGTTTGAAGCCTCCAGCCTCAAAGCCTTTGCGCCCGACGATCCGGAACGCCCGCCTCTGCCGAAATTCATTCCTTCCTGGGAAGGCCCGCACACTACGGACTTGTTCTTGAAATACCCGCTCCAGCTCATGACCCCGCATCCGCGTTATTCCTTCCACACGCATACCGACGGCAAGAGCAGTTTCATCAACGACATTGAAGATCACCGTACCTGGGTGGACGGCTACTATTACTGGAATATCCGCCTTAATCCGGAAGACGCTCAGGCCAGAAACATCCAGGCCAAGGATTTGGTCAAAGTGTTCAATGACCGCGGAGCGGTCATCTGCGCGGCGCAAATCACCGCCCGCATCCGCCCCGGCGTGGTTCACGGCTATGAATCCAGCGCGACATATGACCCGGCCGGCGAACCCGGCAATTCCGTCGATCGCGGCGGCTGCCTGAACCTGCTTACTTCCAGCCGGGACATCATCAAATTCAGCCATTCCACTGCCTCCAATTCCTGCCTGGTGCAGGTGGAGAAAGCGGACGCCGGAATCATCGCCCGGCTGCTGGAAATGAACAAACAAGCGGCACAAAGGAGCGCCTGAGCATGTCCCGACAATATTATCTGCTTATTGACATATCGCTCTGCCAGGATTGCGGCGCCTGTTATCTGGCCTGCAAGGACGAATTTTACGGCAACACGTTTCCCGGTTACAGCCTGCCTCAGGCGCGGCACCGGCAAAAATGGATCAGCCACCCGCGCAAGGAACGCGGCCATGGATCGCTCATGGATATTTTTTACAAACCCGGCATGTGCATGCACTGCGCGAATGCCCCCTGCGCCAAAGCGGATAAACAGGGGGCCGTGAAAATACGCCCTGACGGCATTGTGCTCCTTGATCCGGAACTGGCGAAAGGCCGGGTGGAACTGACCAAAGCCTGCCCGTACGAGGCCGTGACCTGGAACGAGGAATGGAACGTTCCGCAAAAATGCACCCTCTGTGCGCATTTGTTGGATAACGGGTGGAAAGAAACGCGCTGCGCGCAAATCTGCCCCACCGGAGCGATAAAAACCCTGCGTCTGGCCGCTGAAGAACGCGACGCCCTGATCCGCGCGGAAAAACTGGAAGTTTACCGGCCGGAGCTGAACACCGGCCCCCATGTTTTGTACAAAAATCTGCATCTGTTCACCAAAGCTTTCATAGCGGGCAGCGTGGCCAAAACGGAAGGAGCGCTGACGGATTGCGTTGAAGGCGCGGTGGTCGGCCTCACGCGGGAAGGCGGCCTTGTGGCCGAAACCCTTACGGATAATTACGGCGATTTCAAGTTCGACGGGCTGGAAGAAGACAGCGGCGTCTACCGGCTGAACATTGACGCCGGGCAAAAAGGCGGAACTAATATTGAAGTCAGTCTGGGCAAAAGCGTCTATCTTGAAAACATTTCGCTGTGATGCCAGGTACCATGTCACACTTAAAACTTCGCTTCGCTACGTTTGAAGTGTGAAGATCGCAAAGCAAAAACCGTGGTTTTTGCTTTGCTCTTCCGCCTTTGGCGGCGCGCCGGGCTTGCCCGCCCGGCGTCAGTACGCTGTTCTATACGAATTTTTAAGTGTTACAGCGTACCAGTTGCGGGCAACATATTTTTCCAGGAGGCAATGACATGAAAAAACAGCTCCGCACTCTTCTGGTTCTTATCCTCTGTCTCGCCCCGGCCTCTCCCGTCTTTTCGGCCCAGCTCATGGGCAAACCCACCGGCCACTATCTGCCGGGGCCAAACGCCGTGGAAGGCGCCATGAATCCTCCCCCCGGTTCCGATAATCTGGCCATTGCCACGGTCAGCTATTCTTTTGACCTTGCGCGGGACAAAAGCGGTCGGCGCGCGGATTCGCCGGACGTCAAGGCTCTGGTAAGCACGCTGCGCTGGATTCACATGTTTGAGGAAGGATTGTTCGGCGGCAGTACAGGCTTCAATATAGCGCTTACCGGAGCGCATATGGATGCGTCTTCCATTCCAGGCCCTCCCGGGGCCGTTACCCGGCAGAGCTTCACCCGCGCGGGCGATCCAAGTGTGGAGTTCATGCAGGGATGGGTATTCGAGCGCTTCGCCATCCGCACGCGCCTTGGCATGTTCCTCGGCATCGGCGATTATCATAAAAACGATGCCGTCAACTATGCGAAAGATTTCTGGAGCTTTCACGCCCAACTTGGGGGAACGGCCTGGCTGGACGAAACGCGCCGCTTTGCCCTGACCGCCATGGGCACTTATGAAACCAGCACCTATATGAAAAATTGGGCCGTACGTCCGGGCGACACGCTGACCCTGGAAGGCGGAATGGCCGTAAACGCCACGGAAAACTTTTCTCTTGCCCTGTCCGGCTTCATGATCCGGCAAATGACCAACGACCGGGGCAGGGAACGGGGCTACGCGAACCTGGACGGCAAACATCAGGTTTACGGTTTGGGGCCGTATGCGCGGATCATGCTGCCTTTTATCAAGCCCGGCGCGCATTTCACCCTGACCTGGTGGCATGAATTCGAGGCCGAAAACCGCTCGGAAGGCGAGATGGTTTTTACCGAGCTGGTTATTCCGTTTTAATTCGTGTTTAAAGATGAACGATATACAGCAATCGACCGGGAGCAACGCCCCGGAATTTCCTCCCCTTGTTCCTTCCGTGTTGCGGCAAGTTCCCGCCGGGCGGGATTATATTTCCCTGGAACGGGCCGTGGACTTGCTGCTGGAGCAGGTACAGCCGCTGAACGAGCCGGAACGCCTGCCTTTGCTGGAAGCGGTGGAGCGCATCGCCTTTGCGGATATCCGCGCCTCCTTTCCTCAGCCTCCTTTCAACCGTTCTCCGCTGGACGGTTACGCCCTCCACCACGAAGACAGCGCGGGAGCGAGCCTGGAAACGCCGGCGCGCCTGCGGGTCACCCGGCATATTTTTGCCGGCGACGGACAGGAACGGCCGCTCAAGGTTGGTGAAGCAGCCCGGATTATGACCGGCGCCATGCT
>JAISBT010000033.1 GCA_031266055.1 Deltaproteobacteria bacterium
CAAACAACAAGATCAAGGTACTGAAAAGGATGGCCTACGGGTATCGGGACATAGAGTTTTTCAAACTCAGAATCATGGCTATTCATGAGGCAAAGTACGCTCTAACCGGATGAACCGAATTTATGGATTTTGCCACACCGAATTCAACCGGCATGAAGCCTCCGCGCTTCATTACGTTACGCCTGCGGCTGCCGGTGTTGATTGCCGCGTTGCTGTTGCTGCTGCTGGGTATTATCTGGATATTCATCGTGGGGGTTATTGTGGGGCGGGGCCACAATACCCAGGAAAATATAGGTATTTTGTCAAAAATAATCCCCGGCCCCCCGGTGGAAAAATCCGCGGACAACTCTATTGACGCCGCCGGTCTGCCGGAACTGCGCGATTCCTCCGCCGGGGAAACAGGCCAGGCGGAAGCAACGAATTTAGACGCGTTATTTAAAGATGACAACGTATTAAAAGGGGAAGCCCTGCAATTTAAAGATAATTTGAAAAGTCCGTATGTGCCCGTCCCTCCGGCGACGCCGCCTCCCGGCCGCGCCGCCGCAAGCGCCGCGGCGCCCGGCAATACCGTGAATGCCGGAGCTTCCCGGGAGCCGACGTATGAATATCTTTTTCAGGTTGCTTCGTTAAACCGGAAAAATCAAGCGGATAATCTGGCGCAAAAACTGCTTGCGGGCGGGTTGGAATCCAGGGTCGAACCGTACAAGACCAGTCAAAAAACCTGGTACAGAGTTATGGTTATTTTCAAAGGCCGCACAACGGATCTGGATGCTTTCAGAACCCGGCTTAAACAATTTTCCATTAATGAAGCCGTCCTGCATAAAAGAACAGTTCTGCCCTGATTAATACTGATGTCGCTCGCGTAAAGCGACATTTGAACCATATATCGCTGCGCCGGACGTGAAGTCCGGCTTGCTTCGCCGCTATTTGGCGGCGCGGCGGCTTATGCCGCCGGCGCGAGGCGGGATTCACTCCCGCCGAAGCAAGACATGGAGCGAAGCGATTATAAAACCTGGTTGTATAGACAAATGCTTACATTTTTCAAAATCATTGCGGGCATACCTGGCTTCATATTTGACAATTTCCTGTTATTAATCCGTGAAATAGGCGCCATGGCCGTTTTCACGGCCATCGGGCTGCGCCGGATGTTTTCCGGCAAGCAGTTTTTCAAAGTTTTACATCAAATTTATTTTATCGGCTCCAATTCGCTTTTTCTCATCGCGCTAATTGGACTCTTTACCGGCATGGTGCTTGGATTGCAGGGGTATTACGCTTTAAAAACCGTCGGTTCGGAAGGCATACTGGGCACCCTGGTTTCTTTGTCTCTGATCCGTGAACTCGGGCCGGTCTTATGCGCCATAATGATTACCGGGCGCGCCGGTTCCGCCATGACTGCCGAAATAGGCGTTATGCGCATATCCGAACAGCTTGACGCGCTTGAGGTTATGGACATAAACCCGCACTCTTTTCTGGTTTCTCCGCGTTTTACCGCCTGCCTGATTGTTTTTCCTCTTCTTACCGCTGTTTTTGACGTTATAGGTATTTTTGGAGGATATTTTACCGGGGTTGCCCTGCTGGATTTGAATGGCGGTATTTATTTGTA
The DNA here is from genome assembly GCA_031266055.1 of Deltaproteobacteria bacterium. Lineage (GTDB taxonomy): Bacteria > Desulfobacterota > Desulfovibrionia > Desulfovibrionales > Desulfovibrionaceae > WRHT01. Next base: position 1,604 of record JAISBT010000033.1, read on the forward strand.
CCGAGTGGAAGCAAGCGTGATGTTCAAGGATGTATTGAGCGGCTTCGTTAAATCTGTAATCTTCGCGCTTCTGGTGGCGACGGTCTGCTGCTACAAAGGGTTTTTCGCGCACATGCGCACCGACAGCGTGGGGCCGGAGGCTGTAAGCAGCGCCACGACTTCCGCTGTGGTGCTTTCCTGTATTTTAATTCTGATTGCCGACTATGTTGCCACCACCTTTTTTATATAATGCCAATTTTGAATCAAAAGCGCCGCGCATTTTGATTCAAAATTCCGGCAAGACCGTTTTCCGTCGGCCGCGGCTTTGCCGCGGCTGACCAAAGTTGAGCTGTACATGGAAACCGGACAGACAAAACATTGGGACATCAGGCTTGTGGACTTGACTTTAGGATACGAGCAAAAAATTGTTCTCAACAAAATAAACGCCACTATTCCGGGCGGAAAAATTTCCGTTATTCTGGGCGGATCAGGCGGTGGAAAATCAACCCTGTTACGTCATCTGGTGGGCCTGCGCCGCCCCATATCCGGAAAAATTCTGCTGGACAAATATGATTTGTTCGCCTTGCCGGATAAAGATTTCAAGGCCTTGCGCCGCAGAATGGGCATGTTGTTTCAGGACGGCGCTCTTTTAGGTTCCATGAATCTTGCGGATAATATTGCCTTGCCTTTAAAAGAGCATACCAATCTGCCGGATAAAATTATCCGCGAAGTGGTTTTACACACTCTGGAACTGGTAAACATGGCTGATTTTGCTGAATATTACCCCAACGAACTCTCCGGAGGAATGCGCAAAAGAGCGGGTCTGGCCAGAGCCATGGTGACATCTCCCCCCATACTGCTGTGCGATGAACCGACCTCCGGGCTGGATCCCATAACCGCGGCGCAAATGGACGCGCTTCTGAAAACATTGAAAAAGCAAAATCCGCAAATGACTATCGTAGTGGTAAGCCACGACCTGGAAAGCCTTTACGCCATTGCCGATCATGCCATGGTGCTGAATCAGGGAGGCATTGCCTTTAACGGCTCAAAAGAAGAATTGCAACAAACTGAGGATCCCTTTTTAAAACGCTTTCTGGATCGTACCAACATCCATGCGGATGACAGCAAACTGCCGCGTTTCGCTTTAAAACCGGAAACCGGGGAACAGATTAAAAACGCTCTTGATGAATGGTTAAGGCAAAGTTAGAGCATTTTAACATTAAAAATGTTGAAATGCTCTGGCGGCGGGTACCGCCGCCCGCCCCGCAGGCGCAGGCGAAACTTGCTTCAGCCGTTGCTGCGCAGCAGCTTACGGATGAAGACAGCAGTGATGTTTCGCCGTAAAGCGCCGGAGGGAGCGTCTCGAAGTTAAATTGCTCTTAGGATGGCGCCATGAAAAAATACAATGAAGAATTATCCGTCGGGGTTTTTGTTTTTTTAAGCCTGCTTTGTGTGGGTTACCTTACTCTCAAACTCGGCAATGTAGATCTGTTTTTGGACAAGGGCTATGTGCTGACCGCGAAATTCGCCTCTATCGCCGGGTTGCGCACAGGGGCGGATATACAGGTTTCCGGCGTCAGTGTCGGGAAAGTTACAAAAATTGACCTGGCCTATACCAGCAATGTGTATCTGGCCAATGTCACCATGCGTGTGCGGGAAGACCTCCGGATATACGACGATGCTTCGGTGACCATAAAAACGAGCGGCATTATCGGCGATCAATACCTGTCCCTGAACACCGGCGGGGGATCGGAAACTTTATTGAGCAGCGGTGATGAAATTTACGAAACCACGTCCACTGTTGATGTTCTGGATTTGATCAGCAAATACGCTTTTGGAGACATTAAAAAATGAAAAATGCAATTTACGCGCTCTGCCTGCTTCCGCTGCTTATGTGCGCCTCCGTTTACGCCGCTGAAAAAAGCGAAGCCTATCTGCTTCTGGACAGCAAAATGGATGAGGTCATTGCGATTTTAAACCAGCCGGACTTCAAAAATAATCAGAAAAACAAAGCGCTTATGCAAGAAGTAAAAGATAAAATTTACTCTTTGTGTGATTTCAAAGAATTTTCCGCCCGTTCCATCGGCGGGGCATGGCGCACCTTTACGCCCGAACAGCAGGATAAACTTGTAGAAGCTTTCGGAGAGCTTATTTACGCGACTTACCGCAATAAATTGCTTGATTACAACGGCCAGCATTTTACTTTTAAAAAAGAAATAGTCAGCGCCAAGGGCGATAAAGTGGAAATACAAACTACTTTTCCTCTTGACAACACCGCGGCCGCGGTCAATTTTCGCATGTTGAAAAAGCCGGAAGGCTGGAAAATTTATGATATTATCATAGAAGAAGTGAGCATGATTCAAAGCTACAGTAATCAGTTCAAAGAAATATTAAAGGACGGAACCCCGGACAAGTTGATTGGCGATTTACAGCGGCAAGCCAGAGAGGCCATGGCAAAATAATGTTCGTCACCGCCCGGAAAAAAACTCCATTTTTATTACTTATACTTTTTTTGCTTGCCGCGCCCATGCTTTACGGCGGATGCGCGGAGCAAAAAACAGAGAGTGGATACAGCGTACCCGGCGGAGGCATTCCATCGCTTGATGATGACGATGTATATCTTGAGGCTACGGAAGCGCAACAGATTATTGCCGATCCTCTGGAACCCTGGAACCGGTTTTGGTTCAGTTTTAATGACGTGGCTTACAATTATGTGCTGCATCCGCTGAACACCGGCTATACATTCATTGTTCCCAAACCCGTGCGGAGCGGAATAGGCAACTTTTTTCATAATCTGGGCGCGCCCTTGCGCATGGCGCACAACCTGCTGCAAGGCAAAGGGATGGCCGCGGGCGTGGAACTAAGTTCGTTTGTATTGAATACCGTCGGCGGATTGGGCGGAATTTTCGATATTGCCTCCAGCCATAAAAAGGTAGTTGAAATAAACGATGAAGACGCGGGTCAAACCCTTGGCGTGTGGGGGATAGGCGAAGGATTTTATATTGTCTGGCCTCTTTTGGGCCCGAGCAATGCGCGGGACAGCCTGGGTATGGGCATAGACTATTTTGCCGATCCGCTGACCTGGGTGGTTGATTCCTGGGAAGTACGCCTGGGCATATCCGCCATTAACATATTTAATTCTTTCGATAAATTGCTCGATACTTATGATACTATGAAAGGAATGTCCGTTGAGCCGTATTCTTCGCTGCGCGATGCTTATACCCAGTACCGGCGCGCTCAAGTCGCCAAATAAAGCGTTTTGAGGCTGGTACGCTGCGCCTGTACGACAGCACAGGCATGGCACCGGTTTGCGGTCTGTATGCAATAAAGGCTGAACTGCCGTAGCCGGCATTCCGGGGTTCAAGCTTTGGGGTGGGCTTTATCATATACCTGTACAAGGCGGGCAAGGTTCAAATGCGTATAGCGCTGGGTGGTGGACAGCCGGGCATGCCCCAGAAGCTCCTGTACGCTGCGCAGATCCGCGCCGGCTTCCAGCAGATGTGTGGCAAAAGAATGCCTTAAGGCGTGCGGCGAAATTACCTGCGCCAACCCCGCCCTTTGGCAGAGATTTTTTATGATGCGTTGCGCCTGCCTGCGGTTTAGCCTGCCTCCCCGCGCGCCGATGAATAAAGCGTTTTCCCTGTCGCCCGTGTCCGCCTTGAGCAATAAAAACCGCTGCTCCAGCCAGGCGCCGAGAGCTGCCGCGGAAGTGTCCGACAGCGGCGCAAGGCGCTGTTTGTTGCCTTTACCCGTAACTTTGAGCATGTTATTTTCAAGATTAATCTGGCTGACATCCAGGCTTAAAGCCTCCGCTATGCGCAGTCCCGACCCGTACAGGAGTTCGGCCAGGGCCAAATCTCTGAGCAAGATGACGGAATCGTCCGTGATCTTCTGTTTTGGGGCATCAAGAAGGGCAAAAGTCTGATCAACATTCAGAACTTTGGGATGTCTCTTTTCCTGTTTGGGGTTGCGTATACCCTCGGTAGGCAATACTTCCAGCAGGCGTAACCGGGCGCAGAAATGAAAAAAGGCCCGCAAGGCGGAAAGCCTGCGGGAGACGCTGCTTTTAGCGGCCTGTTTTTTATGTTGATCCGCCAGGAATTTCCTGATGTGCAATTTGTTGATTTTATCCGGCTGAGACAGAGATAAAGGGAATTCAGACTTCAACGCGGCAAGCGCGGCGTCAAATTGTAATAAATCGTTGGCATAGGCTGCCGCGGTGGCTTTGGAGTAACCTTTTTCCAGTTCCAGATGAGCCAGAAACATTTCTAAAATTTCCGGCGGCGCATCAGAAGAAGCTGAGCCGGAATCCGTCGCCGAATTTTTTGAAGCGGTTTTTTCCGTATCAACCATTATATACTGGTTCTCATATCCAGCACATAACAACTGGTAGGCGTCTCTTTGGCTTTTTTCTTCAAAGCCATGGCTATATGCGAAGCTTCACCCACATGCGTGAGTTTGCAGCCATGATTGCTGACCACGGCAATGGATAAGGCCATAAAAGGGAACGAGCGCAACGCCCCCTGCCGGTCTTTGGAAATAATGCCGCCTTTCTGCCTGTCTTCAGCGTCATAAAACTGCGGAACAATACGGTCAAACGAAGCGATAATTTTTTGGCAGGCTTCCTCCGCCAGATTGGCCGGCAAGACAAAAATAAAGTCATCTCCTCCGATATGGCCGACAAAATAGTTATCGGGAGAAAGCAGGCGCAATGTATTTACAATGAGCCGCGCGGTCATCATAAGAATTTCGTCTCCCCTGGCAAACCCGTATTTATCGTTAAACGATTTAAAAAAATCCAAATCGCAGTAACCCATGGAAAAAAATTCCCGGCGGTCGATACAGCCCTGCAGACAGTTAATGATGCTGGTATTGCCGGGCAGTCTGGTCAGCGGGTTGCTGTCCTGGCTGCGGCGGGCGCGCCTTATGGTGAGTTCAATACGCTGTTTAAAGTCCTGATCCGAACCGGATAAAACAAAATAATCATCCACCACGGATTGACCGGGAGAAAATGTACTGTCAAGGTCATCCGGAGTTACGCAAAGTAATACCGGGATGCGGCTGTAAATGTTCTCACTTTTGAGTATGCCGGCAATCCGCGCCCCGTTCATTTCTGTATTACACATGCCGCACACAAGAATATCCGGCAAATCGCCCAGGATATCCTGCATAATTTCCGAAGCCCCGGTGAAAATTTTCCAGGACACCGGCGGCGCGGACCAAAAAGCCAGAACCCTGTTCTGCAGTGACTGATCCGGGGTTATAAGAAAACCGTTAAAGGTCAGGTCGTCCATTATGTGATCCATCCGGCTATGTAATGCTCAAATTGGAACTATCAGCATAAATATCGCATAGCTCGGTTAAAATATCTTTGAATTTGGCGTGGTTTAAATTCACAAGGCGTAAAGCGCGCGGGTCGAGTAAAGATACATTGTCGTCTCCGCCGGAACCGCACTCAAAAAGTCTGGCCATAAAATCTGCCAAGTGTACAACAGCGGCGCTTTCCGGGTGAAACTGCGCCATCATGGGGTCGTGGTGGTGCACCATGGCCTCTTTGAGCATAAGCGGCAAATTCCAATGCTCGCATATCCAGGCGTTTATCTTGTCATGCCCAAAACCCAGAATTTGTTTTTCCGCATCACGAAAAAGCACGTCGTTGCGCTTGACCAAATCATCCACTTGCTGCCTGGCTTCAGGAATCTGCATGGCGAAGACCACCTTGCCCAGATCATGCAGCAGCCCAAAAACAGCGTATTCTTCAGGTTGTTTGAATCCGGCCGCCCTGGCCACTTCCACCGAAGCCACGGAACAGGCTACGCTGTGTTTCCACAGCTCCACCATGCGTTTGTTGAAAGTATCAAAAACCGTGGCCGTAACCATCAATCCCTTGATGACATTGATACCGAGCAAGACCAGCGCATTTTTTATATTGGTAATGCGGCCGGGAAAGCCATAGACCGGCGAATTGACCATTTTCAGGACTTTTGCCGCCAAAGATTGATCCCGTTCAATCACTGACGCCACCATATCCGTGGAGCAATCGCCTCTTTCCATCAGGCGTGAAATTTCCTGCACGGCGTCAGGCATGGCCGGAAGGTTTTTGGCCTCCAGAATGCGGCCTTTATAGCTGGTTATCAGGTCTTGCATCAGTATGGTTAAACTGCCGTCGCTTGACGCGAGGCTAAATTTTTTGTCCTTCCGGCGGCTGCACGCTCAATTCCTGTTCGCGTTCAAGCCGCGACTCTTCTTCCCGCAAAGCTATGATTTGTTCCAGATACTGGTCAATCATGTTGCGTAAAGTCCACATCAAAGTATTTTGCTGATATTTGCGAAACAGATGGTTCAGGCGGCTTTGCATCTTGGTCAGGTCAACGTCCCCATTATCCGGATCCGGCATCGGCCGGCCCTTGACCACTACGGAGGCGACCCCGGCGTCTTTAAGCCTGCCCAGCAGATCATCCGTAAGTTGCAAGCCTTCACCGGCCATAACCATACCGTCGGGCCGGGCGACGGATTTGGCCAGAATCATGGTGGAATCAGCATATTTTATGGCTATGCGCTGCAAAATAGTCCTTATTTAAACTGCACTACAGATTTCCGCATGGAAATCTGAACATCAGCCGGACGGCTGATGTCGCCGCGAAGCGGCGAGAGTCAACCGCAAACCACGTTTTTCGGTTGACGATCCTCCGCAGGGAAAAGTTTATTTTTCAATGCGGATATCAGTAAACTGCTCTGATCGATTACTGAGGTGAAGCCAGCGCTGCGCTGTCCGCACCGCCTGTTCCCGATCCAAATCAAAAATACCTCAATTTTTAATTTAGAACAAGAATTACAAAGCATATTCGGATTATTGCGTACGCACACTGTAAAACATCCCCGGCAAGCGCTTTACCAGCCCTTTAACCTCCAGCACGGCCAAAACTCCGCTTAACCTGGCGATGGGCATATTCAACTGGATCGCCAGCTCTTCAATATGGCAGTTATTTTTTTGCTCCAGCAGCTTAACTATATCCGTATGCCCGTTTTCTTCCGGCAGCGGATGTTTTTTCCCCGGCGGAGCGGAACCGACAGACGGTTCGCCGACAGGAGTTTTTATTTTTTTCAAGCCGTCCGGCAGGCCGTTACGGAAAACAGATTTTTTATTGTTGCCGCCGGATCGGGCAAGAGCCGCGGTATGCTCATCCCTGGCTTCAACCCGCGGTTTGTCCGCGCATTTTGTTGCGAGTTCCGGCTTAAGCATGGGAGACAGCTCAAGCAGAATATCTTCCGCGGAAAAAACCGGTTTTGCTCCCCGGCGAATCAGCTCCCGGCAACCCGCTGAAGTGCTTGCAAGGGACGGCCCCGGCACGGCGAAAACATCGCGGTTCTGCTCTGTCGCATGGCGCGCGGTAATTAATGTTCCGCTGCGGGCGGAGGCTTCAACGACCAGCACCGCCCTGGCCAGCCCGCTGATTATGCGGTTGCGTACAGGAAAATTTCCGGAAAACGGCGCGGTTCCGGGCATAAATTCCGAAATAATCAAGCCCTGGTGCCGCATAAGCTCATAAAGGCCACGGTTTGCCTCCGGGTAAGGCCTGTCAATGCCCGACCCTAAAACCGCAATGGAAGAGCCTATTCCTTCCAGTCCGGCAAGGTGCACCGCCCGATCAATACCGGCGGCCAGGCCGGAAATGGCCGTGACCCCGGCATGAGTCAGCCCGCGCACGATATTTACAGCAACGGCGACGCCTTCGGAAGTGCTCTTTCTGGCGCCTACCACTGCTACGGAAATATTTTGCAGCAAGGCAAGCTCGCCAAAATAAAACAACAAAAGCGGGGCGTCATGAATTTCTTTAAGCAAAGGAGGATATTGCGCGTCGGTATACAGCAGAAGGTTTGCCGGGCATTTTTTTATCAGCTTCCAGCACAGGCCGGCCTGTTCGCGCCAGCCTCCGCGTAAAAAATAATCCGCGGACGCGGAGTTTATATTCAAGCCGGCAGAAGTCCATTGTTTGGCCGCTTGCACAGCCAGATAGGCGGAGCCGAAAAAATCGGCCAATTTTTTTCTCTTGTTGACCCCGAGTCCGGCAGTATGTTGCAAGGCAAGCGCCGCCCACAGTTCGGATTTTTGCGCGGCGTCAAAATTTTCAAAACCCAAAACAGAACCCCCGCTTCAGTCAACCGGGAATTACAGATTTCCGCGTGGAAACCTGAACATCAGCCGGACGGCTGATGTCGCCGCTTCGCGGCGAGAGTCAACCGAAAACCACGTTTTTCGGTTGACGATCCTCCGCAGGAAAAAAGTTTACTTTTCAATGCGGATATCAGTATTGCGTACTTGCTAACGCAAACGGTTCAATGCCGCCCTGGCGAGTTGTTCCGGTTCCGAACCGGGGTAATTTTCCAGCAGTTGTTGCAGATAAAAAACGGCATTTTGCCGATCCGCAAGCCGCTCATACGCATAGCCTATTTTAAGCAAAGACGCGGAGGCTTTGTTGTGGTTGGGGTACTGCCCCATGACGTTTTGAAAGGCCAATATGGCATCGCTGTAACGTTCTTGATTGTAAAAACACTCGCCCAGCCAGTATTCGGCATTGGGCGCCAGAGAGCTTTGGGGGTAAGTCGATAAAAAAGTTGTAAATAAAAGTTCCGCCGCCTGCGCCGCTCCGGATTCCAAGGTGTTCAAAGCCGCGGTATAAGCCTCGCGTTCCGCGGCAGGCACGGATTTGCTGTTTTGAGATCCGCTTGTTCGCGGCGCATTGCCGGATGAAACAGCCCCCGCGATCCTGGATCGCGTATCCGCCGCCGGATCGCTGCCGGTGGCTTTCTTTTGATTGGGCAAAAGTTCGGATATGCTTTTCCGTAAAGAAATAATTTCGTTTTTTTGCTCTTCCAATGAATCCCGCAACCGGGAAAGTTTTACTTCCTGCGCATGGTAGGCGGCATACAACTCTTCCAGTGAAGCTATGAGTTCGGTTTTGGTTTGAGGAGTCCGCAATTTATACGTAATTGACGCTGCATCCGCCTTGCCGCCCTGCTCTCCCTGAATCCCGGACTGAAGCCCGTCCGCTTCGGTTTCCGCAAGATCGGAAGAATCAAAGGTTCGCATAATCCCGGTTGAGTCATCATACATACAGGAGGCGAGAAAAAAGCAGGCCAGCAGCAGGAGAACCATATTGCGCGGTTTGTAAAACTGCATTAAATTACACACCTTTCAAGGGTTATCCGCAAGCCGGGAATACCGGCTTGCACCGAAATACTAAAGCAGGTAAAATCTTTTTTCAAGACGCTTATAATGAAACAATTATTTGAATATTTAAATACAATCCAGGCGGGTATCCTTGGCCCGGACATGCACGGCAGCCTTGGAAACATCCCGGCGGAATCTTTCACCCTGCTCTTTTTGTCTTTGTTCAGCGCCTGGATATTCTGCCCGCTGCTGGCTTTGCTGGCTAAAACCGCTGAAATAACAAGGAAAAAAACTTTATATAATAACTTTGCCCGGCAAACGGCCCAGGCCGGACTCATCGCCGCCCTGCCGACCGTTTTGGCGGTATCGGTATTATGCGTAATTTACGGCTATATTTCCGGATGGCATAATTTTATGTCCGACTGGGACAATGTCTTTAATTTGACGCCGGAGTTTGCGTTGCGTCTTTCCATTGCGGCCTTTGCGGCTTTCTTGTTGTTGCAAAGTTTCATCCTGTTGTTTTGGCAAAAACAGCGCAAAAAACACCTCGCGCAATTTTTAACGCTTGCGGCTGCCGCATCAGCAGCCTGTCTGGCGCCGCTTTCAGCTTTGTACGCCCTATCCGGATCCGATGAGCCGGCGGCCGGTAAAATAGCCATAAAACTCGCGTCCCTGCCGTATGGGCAGTCCGTGAGCATACTGTTTGCCTGCATTGCGCTGGCGGCTTCCTGGATCGGCTTCTGGATCTTAATCCGGCGCAATAAAAACGATTTCGGACGCGATTATTATAATTTTGCCCTCCGGCGTTGCGCCTGGACTGCCTTCATCCCGGCGCTCATCTGCGCGGTGGCTTTAATCCTGCACACAAGCGGTTCGCCCCTGGCTCCCGCGGTTTTCGCCCTGCAGGCGTTATGTTGCGTATTGTGGTTCCGCGCGGCCCGCAGCGCGGCTCCTTTGCGCCATAAAGCCGCTTTCTGGCTTTGTCCGCCTGCCTGGGCTGTTTCTTTGGCCGTTGTCCTTTTGCCGGTTGTGTTATGAATAGCCGGCCTGAACAATATCTAACACGTTTATAAGGACAAACTTATGAATACGAACAGCAAAAACCAGAAGAAAACCCTGTTTAACACCGAGATACAAACCTTGGGGCCGGCCAAGATTCCAAGCCATCTCAATTATCATACCCTGCCCAATGACGCTTCGGTGTCCTGTTTTCTGGACAGCGAACTGGTGGAAGAGCTGCATGACCATGAAGCCATTCCCGTAAAATTTGAACTCGCAGGACCGCGTAAACACCTTTATTTTGACTCTCCCAAAACCAAATGCGCCATTGTCACCTGCGGCGGCCTTTGCCCCGGAATTAACGATGTCATTCAAGCCATTGTCATGGAGGCCTCCCACAATTACAATGTGCCGGCCATTTTGGGCATACAGTACGGACTGGAAGGCTTTATTCCCAAATTTCAGCATGACGTCAAGGAGCTTACTCCCAATAATGTGGCCAACATTCATCTTTCCGGCGGAACAGCGCTGGGAACCTCCCGTGGGCCGCAGAGCGCGGAAGAAATTGTCGATGCTCTGGAACGTCTGAATGTAAGCGCTCTTTTTATGATTGGCGGCGACGGCACCATGAAGGCTACCGCCAAAGTGGTGGAAGAAATTACCTCCCGCCGGGACAAGATTGCCGTAATCGGCATCCCCAAAACCATTGATAATGACATTAATTTCATCAGCCAGTCCTTCGGTTTTGAAACAGCGGTGTTCAAAGCCACAGAAGCCATACAATGCGCCCATACCGAGGCGCTGGGAGCGAAAAACGGCATTGGTCTGGTCAAACTCATGGGCAGGGAATCCGGATTTATTGCGGCTCACGCCACTATGGCCTCAAAAGAAGTCAATTTTGTCCTGGTGCCGGAAGTAAAATTTGTTCTGGACGATGCAGGAGGGTTGCTTCCGGCCTTGTATCAACGCTTGAAAAACCGCAGCCACGCAGTGGTGGTAACGGCTGAAGGCGCAGGCCAGCATCTGCTGCCCAGCACCGGGAAAACCGACATCTCCGGCAACCCTGTTTTAGGGGATATAGCCCTTGTGCTTAAAGAGGCCATAACAAATTATCTGAATAAACAGGGCATGCCGCATACCATCAAGTATATTGACCCAAGTTATATCATCCGCTCCATTCCGGCCAACGCCAACGACAAAGTTTATTGCGGCCTTCTCGGGCAAAGCGCCGTACATGCGGCCATGGCCGGTAAAACCGGCATGGTGGTGGCCAAACTTATGGACAGGTATGTACATCTGCCCCTGGAACTTGTGACAAAAAAACGCCGGAAAATGGATATACGCTCAAATTACTGGAACAGTGTGCTTGAATCAACGGGACAAAGCGATCTTGCCGGCATGTTGCCTGATTAACGCCAGAGCATTTTAACATTGAAAATGTTGAAATGCTCTGGCGGCGGGCACCGCCGCCCGCCCCGCAGGCGTAGGCGAAACTTGTTTCGCCGTAAAGCGCCGGAGGGAGCGTCTCAAAATTAAACTGCTCTAGGATTTTTTATAAATGCTGGAAAAAATATCCGCTTCCGCCGGGTCGGGCAAAACTTTCACTCTGACCCGACGGTTTTTGACGCTGCTGAAATCCATACCGGCGGCGGAACAAAATTACCCGGGCTCCTGTGTCTGCCGCAAAGCGACCTACTCCGGCGGAACACGCGTTTTTTCCGAAATCCTGGCGGTGACCTTTACCAACAAGGCCGCCGCCGAGATGAAATTCCGCGTCATTGAGGCGCTTAAAAATTTTGCTCTGGGTAAAATTGACCGCCCAAAATCCGGCGCATCCCCCTCCCCTTCTCCCTCTCCCTCTCCAGCCGCGGATGCGGCATTATCCGAAAAAGTATATTTTACCCCCGCTGAAGCGCATTTCTGGCTGAACACTATTTTACGCCGCTACGACGGATTGAACATCCGTACTATTGACAGCCTCCTTACTTTGCTCGTACGCCTTTCCTCCGCCAAACTCGGCATAACGCCGGATTTTGAAATTGATTTTAACGATTCGGCTTACATGGATCCCCTGTATGACAGCCTTTTGGATCAACTGGCTTCCGGCGACCAAAAAATCAACCGGCTTATGGAAGAATGCGCTCTTTATCTGATCCGTTCCTCAACAATAAAGAGCTTCGGTTCAAAAAACGCGCTCCGGGAGCTTGTTTTGGAAGCACTGGCCGCCATGCGGGAATATCAGGACAATGGCGGACATATGCCGGAGGAAGACGATTATGCGCCGCTTTGTCTGGATAAAACTGCTCTGCACAGCCGCCTTGACGGCGCTCTGGAGCAACTGGCGCAAGCAGCCGGAATTCTTGAAGCCATGCTGGAAAAAAACGCCCTGACGCCGAAAAAAGATTTTACCAATATTTTACAACGCCTCCTCGCTTTTCAGGCCGGCGAAAAACTGCCGGATTCCGTTTATTTTTACAAAAACAGCCTTGGCGATTGTTTGCTCAAACAAGAAATACCCAAAGTAACGGAGAACCTGGAACACGCCTACCAAAGCTTTTGTTCCGCCGTAACCGCTCAAATCCGGCGCATATCCGTTTATTCCTCCGCTCTGGATCTGTTGCCCGTGGCCCGGACAGCCGCCCTGCTTCTGCCGGATTTACACGCCCTGCGGAAAAATTCCGGCAAATTGACCGGTTCAATGCTGCCCGGTCTGGCGCGGGAAGTATTAAACGACCGGGCCGCTGTTTCCGAGGCTTGTTGCCGCATGGGCGCGCAATTGAACCATCTTTTGATAGATGAATTCCAGGATACCAGCCGCGCCCAATGGAACGCCATCGAACAGTTGGCGGTGGAATGTCTTGCGCGGGGAGGATCACTGCGTTATGTGGGCGATAAAAAACAGGCAATTTACAGTTGGAGAGGCGGAGATTCCAGGCTTTTTGACGAAGTGGGCGCGCTGCCCCGGCTTTCGGCAATCAGCCCGAACCTTCTGGACGTGCATTTACCGGGTAATTGGCGCAGTGCTCCGGTTATTGTCGCGCATAACAACAATGTCTTCTCCCGTCTGGAAGACCCTGAAGCGGCGCAACGCGTTGCGGAAGCGCTGTTGCCGAAAGATTTCCCGGCCCAGGTTAAAGCCGAGGCCGCCCGGACGATTACCCGTACTTTCACCCGGGTAAGCCAGACTATCCCGGAAGAGCGCAGCAATCCGGCAATAAAAGGGTTTGTCGGCATACAAAAAATATCCGGTTCCGCCGCCCTGGATTTTAATGAGGAAACCGGCAATCAATTCAAGCGCCTGTTCACGGATGATTTGATGCTCAGACGAAAACCCGGAGACATTGCCGTGCTGGTTCGTTCCGGCGATGAAGCCAACCGGGTGGTTGCCTGGCTTAAAGATTTGGATCTGGCGGTGGTAACCGAGCACAGCTTTAAACTTTCCGCCAATCCGCTTATCCGGCGCCTGGTCGGTTTTTTACGTTTTCTGGACTATCCCGGCGATGATCTCGGCTTTTGGAATTTTATCAGCGGGCCGGAATGTTTCGGTAAAATATCCGGTCTTGCCCCGGACAAACTTGCGGAATGGCTGTCCGGCATTCGTCTGGAACAAAATAGCGACTCCAAATTGCGTTCCGCCCCCTTATACGGATTTTTTAAACGCGATTTCACCGAGTTATGGAATTTATTGCTTCATCCCTTTTACAGCCAGGCCGGATTGCTCAGCGCTTACGACTTGATGAGCGAGCTTTACTCCGTCTACAACCTGCCAGGGTTTGCGCCGGAACAGAATGTTTACTTGCGCGGCTTTTTGGAGCTGATCCATGCGGCTGGAGAGCAAGGGCATTATTCTCCCGCGGCTTTTCTGGATTTTTGGGATGATCAGGGACGGGAGGCAAAAATTCCCATGCCCGAAGCGCCTGAAGCCGTTCGCATTTTAACCCTGCACAAGGCCAAAGGGCTGGAATTTCCGGTAGTGGTCATGCCTTTTCATCGTTTTACGGAAGACAAGTCTTCAAATCTGTGCCTGTACAAATTTGAAGAAACCGTCCTGTTGCTGAAAAACAACAAAGATCTGCAAGAGCAATTTTATCGGCAAAAATGCGGTTCAAGTCTGGAAAAACTTTATCTCCTTTACGTCGGCTGGACCAGAGCGGCGGAAGAACTGCATCTGTTTGTGGGCGGCAGCGATTTTGATCTGAAAAACGCCGGCATACCCAAAGCGTTGAATGCGCTGCTTGCCGATTATACCTTTTCTGAAGATGGCCGGTACTGCTCCGGCGTGCCCGCAGTTTCACGCGCCGCAGCGGATGCAGCCGCTTTTGCGGATTTTCCCGAATACGCGCGGCTGCCCGCGCAATCCGCGGCTTGTCCACCGGCCGGAACGGCTGAACGCCGCTCTCCCATGGCCTGGCTGCCTCGCTTGAAAATATTTCGCAGTTCTGCGCCGGAGGTCAGCTACTCTGAAAAAACACGCGGCATATTTTTGCATTCCTGCCTGGAAAATTTCCATTTGCCCGATTCCGCTTTGAACGAAGCTGAACTGCGCAATCTTGTCGAGACTACGGTGAATTATACCTTGCGCGGCTTCTCCCTGCCGTCTGACGCCCTTGCGGGGGCAAGACGGGACGCCCTGGACACCCTCTCCTGGTTCTACTCTCTGCCCAAGGCCGGAATATGGCTGCGAAACGGCAACCGGGAGCAATCCGTCATGGACGAACAAGGTAAACTGCACCGTATGGATATGCTGGTACAGGAAGGCGGCCATTGTTACGTGCTGGAATATAAAAGCGGCAAACCGCAAACGGAGCATCGCGAACAGCTGCACAGGTATATGCGGCTGCTGGTTCAGAGCCGGGCGGTTTCCGGCCGGAATGCTCAAAGCGAAACCGCCGGGCTGAGCGGCATTTTGATATACCTGGATGCGCGGCTGACGGAAGAAATACCTTATGCCTGAGCATGATAACAAAAAACTGTTTCAAGTCATTTCCTGGCAGGAAGATTTTTTGCCGGCTCTGGTGAAACTCGCGCTGCAAGACGGGCAGTTTGAACAAGCCCTGTTTATTTTTCCGCACGCCCGCCCGGCCCGCTATCTGAAAAAAATAATCCTGCTGGAGCCGGAAATAAAAAAACCCTGCTTATTGCCTGAAATTTTGCCCGTGCACGAGGCATTCCAAAAACTGCATAACGAAATCCTCGGTTCCGCTGTAAATATAAGCCGCCTGGATCAAATCGGGCTTATCCGGGAATGCGCCCGCGCGGAACAAATGAAATTGCCGGTGGAAGACACGCGGTATTTTTTCCCTTGGGGCGCCCGGCTTGCCGATTTGTTTGAAGACTGTTTCATCCATGGCGTAAAACCGGTTAATTTTCTGTATCTTGAAGATGAACTGGCCCCGTATGCGGCGAGTTTACTGGCTCGACTGGCCGATCTGCATAAACGCTATCTGGAAGCGTTGGCTGAACGCAATTGGACCACCAGCGGGCTGAGCGCCTTCCGGGTTGCTGAAAAAATCCGGGATAAAAGCGTGGACAACGGTTTTGAGCACATTTTAAGTCAAAAATTCATTCGCGGACGGCGCATTTATATTGCCGGTTTTTACAACCCCAACGGCAGCGAAAATATTCTTTTCCATAAATTATGGAGTGCATACGCCGCAACGGTTGTAGTTCACGCGGATGCGAAACTGGTAAATTTCAAACAAACCGGCAAGGCGCACTGGAGTTGCGCGGGGATTGAACAATGGCGCCAATCCTGGAAAAGCGGCTTCAATCTGACCGGCGAAAGCGCAAATGCCCCCACCCGGCAAATAACCTATTATGCCGGATATGACCTGCATTCACAATTACTGGCTTTGAACTCCGCGCTGGATGCCGCCCGGATGTCCGCGCCGCAGGACAGCAGCGCCGTAATTTTGCCGGATACCCGGCTTTTGCTCCCGGTTTTACACCATATGCGCGATAAAGACTTAAATATTTCCATGGGTTATCCTTTGGAACACACGCCTTTGAATCATTTGCTGGAAAATATTCTGGCTTTGCAGGAACACAAGCCGCGACAAAAACCCCAGGGGAGCCGGGAGGAATATTACTGGAAAGATTGCCTCCGGCTCATCCGCCATCCCTACGTAAAAATGCTGGCTGTGAACCCGGAAACTCCGGAAAAAGAAAGCGATAAAGCGCTGCTTCGCGAACTTTGGCGTAATTATTTGCATGAGCTGGATAAAAAATTGCGCTCCGGCAGGCGCTTTACCGATCTGGGCGCGCTTATGCAAGAAAGCGCTTCGTGCATGGACGGACATATATATGCCGAAGCGCTCCGGCAATTTGCGGGCAAACTTGCGGAAATTTTTCTGAAATCCTGGGAAAATGTGCGCACGCTCGCGGATCTGGCCAAAGCCCTGGCCCGGCTTTGTTCTTTGATGACCGGCCAGGGAGAAGAACTTTGGCGGCGTTTTCCCATTGACGCGGAATGTTTATACAGGTTTATGCGGAGCATTATCCCGGAACTTGATTTTTCCGCCTTACGCGATGAAGAATTGCCTCCGGAAGTTCTTTTCGCTATTTTGCGCCGTCTTATTCAGGAAGAACGCGTGGCTTTTGAAGCTGATCCGCTCACCGCAACGCAGGTTATCGGCCTTTTGGAATCCAGACTGTTAAGCTTCAAACGGGTTTTTATTCTGGAAGCCACCGACGATTTATTGCCCGGCGGCAGCCAGAACGACCCTCTGCTGCCGGACAGTTTACGGCAGGAACTGGGATTGCCAAACCTTTTCCGCAAGCAGCAAATGACTGCCTATTATTTTTACCGGTTACTGGCCGGTGCGGAGCAAATACATCTGTTCTGGGAAGAAAACCCTGAACAGAAAGGCCTGCAAGACGCCAAAAAACTCAAAAGCCGCTTTGTTGAAGAATTGTTGTGGCAGGAAGAACAGAAACTGGGCCGAATCTTGAAACCGGTTCACCGCGCCGAAAATCCAAAATCGACCGCGGAAGCTTCCGCCTGCTTTCCATCCGTCTCTGACGGCCCCTTACACCTGCTCACCAGCGATGCCGGCGCGTTCAGCCCGCAAGACCGCGTAATAACCATAAACGGCGCCATACGCGACGCTGTGAACGCAACTCTGAAAAACGACGGTAAAGGACTCTCCGCCGGCAAATTGAACTGTTTTTTGACCTGCCCTTTATCTTTTTACTATCAGGAAATCGCGCGCTTACGCCCTGTGAACGCGGTTATGGAAGATGATGACCCCATTGAAACCGGAGATCTGCTGCATAAAGTCTTCCAGGCTTACTACAGCCCGAAACTGGGCTGTATATTGAACAAGCGCGAACAGAGCCATACGGAATTGATCCACTGCTTCCGGCAGGTCATGCGGCAAAGTTCCATCCCCGACACTTTCCCCCAGGATGCGCTGGTCTGGCTGCGCCAAAAAGCTCCCTTCCAGTTGCGTAAATATCTTGATGAACAGCCTGAACAGACCAGGGTAATTGCACTGGAGGCTGAAGCTGAAGCAGGCATAACGGTTGACGGATACGCACAATTCAAGCTGGCCGGACGCCTGGATCGCATAGATGAACGCGTTGTCGCAACAAATGAAGTAATTTTCACGGACGGACTGAATGCCGGACAGCGGGAAAGCGGGGAGGAAGACAAACTTGCCGGCCTGATTGTACTGGACTATAAAACCGGAAAAATATCTCCTCCGCAAGCTGATTTTTGGAGTGACGCCGGCTTATGGAAAAATATCCGGGAAGCGCTCGCGCAGCCCGGACAAAGCCGCCCTGAACTTCTATCCGATATTGCCGACGGGCTGAACGGCAACATTCAACTCCCGCTGTATCTTTTTTTGCTGCGGCATGGGCGGCTGAAGGGGCAGCAGGATACAGGAGGGAATATCGCGCGGAGCGGAAACATATACAACGCCGCCTGGGTGGAACTGCGCGACAGCGGCAAAGAACATCCGCTGCTGCCTGAAACTTTAAGCCAAAACGAACGGACGGAAATTCTCGATCGGAACATTCCCGATCTCCTGGCTTTTATCCTGTCCGGCATTAAAAACAGCCGGACTTTTGAAGCGCGCCGCAACGGACACTGCGCTTATTGTCCCTATGCGGATTTATGCCGGACGGGCTGAAGCGTTACTTTTGCGGGTGAAACCTGAAAAACGTCAAACTACTCCGGCTGCGCTCTTTTTTTCACGCCGCATAGTCAGAAAAAAGACCGCCAGAGCGCCGAGCAATTTACTGGAGGTCATGATAATTACCGAGGGGACGGAAAACATGTTGATCATCAGCATGAATACGGCGCTGTCCAGCGGAGCGCCGACGAGGCTGGATAAAAGCACGCGCTGGGAAAAAGGCCTGCGGGTGAAACTGTATACAGTCCAGTCCAGCAATTCTCCCACAAAAAAAGCGCAAATACTTGCCGTGGCCACCGCGGGGTCAGCCGTAAACCAACTTATGGCTCCGCCGGCAAGCATGGCCAGAAGCACTTTATGCCCTATTTCCCGTTGCGCATAATCACGAATGACAAAAATAAAACCGACGATCAAGGCAACCGGCGACCAGGCTTCCCCTCCGGGCAGAAAAAATATGGGTACGACCGTAAAGGCGTAGTTTACGAGAACAATGGCAAAAATATACAGTAGAGTGCTGCGCATGAAAACCTCAAAAAAGAGAACTGAAGCATTAATACTTCAGTTCTTTTTGCATGGCAAGTTTTTCAGCGGCAGGATCTCTGGCGGGCGCCGGGATCATGTGCGTTTCAGTTCCAGGGCTT
>JAISBT010000036.1 GCA_031266055.1 Deltaproteobacteria bacterium
AGCATGGCGCCGGTCATAATCCGGGCTGCTTCACCAACCTTGAGCGGCCGTTCCTGTCCGTCGCCGGCAAAAATATGCCGGGTGACCCGCAGGCGCGCCGGCGTTTCCAGGCTCGCTCCAGCGCTGTCTTCGTGGTGTAGGGCATAACCGTCCAGCGGAGAACGGTTGAAAGGAGGCTGAGGAAGGGAGGCGCGGATATCCGCAAAGGCGACGCGGCCCACCGCCTCCAGCAAAGGCAGGCGTTCCGGCTCATTCAGCGGCTGTACCTGCTCCAGCAGCAGATCCACGGCCCGTTCCAGGGAAATATATTCCCTCCTGGCGGGAACTTGCCGCAATCCGGAAGGAACAATGAGGGAAAATTCCGGGGCGCGGGCCGGATGCGCCGGGAGCAGCGCCCGGGAATCCGGGCCGTTGCTCCCGGTCGATTGTTGTATGCCGTTCATCACAAACACCCCCGTAAACTCAGAGCATTTCAAGCGTAAAATGTTCCAAGCAGCAGCAAACAAATTTAAAAGTTTTTGCGGGGTGCGGAGGAGAGGGGGTTTTTTCAAAAAACCCCCTTTCCTGCGCAAAGGTATCAGGCTTTTCTGATCTCGCACAAACCTTCTTTATACGGAGGAAAACCGCTAATCGGGTCGAAATCCCTGGAGACCAGCAGGTTGCAGTCGGCCTGCACCCAGCCGTGAATCATGTCCACGCAGCCGGGCAGCACGATATTGGTAAGGCGCGCCTTCATCTTTATTTCCTTGCCCATGGGCGAAGTCAGCAGCACCCAGTCGCCGTGCTTTATGCCTCTGGCCTCAGCGTCTTTGGGGTTCATGCGCACCAGCGGATCCGGCTGCAACTGGCGCAGCCAGGGCGTGCCACGCCCCTTGCTGTGCGTGTAGAAGGGCTCACGCGAGCCGGAGTTGAACAGCAGGGTGTACTTTTCGCGCTGTTCCGGCGTGCTCACCGGGCTGTACACCGGCTCCCTGTAGACGGGCAGCGGGTCAAAACCGCGCTCGCGCAGAAACTCCGAAACAAACTCAATCTTGCCCGTTTTCGAGGTGAAGCCGGGTTTGCCGTCCGGGCGGAGCATGCCCAACTCCCACTTCTTGAACTTGGGGGGGCTTTTCATCGGTATGGCTATCGGCGCGGGGCTGGCCGCGCGCAGATCGTCATAGCTTATGCCGGCGTGCAGGGTGCGCACCACTTCGCGCAGACATTTTTCTTCCGCCTCCTCGCCGCCGCCGTAGAAGTACTCGCCCAGGCCCAGGGCGGCGCCGATGTCGCAGCAGATGCGCCAGTCGCTGCGCGCTTCGCCCAAAGGCTTTACAATGGGCTCGCGCAGGAAGATATTGCGCCCGTAGATGGTGAGCGGCGCCGAGCGCTCAAAGCTCACCGCGGCCGGGAGGAGCATGTCCACATAGTCGTGGGTCCAGGGGTTGTCGTGGAAGTCGACCGCCACCGCGAACTCCATGTCCTGAAAGGCCTTTTTGTATTCATGGGCCTGCGGCCACATCATGGTATTCACGCCCAGGGCCAGGGCGGCGCGAATCTTCCCGTCACGCACGTATTCCGGCAGCATGTTCACCTGGATGGTGCCCTGCTCGTCCAGGTCGGCCCAGACCGGGAAGTATTCCTGATCCGCCCTGAGGTGCCGGATTTTCGGAAGCAGCTCCGGGGAACGGGCGAATTCATAGGTGCCTTCCCAGAGGTCGACGGGCAGGGGCTCGTTGATGATGGCGTGGCCGCCGGGCACGTCCAGGCTGCCGGTGAGCGGCACCAGCATCATCATGGCCCGGTAGTTGTTCACGCCGTTGGAGTGGTGGCCGAAGGCCGGAGCGGTTTTGATGATAATTGGGCCGCCCGGCACCATGGCGGCGGCCTTTTCCAGGCGATCCACCGGCACGCCGGTGATTTCGGCGGTTTTTTCCGGCGTGAACTGCCGCACGTATTCCCTGTATTCATCCCAGCCATGCACCCATGTCTCGACCATTTCCTTGTCGTAGTTGCCGTCGCGGATGATCATGTGGGCCAGGCCCAGAGCCATGGCGCCGTCGGTGCCGGGGCGCAGTTGCAGGTGTATGTCCGCGAAGGAATGCACGGTGGGGGTTACGCGCGGATCCACCACCACGAACTTTACGCCGCGCTTTTTCAGGTTGCGCATGCGGTCGAAGCTGAAGGGCATGGCCCAGGCCGGGTTGTTTCCCCAGATGAAGCAGCAGTTGGTATCCGGCGAGGGCGCGATGCCCGGCGTGGTAATGGAGGAAGCGGTGTACCATTCCTTGCCGTAGAGCAGCTTGGAGGTGACTTCGTTGGCCGTGTAGCAGGTGGAGCTTTCCGTACCGGTGTTCGGCGAGCCGAAGGTAAAGGCCAGACGCTGCAAAATGGTGCGCGGCTCCTTGGGGTCGCCGGCAATGAACAGCACCTTGTCCGCGCCGTATTTTTCCTTCACGCCGTTGAATTTTTCGGCAATGGTCTGCAGCGCTTCATCCCAGGTTATGCGTTGCCACTTGGAGGGCTCGCCCTTGGGGTTGGTGCGCTTTACCGGGTAAAGCAGCCGGTGCGGTTCGTAAATCTCCTGCAATGAGGAAAGGCCCTTGGCGCAGAGCAGGTTGTTCAGGTAGCCCTCGCGCTTTTCAATGCGGAAAATCTTGCCTTCCTTGATAATGGCCTTAATGCCGCACTTGGGCACATGGTTGCACATGACGCAGTGCGAGTATTTGACTTCTTCCGGCGCGCCCGAAGCGGCCAGGGCCTCTTTGTCGGGGTATACGAAAAATCCGGTGCCGGCGGCAGCGCCGGCGGCCGTTACCATTTTTAAAAAGCTTCTTCTGCTTATTGCGGTAGACATGCTTGCTCCTCCTTGTCCTTCTCAGCCTCGGCTGCTTCAACTTCCGCTACCCAGAGCGGGTGGTGGCTCTTCGCGAAGCTCATGGGCACCCAGCCGGTGAGCATGCCGGTGATGCCGGCCTTGGAGCTTGGGTGCAACAGCCCCAGGTAGGCGTGGCCGATGACCACGGCGCCCAGGCAGAGTCCGCAGAAGCTGTGAATGGCCGCAGCCCAGCCGATTGCCGCCGGGGAGGCCGAATCCAGGTACAAGATTCCGCCGGTGACCAGCATCACGAAAAAGCCGGCAATCTGCAACAGGGAGTTGATTTTTTCGCCGCCATTATAGCGTCCCTGCGGCGGGGTCTGGGCGTGTCCGGTGAAAAACTCCTTGGGAAAAGCCAGTACGAAGCCGAGGTCGTCTTTGCCGAAGCTGAAAGTGTCTTTGAGCCAGCGCGCGGCGTTTTTGCCGGAAAACAGCAGCAGGATGATCGGCCCGGCCAGAAAAGCCAGGCCCAGCGTCTTGTGCAGTTGCACGAAGCTCTTGAGCAGGTCGTGGCCAATCAGGTTGCCGAGACCTTGAAAGGCGATGGCGCAGCCGGTGAACAGCAGCAGCAGAAATATTACGGCATGCACGCCGTGCGCCAGGCGGGAACCCCATTTGAAACGCATAATGCTTTTGCCGTCCGCGGAGATTTGCTTGTCACTCATTTTCCTTACCCCCTCTTCTTGAAGCGATCAGGCTGCCGAGCACGGCCGCCACGGAGGCGCCCAAGGCCACTTTACCCACAGTGGCGCCCGCGGATTTGGCCGTTACGAAGGCAGGCACCTCATAGGCCGCCGGCAGGAATTCCGGAGCCATCCCGGCGGGCAGCACGTAGTAAAGGCTGGTGCCGGGCACCTGTCTGGCGTTGTTATCCTTGATGTATTTGGATATGACGCTTTCCGGGTCGTTAACGTCGCCGAAGATGCGGCACTGTCCGGGGCAGTGCACGGTGCAGGCCGGGGCGGCGCCGGCGGCCACACGCCCGGAGCAGAACACGCACTTTTCCGCCACATAGCGGCGCTTGGCGCTTTCCTCTTCGTAGGGTTGCACATGGCCGGGCCAGTTGATTTCCTGATCCCGGATCAGGTAGCGCTGGCCGTAAGGGCAGGCGCTGATGCAGTAGCCGCAGCCGATGCACTTGTCGTAGTCCACCAGCACCATGCCGTTCTCCGCCTTATAGGTGGCCCCGGTGGGGCAGACCGAGCGGCAGGCCGGGTCGTCGCAGTGCATGCACATGGTTAATACAAAGCGCTGATGCGCATCAGGGTACTGGCCCCATTCCACGGGTTTCACGCCGTTGTAATTGACGCCCTGCCTGGTGCCGTAGGTCATTTTGCAGGCAACTATGCAGGCGTAGCAGCCAATACATCGATCCAGATCCAGAACCATGCCGTATTTTACACTCATATGTTCCTCCTCCAGAGCTTGGGTTGCTAACTTCATGCTGATTTAGTATAACTTGTGCAGTATTATACAAGAACCAGACGCGCGGTTTGGATAGGAACCAGGCTATTCCGTTTCCCAATCAAACATACTTTTATGTTTTATTGAGAAGTGGAATCCGCGACCGGAGGACGTCGCGGCGAAATGCTTGCGGGCGGGCGAAAGCTAGTGCGCTGTAACACTTAAAAGTTCGTATAGAACAGCGTACTGACGCCGGGCGAACAAGCTCGGCGCGCCGCCTTAAGGCGGCGGAGCAAAGCAAAAACCACGTTTTTTGCTTTGCGATCTTCACACTTCAAACGTAGCGAAGCGAAGTTTTAAGTGTGACATGGTACTAGCCGTTAAGCGAGCATTTCAAGCGTAAAATGCTCTACCGGAAGGAGATTGCGCATGCTTTTTTCCTGGATCCCGGAGCGTGCATCAGACGAGCCGCTGTATAAACAACTGGCCGGGCATATTGCCGAGATGATCGGCACGGGATATTTCGCGAACGGTGACAAGCTGCCCGGCCAGCGGGTCATGGCCGATCGCCTGGGCCTGGGCCGGAACACGGTGATCCGCGCGCTGGAGGAGCTGGCCAAAACCGGGATCATCTCGGCCAGCCCGAAATCCGGCGTGTACATCATCAGCCGCTCGGCCGAGACTGCGCCGGACTGGGACGCCTACTTCCGGCGGGCCAACTACCGCCCCGGCCCGGATGATTACCGCATGTGGCGGGACAAGGGGGATCTGAGGGATTTGGTTCTCTCCCGCGAGTTCGACATGCTGGCCTATTTCAAAGACGCCATAGCCGCGGCGGTCACGCGCGCCGACGACATTACGGTGATGGACGCCCACGGGCTGCCGCCCCTGCGCGAAGCCGTCGTGCGGCACATGAAGACAAGCTGCGGTCTGGACACCACGGTGGATAACGTGATTATCTGCCCCAGCCTGGATCAGAGCATCTACACCCTGTGCGCGGCGCTTATGACCGGCGGAGGGAGCCTGGTGCATGAGCGGGCCACGCTGATCAACACCGTGTCGAACATCCACTCCCTGGGCCTGAACATGCTGCCGGTGGGGCAGGATCGCTTCGGCATGATCCCGGAGGAGCTGGATAAAACGCTGCACGGGCGCAGCCACGCCGTGATGTTCACGGATCCCATCGCCCACTCGCCCACCGGCATAACCACCACCAAGCGCCGGCAGCGCGAGTTGATGAAGATCATCAGCAAGTACCGCCTCCCGGTTATAGAAAACGGCCACAAACGGGATCTCTGGTGCGGCAAGCCGTTCCCGCCGCCCATGAAGTCCCTGCCCGGCAGCGAGAACATCATTTATCTCGGCTCGCTGCTCAAGGCCTCCATGCGCTTGGGCGTGAGCTGGGTGGTGGCCGACCGGCCCTTCGTGGAACAACTCAGCACCGTGCTGGTGCAGTTCAGCACCATCCCCAGCGGGCTCGCCCAGGTGCTCATGGACGAAATGTTTCGTTCCGGCCGGTATTACGAAATGATGGAGGACGCCTGGGAATTCGTCCATCGGCGGCGGGTGCTGGCCCTGCAGCTCTGCGAGCGCTATCTGAAAGATCTGGCCCGGTGGGACGAGAAGCGCTGCTGCTTCCATTTCTGGATTGAGCTGAACGCCAG
The DNA here is from genome assembly GCA_031266055.1 of Deltaproteobacteria bacterium. Taxonomy (GTDB): domain Bacteria; phylum Desulfobacterota; class Desulfovibrionia; order Desulfovibrionales; family Desulfovibrionaceae; genus WRHT01. Next base: position 5,926 of record JAISBT010000036.1, read on the forward strand.
GCTTAACAAAGACAAGATCTATGACGCGCCGAACTTCTTTCCCGGCTACTTCTTCGACAAGAGCGACTCAACGCATGTGCTGCTCACTCCCCCCAGCCTGCCGGAGGCCGCGCTGGAGGCAACCGTCAAGAGCATAGCGCGGCTGGCGCGGTGACGCTTTCAATATTTAAACAAGCTTTCAACATTTAAACAAAAGGAGTAGCTGCCATGGGTCTGTTTGGATTGTTCACACCGGCGTGGAACAGCAAAAATACGGCAAAAAGGTTGGCTGCGGTTGCCGGAATCAAAACGGACAAAAAAACCGGCATCCAAAAACTGCGTACAATAGCGGACAAGACCAGCTATGCGGATGTGCGGCAGGAAGCATGGACACGTCTTGCCCTTGAGGCCGCAAGTTGGGCATATAGTGATTTGCGCCTGGTTGCGGTGGAAAAAATTGACGATGAAATCACCCTGGCGAAAATGGCCCTGCATGATGAAAGCGGTCAGGTTCGCTACGCAGCCATGGAGAAAGTCCATCACCCGCAATTGCTCGTTCAGATTGCTTTGTCGGAGATTCTGGCCCTGGCCGAAGCGAGCAGAAGTTATCAGGAAATAATTCTTGGGATGTCCGCGCGACTCCCGCCCGGTTCAAGGCTGCTTACCGAAGCCGAGTATTTGAACAAAATCAGGGGCAAGCTGGATCCGGGCATCCGGGAGAAGGCGGTGGAAAAGCTGGCCGCCCAGCCCGTTCTGGCGGATGTAGCCTTGAAAGATTCGTCTGCAAAAGTCCGTCTGGCGGCGGTGAAGAAGATAAACAGCCAGGACGTTCTGCAGAAAGTGGCCCTGACGGATGCCGATATCGGGATTTGCGTATTGGCTGCGGGACGCATCAGCGATCCGGATGTTTTAAAAGATTTTGCCTTGCAGCATGAGAAATATGCTGTCCGTAAAGCGGCGGTTGAAAAAATAAAAGATGATAATATTCTGAAAGAAGCGGCCTTGAAAGACCAGAATAAAGACGTATGTCTTGCGGCCGTGAATAATATCGGAGATCAGACGATCCTGTGCGAAGTTTTTGAAGCGGGTAACGACAAGATAAAACCGGCGGTTTTGGAACGGCTGACAGGATTGTTCTGCGATTTGCCGGTCAAAACCGTTGAACAAAAGACAATGGAAATTGTCAGCGCCAATTTTAATTTTCGTGATTCCAAAATAGAACTGATCATAAAAAAAATAATGGATGTCGTCCAAAACAATCCCGATATTTCCAAACATCTTTTTGCGCCATTGCAAACCAAATTCAATCAATGGCATGAAGATGCCAAGCACTATGACTCCGACCACACCGACAAGCAAGAGACAACGGGATCGTTTTACGGGGACTCCTTCAGTTCCGGGTGGGTAAGCGGCGATTGTGTGCATGTCGACCTAAAGGAACATACCGACCAAAAGCACTCCGACGTCCACAGCGGCAAAGACTATCTCGCCAAATTTCCTCCCTTTTTCAAAGATTGAAAGACCGGGACATGCGTACGCCTGCCTTTTTCATTATTCCGTCTCTCGCCTGTCAGGCCGGATGCAAGTATTGCTTCGGCCCGCATCGCGGCGCAATCATGGATGAGCGGACAGCGCGCGAAACCGTGCGCTTTATCCGCGGCATAACGCAGGAAACAGCGGCTGAAGATATTTCCATTACCTTTCACGGCGGCGAACCCTTGCTTGCGCCGCTGCCGGTCTGGCGCGCGCTGTTCGACGAAATACAAGCCTTGCGGGCGGATTGCCGGGTTCAAACAAGCCTGCAATCCAACCTGTGGAACCTGACGGACGAATTCCTGGCCCTGTTTGTCGAAAATCATGTTTCCATCGGCACGAGTCTGGACGGGCCGCAAGAGATTTGCGACAGCACCCGCGGCAAAGGCTATTTCGAGAAAACCTGGCCGGCGGTACGCAAAGCCGTGGCCGCGGATTGTTTTGCCGGCGCCATTGCTACCATTGCCAGGCCCACGTTGCCCCATACGCGGGAGATCGCCAGGTTTTTCCGCAACCACGGCATGGCGATGATGCTCCATGGAGCGCTGAGCGCCATGCGCGAGCCGGAAAACGGTCTTGCCCTGAGCGCCGCCGATTATGCCGCCATGATTAAAGATTTATATTCCTGGTACATTCCCAACCGTACCTGCCTGAAAATCGACACGCTGGATCATTTCGTCCGGGGCATCATCACCGGGCAACCCGGCGTCTGTACCTTGCGGGACTGCTTCGGCATGTTTCTGGCCATCGCTCCCACCGGGGAGATTACTTCCTGCCAACGGCTGGCGGGAAAAAAAGCATTCAGAATGGGCAATATATCCGACAAGCCCGCTTTGGCCGAGCTTTATGCGAGCCCTGCCGCCAGGAAACAACGGGAACGCGAAAAACAGGCCGCCCGGCGCTGCGCTTCCTGCGAATTTTATGCCGTCTGCAAGGGCGGGTGTTACTATAACGCCGTCGCTTCCGGGGACGGTGTTCTTGACCCCTGGTGCGAAGCGTACAAGAATATTTACGCCTTCGTGCGGGACATGGTGACGGAGGAAATGCGGAGTCCCGAGAACATTGCGGCGGTGGCCGCCCGCCCCGCCCGGACGGATGAACATCCGCTTTTGCGCAAAGGCGCCTTCATCTCCCTTGCCGGAGCCGTCCACCCGACGCGGATTGCCGACAATGCCCGCCGTGTTCTGGCCATTCACCAACTGGGCCGGACAAACGACCCATCCGTCGCGGCCCGGAGCTTGTATGAGCGGAGAATATGCGGCGACCCCGCCGCGACCGGAAAATTGCTGGAAAACATGCGCCGGGAAATGCGCGGCCGGCGAAAAAGCTTAAACAACTGTTACATCCACGTGACCCTTGACTGCAATCTGCGTTGCACGCACTGTTACGCCGAGGCGGGAAGCGGCAGGGACGAGATTGCCCCGGAGGGTTTCGAGCTGCTTGCCGGGCAGGCCATGGCCGTGAAATTCCGGCAACTCGTCATCACCGGCGGCGAGCCGCTTGTTCATTCTCAACGGGCAAGGCTGCTGGAAATTTGCGCAGCCCGAAAAGGCCGGGGAACAAACCTCATATTGCGCACCAACCTGACCGGGGATTTTACCGGGGGCGATCTGTCCGCGCTGGCGAAAGCCTTTGATCAGGTGGTGGTCAGCGTGGACGGCGACGGGCAGACCCACGACGCCCGGCGCGGAGAAGGCGCTTACGCAAATATGGTCCGCAATTTGGAAAAATACGTCCGGATCGCTCCTGCGATCCGGGGCGCCGCCGAACTGTCGCTGGCCTGCGTGCTGAGCGCCGAGGACGTGAACGGCGAGCCGGGGCAAAGCGTGAAACGGTTGGGAGAAAGACTGAAGGTGAGGCGTGTCCGCTTCCGGCCTCTGTTGCCCATAGGCAGGGCATCCCACCTGGATGAGCCGGTGATGTGCGCAGGGCTGATGCAGCACTTTTCGCCGGAAGACATGCTGAAATCCGAATGCCGCCCGCTCACCGGCTGCGGAATCGGACAGAACCTCTTTGTCAAACCTGACGGTAAAGCCTATCCCTGCTATGCCTGGTGCGAAGAGCATACTTGTATCGGCGACGTTTTCGCCGCCGGGCTGGAGGCGGTGCTGGCCTCGCCGGGGTATGCCCGGCTGATGGACTGCTCGGTGGATACGATTGAGAAGTGCCGGGATTGCGAATATCGGTATCTCTGCGGCGGGGCTTGCCGCGCCTGGGGCAATCAATCCGTCATGGATGTCAACGCCGCGCCGCCGCATTGCCGTCATTTGAAAACGCGGGCCGAAAAGTTGATTGATGCGGCGCGGGAATATGTATTGGGATAGATAGTCGGGCTTGCGGGCGTAGGCGAAACTTGCTTCAGCCGTTGCGACGAAGGAAGCTGCGGATGAAGATAGCAGCAATGTTTCACAGTTGGGCGGCGCTACGGCGGGGCGCGAGGCCCGGAAACAAATCATGGGAAACAGATCATCCTATTGACAATGACACTGAAAAATGACACTATTTATCATGAACAACAAACAACAGAAGACGTTTGCCGCGATTTTTTCCACTCCCACACCTAAAACGCTGGCTTGGGATGATCTTGTGTCTTTGTTGCTCGCGCTTGGATGTGACGTGGAAAAAGACGGCGGTTCCCATTTCGCTTTCAGTCGTGGAAACCAAAAAGTTGATTTCCATAGGCCGCATCCCGGCAACGAACTGAAATCATACCAAGTGCGGGATGCCAAAGCTTTTCTTCTCAAAATAGGGATTGAACCATGAATAACACTATGCAATACAAAGGATATTCGGCCATTGTGCACTACAGTGCCGAAGATGCATGCCTTGTGGGTCACATCTCGGGCATTAACGACATTGTAGGTTTCCACGGTGATTCTGTTGAGGAAATGCGTAAGGCGTTTGAAGAGTCAGTGGACTTTTACCTGGACAGTTGCGCCAAAATGAATCACGAACCCAACAAGCCTTATTCCGGGCGTGTTACCTTGCGCCTTCCCCCGGAACTTCATGCCAAGGTAGCGGTGCAGGCTGAAATGGAAGGCAGCAGTCTGAATCACTGGATGGTTATGGCTCTGAATAAGGTTATCGAACACCACGCCTAAACAAGAATGACCTCCACCGGAGTTCCCTTCCGCAGGGGCGGCGCTCCGGCGGGAATGTCGATCATGCAGTTGCAATCCGCCAGGGTGCGCAACATGCCCGAGGCATGTCCGCTTGGAGGAATAAAAACCTCTTGTCCGCTGATCCGGGCCCGTACCAGACGGCGCATGTCGCTGGGCTTGCCGAACTCGCTCCGGGAAATGCCGTTTTGCCGCAGCAGGGAGAATTGCTGGTTGCCGGACAATTTATGCAGCGCGGGAACTGCCAGAACTTCAAAGGTGGCTGAAGCGGCGTAAGGGTTTCCCGACAGGCAAAGCAGGATTTTTCCGTCTTTGGCCACCGCCAGCGCCGGAGATCCGGGTTTGATTTCAATGCCGCGGAAGAGTATCCGGCCGTTCAGCATGGCGGCCACGGCAGGCAGGAAGTCTTTTTCCCCCACCGATACTCCCCCGGTGGTGATCACCAAGTCATTGTCCCGCAGCAGCGCCCGGATTTCGTCATACAAACGCCGCATGTCATCCGCGCAGCAAGCGGACAAAACCGGCAGCATGCCCAGGCTCCGCAGCCTGGCTCCCAGAAGTATGCTGTTGCTGTCGTGGATTTTTCCCGGGGCCGGGTAGGCATCCGCCGGCATAAGTTCATCGCCGGTACTCATAACCGCCGCTTTGACCCGCCGGAAAACCGGGACTGTGGACAGCCCCTGCCCGGCCAGCAGGCCCAAGCGCGCGTGATGCAGCTTCTGCCCGCGCAGCGCCAGAAGCTGACCTTCCGCAACGTCTTCGCCGCGCAAACAGATGTTCTGCAAGCGCCGCAACGGGCGATAAACCGCAACCCATTCCCGGCCTGCGTCGGTATCCTCCTGGCCGATGACGCAGTCCGCGCCGGGGGGAAGCATGGCGCCGGTCATAATCCGGGCTGCTTCACCAACCTTGAGCGGCCGTTCCTGTCCGTCGCCGGCAAAAATATGCCGGGTGACCCGCAGGCGCGC
>JAISBT010000040.1 GCA_031266055.1 Deltaproteobacteria bacterium
CCGTCACGGAGGCTTTTTATTTTGTCCGCCACCCAGGCGGAACCATATGCCCCGGCGGCGGCAATGCCCAAAGCAAGCGCTTTGGCTCCCAGAAACAGCAGCAACGGCGGGAACAATCCACTCGGATCGTTCATGGTCACGGGATCGTCAATACAGTAATCGTACGGATCGTGATCACCGCCGGTGTCGCCAAGGGGATCGGGCGCGGTAAACCTCCCCACGCTTGGATCATAATCCCGGCAGCCGAAACGGACAAGACCGGTATCCGGATCCGTGAGTCCGCCCGCGAATCCAATAGGCATAAACAGATCCGCAAAACTGTCGCCGCATTGCACGCCAAAGCTGTCCCGCACGATTTCTTTCACCAGATTACCGTTTTTGTCGGTAAGGGTTTTCAGCGTTCCGACCTGATCGCAACCGCAAAACAATTCAAAAGGCAGGGAGCGCTTTCCCAGGAAGCCATGCAGCCTCTCCCGCCTGTTTTGCGCCACCAGGTTGCCCAACCAGTCGCTGCTTTCCGCCACCCGGCTCGCGCCCGCGCCGGGCTTTTGTTTTTCCGGTCTGAAGGCGTCAATGCGAACCTTGTTCAAAATACCGACGTCATCATACATAAAGGCATATTCCAGCAAATTGTCAAGATCCTTGTATGCCGCCAGCCGCAACGGATCGAACCATACAAACTCGGCGGTCAGGGTTCCATTTTTGAACCGCCTTGCGGGACAGATTAGATTCGACTTGTCATATTCATAACGGATTTCTTCTCTGGAGGGCAGAACAACCTTGTCCGGCATGGTATCCTTGCCGTAGGAATACGTTGTAACGCCCTGACAGTCGCATCGCTCCGCCAATGCGCCGCGTTTGTCGTAATAAAACGAAGTATCACCCGCCCGGATCAGGCACCCGCCGTCATCATAGCGCAACCAGCCCCCGGTGCTGTCGCTGAACCCCCGGTATTCGCGCTTTTGCTCAACACGCTGTCCGGACTGGTTGTATTGGTAACTTTCCGTCACTGTATCATCACGCTGAACCTTGGTCAGATGGCCTTTGCCGTCGTACTGGTAGACATACTCGGTAAATTGCCGGTCATAGCGCTCAACTTTGCGCGCCAATCTGCCGGTTTCGTTGAAAAAACATTCCACGGTCAGGCCGTTGCGTCTGAGCGTAACGGCACTTCTTCCTTTAACGGCTGCTTGTTGTCCTTGGGTCATGGTTTGTCCTCCGGTTTGTAATACCATTTCCTATTTTTGGTGCAAGAAAACGATCAGTTTTAATCTTGAAATTCAACATGTTATAAATGATACACTTGCATTGGCAACGTGAAACGGAATCCGCAACAGGATGTCGCGACGAAGCGGCAGCAGCGCTATGCAAAGCATTTCGGAGGCTAGGCGGAACTTGAGGCTTCCGCCGCAGCCGATACATCAAAACTGCATGGGTGCGGTTTTGACGTGGAAATGGAATAAGGCGTTGTTATGCAATTTGTAACGGCAAGAATCAGACGTGGCGGGCATAGTTCCAGGCCATCCGGCATTTTGTGGCGCAAAAACTCGCATGCAGGCGGACGCCCTTGAAAAAACTCCCGCATTGGCGGCAACGGCGCATACGGCGAGCGTGTCGCCTGAACTGGTGAATATGGATGGATATATCCGGGATAGTGAGAATTTGTGGTGATATTATACACGGTTATAAATTATTTGTCAAACTGTTTTTTTCATAAAATAGTTTGACAAATAATTTACAGTATTCCAACATTGAAACGCTCTAGTACCATGTCACACTTAAAACTTCGCTTCGTTTGAAGTGTGAAGATCGCAAAGCAAAAAACGTGGTTTTTGCTTTGCTCCGCCGCCTTAAGGCGGCGCGCCGGGCTTGTTCGCCCGGCGTCAGTACGCTGTTCTATCCGAACTTTTAAGTGTTACAGCATACTAACGTATATTCCACCGGGCGGCCTGCTTTTCCCCCAGGTTCCACACGGCATAATGCAGTTCACGCAGGCACTCCGCTTCGCTAAGTATGGCGGTCTTTTCTTTTGCGCTCAAGGCTTCCGGCCCGCCATCCAGAGCTTTGACAACCAGTTTGCGCAAACGGGCGGATTTTTGCGCGGAATTGCGGCGTTTATTCATCGCCAGGGTAAGGTGCAGGGCGAAGACGCGCGGAATGACCACCGCGCGCGGAAACCCCGGGGGAATGTTGAAGGGGGAATAGGTCTCCCGGCCGCGGGCCAGGTTATGTTCAAGGCGGCGCAACTCTTGCGGAGGTCTGGCCTCCGCCGGGGTCAGAAAAAGGCGCCGGCGCAGCGGAGTGTTTTCCAGGCAGGGCCTGCTGATCCAGACGGAAAGAGGGATGGAAACCGCCAGGCCGAACACGATAGGCGAGAGCCAGAGAAAAAACCCCGGAGCAAGCAGGTACATGAGAAATCCCCAGGCCAGCCCCAGGAGCGTGCCCCACCAGTGGAAGCGAAGAGCGTTCCGCCAGGTGGTCTGACCGTCGCGGTTTTGCGCGTTCCAGCCGATCGTGCGGCCGAGGAGCGTGGCGATTACGAAATAGCTGTGAAAGAGCATACGCACGGGGGCAAGCAGGGTGGATACAAGCACTTCGCCCATGGCGCTTGCGAACATGCGCGCAATGCCTCCGAAATACCGCGCGCCGCCTTTGGCCCAGACCAGCAGCACCGCCAGAATTTTGGGCAGGAACAGCAGCCCGGCCGTACCGCTCAACAAGGCCAGCGCCCAGGATGGAAAATAGCGCGGCCAGTCCGGAAACAGGCTTGGCCCGGAGGGAAAATAAACCGGTTGGATGAAAAGTTCGGACACGGCCTGCAGCGAACTGGCCAACAGGAAAAAGAACCAGAGCAGGGCGGAACCGTATGACATAATGCCGTTAATGAACAAAGCCCGGTGCGTGGGGAAAAAGCCGCGGGTAAAAATCAGCCGGCTGTGCTGCAGATTGCCCTGGCACCAGCGCCGGTCGCGCGCCAGTTCATCAATCAGGCTGGGAGGGCATTGCTCGTAGGAACCGTTCAGCTCATAGGCCAGCCACACTCCGTAACCGGCCCGCCGCATCAGGGCGGATTCCACAAAATCGTGGCTGAGGATGTCGCCGCCCAGAGGCGCCCGGCCCGGCAGCCTGGGCAGTTGGCAGTGCAGCATGAAAGGTTCTGTGCGGATAATGGCGTTATGCCCCCAGTACTGGGCTTCGCCAAGCTGCCAGTAATGTATGCCGGCGGCGAAAAACGGCCCGTACAAATGGTTGGCGAACTGCTGCACGCGGGCGATCAGCGAACGGCTGAACACTGCCTTTGGCGGAGTCTGCAGGATGCCGATTTGCTTGTGCGCCTCCATGACCTGCACCATACGAATCAGCGTGACCCCGGACATGAGGCTGTCCGCGTCAAAGACAGTCATATAACGATAATTTGCGCCCCAGCGGCGGCAAAAATCCGCCACATTGCCGCTTTTGCGCTTCAGGTTGCTTTTGCGGTGCCGGTAGAAAATGCGGTCAAAAGCTTTTTCCGCCCGGCAAAGCTCGTACCACGCTTCTTCTTCCTGTACCCAGATATCCGGATCCGTGGAGTCGCTGAGTAGAAAAAGATCAAAATTTTTCTCCATTCCGGCTGCGCGCAGAGATTGCAGCACCGTGCGCACAGCCGCGGAAACCTTGTGCGCGTCTTCGTTGTATATGGGAAAAAGCAGCGCCACGCGGACATCTTCCGGCAGCATCAACGCCGCCGGTGTGCCGTTGGTAACCGCGAAATGGTCGTAGCGGCGCAAAAGCACCAGCATTCCAGCCATAAAACTCCAGAAGCCCACGGAAATCCAACTGAAAAGCAGAAAAAAAAGCAGGGTGACCACAGCTTTCAGCAGCGGCCATTCCCTGACCCAGAGGAGGGAATACATCACCGAGGCCGCCAGCAGGGAAGGAAGGAGGATGAGCGCAAGCAGAATCAGCCGCCTTCTGCCGCCTGCGCGGCTCCAGCGCTCTTCGGCAATATGCCCGGCCGGCTTTTCGGAAGTTTGCATGGTGAATCCGCTGCCCAGGTTATGAAGTCAAACCCAACTTTTCTTTAATCCGGCGCAGGATGGAACTGTCCAGAGCTTCCGGCAGCATGTGCCGCCTGTTCACAGGAGGAGCGCTGCGTAAAGGTTTCCCGTCCGCTCCGGAAAGCCCGGCCTGTAGTCCTTTTTCCCGCAGTATCCGGCGCAACGCGGCCATGGCTCCGGCAAAGTCGGCGTCGCCGGAAAAATCCGGAGGCGCGGCAGGATCCGGACAGGACACGCTCACGCAACGCAGACTTTCCAGGGACAGTTCCAGACAGAGAAGAGGATCCGCCGACAGACCTTGCGTGTACATGAATATCCTGGCGCAGACCCTGTTCATTTTATCAACATTCTCAGAAAGGCGCGTCATAAGTCCAGGTTTCCGTCAGCGCATCCGGCAGGTTTTCCCCTTTTTTGAGCAGGGCGCTGAAGCGCGCATGCGTGGAGTTTTCCCTGGTGGCGAGCAGGTTGTGAATAACGCCTTCCTGTTTGGGCAGGCGCACGTTAAATTGCAGCCGCCAGCCTCCGGTAGCCGGATTTTTGGTCAGTTGCTTTTCCAGCACCGGGCTGCCTTCCGGCGTTTCAATGACGCTGCTGAGTCCGGTATCCTCGGGCAGAGCGTTCAAATACACGCTCTCAAAGTCAATAATGAATCTGGTAATGCCGTCGTCCAGGTGCTGGACGCGCGTATCCGCAACGCGGCCCTGGGTGTGCGGAGCCGTATTCGGAGCCATCCAGTAAAGCTTGTAGGCGAAGGAGCGGGAGGGTTGCGCGCTTGCGCCCTCTGCTCCGGGATTGTCCGCTGTCCAGAAAACAAGGATATTATCGTGGATTTCTTTGCTGGAGGGTATTTCAATCAATTGCAGCCTGCCGGATCCCCAGGCGCCGGACGGTTCCACCCAAAGCGAGGGGCGGCGCTCGAAACGGCTGGAAGTATCCTGGTAGTGGTCAAATTGGTCATCACGCTGGATAAGCCCGAAGCCGCGCGGGTTTGCCAGGCTGAAGCCGTTTACCGCCAGGCGGCCGGGATTGGACAGGGGACGCCAGAACCAGCGATCTTCGGAGGTGTAGAGCAGACCATCGGAGCTATGCACTTCCGGGCGATGGTCTTCAGGCGTTGCGCCGCCGCTTTCAGAAAACAGAAACATGCTGCTTATGGGGGCAAGCTCAAGCCTGAGCGGGCGCGAAATATCCCCGCGCGGGAACAGGTTGACGGAAACATCCATAACCGTGGAGGTGCCGGGGGTGATGACGTAGTGGAAGGCTCCGGTCATGCCGGGTGAGTCCATAAGGGCATAAACGGTTATGGAAGTCGCATCCGGTTCCGGCTTGACCAGCCAGAATTTGCGGAAATAAGGGAACTCTTCTTCGGCCAGGCCGGTGTTTAAAGCCAGGCCGCGCGCGGCCAGGCCGTAGCCGGTATGCCTGCCCAGAGCCCGGAAATAGGTTGCCCCGAGAAAAACGGCAATTTCATCCTTATAAGTATCGCTGTGCAGAGGAAAAGACAGGCTGAATCCGGCGAAATCCACTTCGGCGTTCCGCACCTGTTCAGCAAGTGCCGGGTTGTCATAGTTGAACATGTCAGCGGAAAAAGGGATTTTTTTACTTTGCCCGTTTTCCACAATTTCTATGGATACCATACCGTTATAGATAAAACCCGGATGAAAGAACCGCGCTTCAAAGGGCAGGCCCGTGTTTTGCCAGAGTGTATATTCAGGATTAAAACCCAAGTTGTTCCATTGCGCTTCCGTGATGGACAAGAGAAAATCCGGAACCTGATAGCGGGAGTCCAGGTAAGGTTTTTCCGCCAGTGCGCGGGCGGCTTCCTCCACGTCGGCAAAGCCGAATTCGGCTGTTTCCGGAGCCTCGTCCGGGCTTTGCGCGGGCATTGGAATATTTTCCGGCGGGGCGGGGGCATAGGCGGGCGGGACGGCGTTTTCGGAAGCGGCCGGGCAGATCTCCGTGAAAGCCGCGCTCCAGAGGAGGCCGGCGCAAAAACAGATAAAAGCCCCCAGTCGGAGCCAGGAGCCGAAAAAAACGCAAAACAACCCGGATGCAGCGGATTTACTGTCCATGCTATAAACTATACTCCAGGCGGAACACTATGTCCATAATACGGCCGGCCCTTGAAAAGAGTATATAATATATTTGTATCTTAAATATAACAGCTTGAATTTATGCGTTTTTCCAGCCGGAAATATGCCATGGTGTCGCGTCAGGCGATAATAGAGCGTTTTAACATTGAAAATGTTGAAACGTTCTGGAGGCGGCTTATGCCGCCGGCGCGAGGCGGGATTCATTCCCGCCGGAGCAAGACATGGAGCGAAGCGATTATAAAACGGCAGTGCAGGCGTGACACGGCAACAGAGCAGCATAAAGTTTTGAGCGGCCAATCCGATATGTGCATGGAGGGGGATACAGCATGAAATTTTCGCGTATAAACAGCCTGCTTGCCCTGTTGACGGTTTTGATCTGTTCTTTTTTGCTTCTGGCCTGTTCGGAGCATATGGCTCCTGTCGCCGTGGGCTATAATAAAAGCTACCAGCCTAAAATTCAGGCTGTCGCGCATTGGCGTTCCCTGGCCGGTGATGTTGCCGACCGGGTGCTCATGGCCATTGAAGACAGGCCGGATTTGCGCGAAAAACCGGTTTTTGTGGTTTTACCCAATAACCGCGCCTTTTCCGTGGCTTTTTACCATCTTTTGCGTACAGAGCTTGTTTCGCGCGGAATTCAGGTTTCGCATAACCGCGAAGCGCAGGGCATAGTTGTGGAGTATGCGGTGCAGGCTGTGCTTTTTGACAGCGCGCGCTTCGGGTCGGCCATGGACAGTATGGGTATTCACCAGGACGGCGACGGCATTACTCCTTCCAATAATGAAATTATTGTCAACGCCAGAATGTTTTTTCAGAATCGTTTTGTGCTGCACGCCTCAGCGGTGCGTTACATTAACGATGCGGATTTACCCCTGTATTTTGACCCGCAAATAGCCGACCCGATGGCGGAAAGCTCCCGCAGCATCAGAATGATTAACAGGTAGAATAAGGAAGCGCAGATGAAAACTTGTTTTGAACAT
>JAISBT010000067.1 GCA_031266055.1 Deltaproteobacteria bacterium
TAAACTTTTCCCTGCGGAGGATTGTCAACCGAAAAACGTGGTTTTCGGTTGACTCTCGCCGCTTCGCGGCGACATCAGCCGGACGGCTGATGTTCAGATTTCCATGCGGAAATCTGTAAAGCGCTTTAACATCATTGGAGTGTAATTATGCGTTTTATCAAGACCTTCATTTTATTAATTTTTTTAATCGGCACAGCGTTGTTTTTTTTACAAAACAGCACACAGTTGGAACAAGAAGCGGCATTTCAGCTCAAACTGTATGTTTCTGATTATGTTTGGAACAGCGGCCCTGTTCCTTTCTTTTTTGTCATACTTGTGGCTTTTGCCATTGGAGCGCTTCTTTCCCTGTTTCTTCTGGGCATGGATCGCATCAAACTCGGGCATAGAATACGCAGATGCAATAAAAAAATCAGAAGGCTGGAAAAAGAATTGCAAGGGTTGCGCGAACTGCCGCTGGCCGCCAAACTTGACCAAAATGTTCCGCAACCGCTGGAAAAAGCTTAACCCGAGCGGGTTATCATGTCTTTATGGTCGCAGATAAAAAATGGCCTGCTGGCGGTTGCCGCCGGCAAGACCGCTACGCCGTTTTTGGGCGGACTGCATGGAATTTCTCCGGATGAAAAGGACACCCTTTCGGTTATTCATGACCTGTCCAGAGTCGTAAAAAACAACCCGGAGGCCATGGAGACATATCTGGCCCTGGGAAGCCTGTTCAGAGCCAGAGGAGACTTTGAGCGCGCCGTTCAAATTCGTGAGAGCCTGTTGTTGCGTCCTGAACTTACCCTGAATTTTAAAGCCCGGACGTATTTTGAATTGGGTCAGGACTATCGCCGCGTAGGCATTTTGGATCGAGCCCTGCACGCTTATGCCGAAGCGGCCCGCCTGGGCATACCGCAAATGCAGATTAACGCTGAACTTGCGGTTTTATATGCGGATAGCGGAGATTTTGCCAAGGCCGTGAATTATTACGTCCTTTTGGGCAATAAAATTGCCGCGGCGCATTATATGGTGCGCCAGGCCAAAGAACTGTCCGGACATGCCCCACACAACATGAAAAAAAGTATCCGGCTTATAAATAAGGCTCTCAAAGTATATCCAGCCTCGCCGGAAGCGTGGTCTACCCTGGTTCTGGGAGAAATTGCCGAAAACCGGTGGAAACATGCCTCAAAAATGTTTCAAAAAAGTCTGGAACAAATCCCTTCCGCCAAAATTTTTATGCTGTTTGAAGAAATACTGGATCTTCATTCTGAAGAAAAAACAGCGGACAAAACCTACTATAATCTGCTTGCGGAAAATTTTTTACCTTTTATTCAAGAGCGCGTTCCAAAAGCCGCCCCCTATTATTTCGGGGCTCTGGCGCTTAAATATTGCGAGCGTTATGAAGAAGCGGATCAATGGCTCACCAAGGCGCTGATCATCCAGCCTGATTTCTGGTTCGGACATCTGGCCCAGCTTGATATTGCCAGAAAACAACATGGCCTGCCTCCAATTTTTGGTACAGATCTGGATTTTTTTATTGCCCAGTCCAAAAAACTTCGCCGCTTTCTTTGTACTGCCTGCGGGCTTAAGCGCAACACGTTGTTTTATTGTTGTCCCCGTTGCCGCAGCTGGCATTCCGCTGACTATATATTTACGTTAAGTGATTGAGCATATGGAGAAAAATATTAAATTAACCCCCATGTTCGAACAATATCTGGGAGTTAAAAAAGATTATCCTGATGCCCTGCTGTTTTTTCGTATGGGTGATTTTTTTGAGCTGTTTTTTGAAGATGCCGAAATTGCGGCAAAAGAATTACAGCTTACCCTCACCGCGCGCAATCCGAACATAGAATCTCCCGTCCCCATGTGCGGCATTCCGCATCATTCCCTGGATACCTACGTTCCGCAACTTTTGGAAAAAGGCTACAAGGTTGTCATCTGCGATCAGGTTGAATCCTCAAAAGAAGCGCAGGGTCTGGTGAAAAGAGCCGTTACCAGGGTGCTTACCCCGGGCACGGTAGTGGAAGATCTTTCGCTGAACCAGAAAAAGCACAATTACCTTGGAGCCTTATACTGGAATAATGAAAAAAACAGCGGCGGTCTGGCCTGGGTTGACAATTCCACCGGAAGCTGGTCAGGGTTGCAAAGCAGAAAAATTGCCGAACTGTGGCAATGGGTGCAGAAATTATCTCCTAAAGAATTACTGCTGCCCCAGGAAGCCGGCAGCATTTTAAAAATTCCTCCGCACCTGGAAAATATCCAGCCGTTCTATGTTCCGCTGAACAATTTTTTCACTCTGAAAACAGCCGCCGAACGTATTTTAAAAGTACAGGGAGTGCGGGAATTAAGCGCCCTTGGCCTTGCGGGCAAAGACGAACTGATCAGAGCCTGTGGAGCCTTGCTGTCCTACCTGGAGCAAACGCAAAGGCAGGAGGCCGGGCATCTGTCGCCTTTTGTACCGACCGATCTCGGCCGTTACCTGATCATTGACGAAATAACGGAACGCAATCTGGAAATTTTTCAAAGATTGGACGGTAAAAAAGGTATGGGCACCCTGCTGCAAGCTTTGGATGAAACCATTACCCCCATGGGCGGACGCCTGCTTGAGGAAAGGCTGCGTCAGCCCTGGCGCGAAAGCTCGCCGATTTTGGAAACGCAAGCCCAGGTGCAATATTTTTATAATCAGCCGGAAAAACTGGACGCTGTACGTAAACTTTTAAAAAGCGTTTATGATTTGGAAAGGTTAAGTACCAGAATTTGTTTAAACCGGGCCTACCCGAAAGATTTCGTAGCCTTGGGACAAAGCCTTGCGGCCTTGCCTCTCTTGTGCGAAACCCTGCGCAACACGGACAAAGAAACCGAAGCGCAGCCGCCGGCGCTTAAAAATATGCTGCGCAACTGGGATAACCTCACGGATGTCTGCGCTTTGCTCAAAAACGCCCTGCGTGAAAACCCTCCGCCGGTAATCACCGAGGGCGCTCTCTTCAAACCCGGCTACAATCAGGAGCTGGACGAGCTGATTGACCTTGCCGAACACGGCGAAACCCGCATCCACGCGCTTTGGGAAAAAGAAAAGGACACGCACAATCTGCCCAAGTTGAAACTGGGGCAAAACAGAATTTTTGGCTACTATTTTGAACTTGGACACAATTTTTCCGACCGGGCGCCGGAGCATTTTGTGCGCCGTCAGACCTTGGCCGGCGGGGAGCGTTATACCACAACGGAACTTGGGGAGCTGGAAGAGAAGATGATGTTCGCGGCTGAAAAAAGAAACAACCTCGAATATGCCCTGTTTCAGGAACTCCGAAATACAATCGCCGCCTTAAGATCGCGTTTCATGTATATGGCGCAGGTTATAGCCGCGCTGGACTATTGGCTGTGCCTCGCCCAATGCGCAAGGCTGAAAGGCTGGATCAAACCCTTGGTGCACAACGGCCGGGAGATTAAAATACGCCAGGGACGCCATCCTGTGGTTGAGGAAATCCAGGGCAAGGGTAATTTTATTCCCAATGATCTCTTTATGGATGAAAGACGCAAAATACTGCTCATTACCGGCCCCAACATGTCCGGAAAATCAACTGTACTGCGGCAAACAGCCATTATTTGCCTGCTTGCGCAAATTGGTTCCTTCGTGCCGGCGACTGAGGCCGAAATCGGTCTTATTGACCGTATTTTTTCGCGGGTCGGGGCCAGCGACAATCTGGCCAAAGGCCAAAGCACCTTTATGGTCGAAATGATGGAAACCGCGCGCATCCTGCGCCAGGCCGGCAAGCGCAGCCTGGTCATCCTGGATGAAATCGGACGCGGCACCAGCACCTATGACGGTCTGGCTCTGGCCTGGGCGGTGCTTGAAGAACTCTGCCGGCGCAATGCCGCGGGTTCCGAGCCGGGCATACGCACCCTTTTTGCCACCCATTACCATGAACTGACCGCGCTTGAAGGCACGCTCCCCGGAGTTCACAATATGAACGTCGCCATACGCGAAATGAACGGCGAACTGATTTTTTTACGCCGCCTTGTACCCGGCCCTTCCAGCCGCAGCTATGGAATAGAGGTGGCCCGCCTGGCCGGGGTACCGGCCCCGGTGGTGCAGCGGGCAAGAAATATTCTGGAAAACCTGGATAAACGGCAAAAAGCCCTGGACGTAAATTTTAATGCCGTCAAAGAACAACAGTTGCAGATGCTGCCCGGCTTGAATGTTGCCCCGTCTGATGAAAAACCTGCCCAGGTTTCCGGCGGGAGGGAAAAATCCGTCCCGCATCCGCTGCTGGTGGTTCTACATGATTTGGAAATTGAACAAATCAGTCCCATGCAGGCTCTGGGGATTTTACACGAATGGAAAAAACTTTGGGGGGAGCATGAAGAACTTCACTAAAAACCTGCCGCTTGTTTTATCCATGCTCCTGATTATGCCGGGTTTATTAACCGGCTGCGGGAGATACGGCGACCCGAAACCCAGGCAGAGCAATCGCTCTTTTGCCTGGGAACAGGTGGACATAACTTTTGATGCGGACTGCCTGAAAATCGACGCCCTGCTGTCCGGCGTTTATACAAATCTGGATACCGTGGTTCTGGAACTGTCCGCGGGCGACAGCCCTGAAAATTGCTCCACTTGTCCTTTCAGACCCACAGAAAGCCACATCCTGGACGACCTGAACCAGATTTTTGACCGCCAAAGCGGCAAACTGCAATTTTTCCATTGCCCCTATGCGCAGTCCAATGCTTACCGGGCAAGAATCATCGGCACGAATATCTACGACACGGCAAGGCCTGTCGCATCGCCGGAAAAGCTGGCCGTCAGAGCCATCCCTATTACTGATATCCTCATTGAAAAGTAAACTTTTCCCTACGGAGGATCGTCAGCCGGACGGCTGGAGTTCAGATTTCCATGCGGAAATCTGTAAAAATTGACGCGTTTTCAATTTGAAATTTGAATGATTACTTTGCGGCAAGCCGTTTTTCCAGCATTTTTCCATAAAGGGATATTCTGTTCACCAGGGCGGCATCAAGTTCATGCTTATAGGGCACATTATTCAAATAAAAAAGCACGCTTCCAGCTTCTTTTTTATCGCCTCGCGCCATGGCAAGATGAAACCGTTCTTCATGGATTAGCGGATGTTCTTCAATGGTCAATGCCTGGTTCAAAAACTGTTCAGCCGACTCAAATTTGCGTTGATGTCTGGCCAGATAAGCCCGCATAATCCAAAATTTGACCTCCCGGCTGTAATTTTCCATTGCTCTGCACAAAACCGCCTCCGCGCGGTTGAATTTTTCCGCCTGCGAAGGGGTGTAGCCGGCATAAAACTCCGCCCATAACTCATGCGGCCGGTCATTCAAAATTGCCCGGACAAGCTCGAAGCAAGCTTCAAGCCCCTGTTCAGATTGCGGTTCAGGCATGTTGGGAGGAACGGATTCCGCATATTTTTCCACCAGCGGGGCAAACTTCGCCGCGGAGTTTTCTTCAACGGTCAAAGCATTTTTTTGCCGTTCAAATTCCGAAAAACCCGCGCTGCCGCGCATCCCGCCTGTATCCGCGCGTCCGCGTGAAAGCTTGTGCTCAAAATCTTCACGCGACTTGAAATAATAATGGTTAATCCAGGCGCGCTCATGGGAAACAGGCGAAAAAGGGTAACCGCGGGGCAAGGGGCGGCCCTTTTCGTTCACCGCAAAGCTGCCCTCTTCAAGCGCAAAACTGTGCGGATTGCTGATTTTTGCCGCCAGTTGAGGACGCACAATATTTTTGACATGTAAATCAACGGCGTTGAATTCATGCACGGCCCGGCAATAGTGTGCTATAACCAGACCCTCCGGACGGCGCTCATGCCCGGAAGAGGTCATGGTACGCCAATTCAGCGCCAACCCTCCGTAGCGCTCAAATTCCGCGAGCAGGGGCCGGAAATCCATCCAGCCTTCCCTGGTGTCCAGACAAATAAATTCGTCCAAATCCAGAAAACCCATCCAGAAATTGCACACGCCATAATTTTTTATGCAATGCCGGTAAGCCGCGTATTGAACCGCCCTGCCGGGCGTAGAATGTACCGTCGCCCGGCCGTTTTTTATATATCGCGCCACAACCGGATGCTCCAGCACAGGTCTGGCGCTTTCGTTATCGTAAATATAAAAATGCTCCACGCCCAGCAAAGCATGATAGGTCAGCCATTCGCCGATAAATAAATCCTCGTCTTTCACGACGCAGCAAAGCGACAGGTAGGCCATGACTTTTTCTCCGTCCGGTTTGAATGTAATGTTGCATTATATAATAGCCGGCCCTGAAAAAGTATATAATATATTTATATCAATAAACTATACATGCTAAATCAAGGGCCGGCTGACCCGGTCGATGCAATAGGCCGGGCGCGGCGAAAAGCGAGCCGCAATTTACTTGCGGCGTCCGCGTAGCGGCGCCTGGAGCCGGCGTGCCTTTCTGAAAAAGTCGTTTCCCGACTTTTTCAGCATCTATAAATACAGGAAAAAAAGTCTTGAAAAATTTCTTGCCCTTGTACTTGTGTCTTTCCTCGGGTATTAAACCCTGCTAAAGTCACTCGAAGGAGCAAGCATGAGTCTGAGCATAGGTATTGTCGGGCTGCCCAATGTCGGCAAATCCACTTTGTTTAACGCCCTTACCAAAGCGCAAAACGCCGAGGCGGCAAATTACCCCTTTTGCACCATAGAACCGAATAAAGCCACAGTCAGCGTACCGGACGACCGTTTGTACAAACTGCGGGAACTGGTCAACCCGAAACAGCTTGTTCCGGCGACCGTGGATTTCATCGACATAGCCGGCCTTGTGCGCGGGGCCAGCAAAGGGGAAGGCCTGGGCAATCAGTTTTTGGGAAATATACGTGAATGCGCGGCCATTCTGCATGTTGTACGCTGTTTTGAAGACGAAAATGTTGTGCATGTGGAAGGTAATATTGACCCTGTGCGTGATGTGGAAACAATAGAAACCGAACTGATTCTGGCGGATTTGCAAAGCGTGGAAAAACGGTTGGAAAAAACGCTTAAAGCGGCCAAGGCCGATAAAAGTCTGCGCGCCTTGGCCGACGATTTACTTGCCCTGGGCGACCATTTGAACCAGGGAAAAAGCGCCTTCCTGTTCCAGGGCAAAAAGTCGGAGGCATTGGAAAAATGTATGCGGGAACTGAGTCTTTTGTCCGCAAAACCGGTCATTTTTTGCGCGAATGTTGATGAGGCGGCCTTAAGTTCCGCTGCCGGAACTTCCTCTTTACAAATTTTGGAACAATTGGCTTTGTCGCGCAACGCAAAAGCAATAACCGTCTGCGCCAAAATAGAGGAAGAACTGCAAGGTCTTTCCGCTGAAGAACAAAAAGAAATTTTGACATCCTATAATATTGCCGAACCCGGACTCGCCAAAATCATCCGCATGAGTTATCACCTTTTGGGATTAATCAGTTATTTCACCGCCGGGGAAAAAGAAGTGCGGGCCTGGACCATTACCAACGGCTGGAAAGCGCCGCAAGCCGCCGGGGTTATTCACACGGATTTCGAAAAAGGTTTTATCCGCGCCGAAGTTATTTCCTATGACGACTACGCGCGTGTCGGGTCTGAGGCGGCAGCCCGCGCCGCCGGCGTTATGCGCACTGAAGGCCGAGAATATGTGTTTAAAGACGGGGACGTGGCGCATTTTTTGTTTAATATATAGTCGGCCCTTGAAAAGTATATAATATATTTATATCATTAAATATAAATGCTAAATTTCTGTGTTTTTTTTCGACCAGAAATATACCAAAGGGACGACTAACCCGGTCGATGCAATCGACCGGGCGCGGCGAAAGGCGCAGCCGCAATTTACTGGTTCATCCGGTTGTAGAATACTTTTGACAAAAAATATGGACATGGGTTCCAATCGAGATGTGTAAAAAATCATCGATAAGGCGGAATCACCATGTCCACGAGTTTTCTTTATCATGC
>JAISBT010000054.1 GCA_031266055.1 Deltaproteobacteria bacterium
AAATTTCCTTACTTTGAGGCTTGTTCCGGCTGGCTGGCTCGTCAGGCCGTGACCACCACGCCACGGCGACATCCAAGGGATGTTTCGCCATCGGGCGGGCGCAAAAAAAGACCCGCCCCGCTGCCAAAGGGCGCGGGTGGGTCTCGAAACAATTTTTTTTGGAAATATTTTTTTATTTTTACAAAATAATTTCTTTGTGCTGTAATATACTGAAATAGATTGTAAAAAATGTCAGACGCAAGGCAAAATGGATAAGTAAATGGATAAGTAAACGCGGGATTTTGGGGTAAAAAACGGTACTTTCGCCGGATCGGAAAATTAAAGTAACATACTGTATTTGTAGCTGAATGTACCCATCTGTAGCAACGTAGCCTAGAATCTCTCTCTCTCTCTCTCTCTCTCTCTCTCTCTCTCTAACTCTACATATTTACTGTTATGAAAGCAGCCTTGGCAGTGTTCTGCCAAGGCTGCTTTTGTCTTTTTTAAAGCAGGGAAACTTATGGCAACCTTTTCAGCTATAATGTCAAGCCTACAAATCGCCGCACCAAGCTCGGTGTTGATTGAAAAGCAAATTCCACACTAAACGTCGAAGAGCCAAAGCATATAATGCCAAACAATAACATATAAGTACGCAAATGAGCTTGTGGGGGTCTTACAGCAAATATTAGTAAATTTTATTTGTTTTCACATAGTTATGTGCAAAAAATGATTCCAGCGGCGAAAGTCCTGCTGAGAGATGCCTTTTTTGCTATTCCGTTGTACTCCGGCAAAAGGATAGGTTTCCATGTCTGATAAAAAACATGCCTTGCAGAAAGAAAGTAAGTCTTTTATGGAAAGATACGCTCACTATCTTCCGGACACTATCTATTACAAAGATTGGAAAAATGTGGTAGTAGAGCCTAATTTTATAACAATAAGCGCCATTGAATCGTTATTTGGGAACGCAGATAAAGAATCTATTCGCATAGCTGAAATAGGCATAGGAATGGCTGCAACAACATTACATATTGCAAAATTCCTTGATAACAAAGGCGAATTGCATATATTCGATTTTAATGAATCTGTTATTCCAATCAAAAAAATGTTGAATGAAGAATGTTTCTCAAACATCTATATTCATGGGTCATCATACAAAAAAATGGACTCTTATAACTGGAATTTATTATTTCTATTAAAAAATGCGAAACATCCTTTTTTTGACTATGTTTTTCTCGATGGCGCCCACTCATTTCCTGTAGACGGGCTGGCATTTTTCCTTATCGATATGCTCCTGAAAAAAGGCGGCTATATTGATTTTGACGACTATCACTGGACACACGCCGGCCACATTATAGGTTCTGTGGAAAAATATGCGGATGAGCAACAAACTGAAGATGCCGGTTCTTTTATGCAGCGCACGTTGGAATCCTTCACTCCTCCGCAATTAAAAATGAAACAGGTAGCTTTAATCATCGACATTATTGTGGCAAAAACAGGAAGGTATAAAGAGATAGTTCCAGAAAAAATATACCAGAAAATTGCGTGATCTGCTTTGACTCTGAAGACCGCAGCGCTACCGGAAGAGCTTGCGTACTTTCCGTCGTTGCGATCTTGGACGTGGCTTTTACTGAAACTTTCCATGCCGACTGGCTATTTCGCGCCTATCCGGGAAAATTTGTTATTCCGTCAGTTGTTCCCACTCGACACCCATTGCTGCAGCCAGTCGTTTGCATGTGGCGATGCGGGGTCGCGTCTTCCCGCCTTCAAGCTTGGCGTAGGCCGGTTGGGAAATGCTCATACGCCGTGCAACTTCTTCTTGCGTCAGGGCCAAATGCTCCCGCCATGCGCGGATAAGGGACATCCCGCCAATGGTGGACATTTTGACCACCTCATGCGGCAGCGTCACTTCTTCATCCGGGCGGATCTCTGTGTGCTCCATGAGTTGCAGGTATTCGGAATAGGGGATCACGGCAAAAGCGGGCCTGCCGTTGTAGGTCAGTATCTGGTGGCTAGTAGGTGTGTTCAGCACGTTTTTGATCTCCTCTATGAGTATCGTTGATTATGTTCATAAGGAGACTATAACCTTTTATAATATTTCATGCAATATGTTGTCGTGCCTGCCCAACAGCTTTCCTGAAACGCACCACCTGCCCTCGCGCCGAGGGGTCTGTATGGCCTTGGCTATTTTGGCAGCAGCTTCCTCCGCTTCGTATGCTGATTTGTATATTGCCGTATCTGGATTTTTACCAAAAGGGTTGAAAAAAATGGAGCGCCGCGGAATGACCCAGGCAAATCTCCGCCCGAGCCTGGCCGACGGCGCAGCGCGACCGGGAAAAATCGTGTTACCGCTCCAGCCCTTTTGATTTTTCCGGTACCGACACCCCAAGGGCTTCACGTTGCATGGCAATATAAACATCTCTGGCCATTCCAAGGTTTTCTTTGGCGGATGTTTGCTTTAAGAAATTCAATCTGGAGAAACGGCTGAATAACACACCTTTGTGGTAGCATAAGCTGTTGAAAAGCAATAGGCCGAACCGGAACCGGCCTGAACACGGCTGTGCGTGAAGCCGGTGACGCGCGGTTTGACGTTTTGATCGCCGGTGCTTTCAACATGGAGAGAATTCAAATATGCAAAACCAGCGCCGTGTATTGCGAAAGTACGTTATCGCCGGTAATCAGCCGCATGGGCTCGGCCATTGCCTGAGCCACCAGCATATGATCAAAGGGGTCGTTGTGATGCCTGGGTATCGTCGCCAGCATTTCCGCATGAGAACCGAGAAGCGGCAATTCCAGAAAACCGCTTTCCAGTGCCGTTGCGCGAAGCTCCGGCAGACTGGCGTTCAATTTGCCTATGCGCGTTTTTATTGCGATTTCCCACCAGGACACGGTGCTGACAAATACTTCGTTCCCGTCGTCAAGCAGCAATTCCTTCACCGGGGCGATGCGTGGCGCATTGGCCAGTGCCCAGAGCAATGCGTTCGTGTCCAGCAGTATCCTCATTCCTTATGTCCTTCAAAGGACGCCAGGAGTTCCGGCGGCAAAGACGCGTCAAAGTCATCTGGAACCGTCAGTTTGCCCTCCAGAAGCCCAAGGCGTTTTTTCGGTTTGGCGCTTGCCGCTGAAGTAAGCACCGCTTCCGCTCGGCCATAGCTGCCGATAAAAATGATTTCACCACCGGCGGCGCGTTTGACCAGTTTTGACAAAGAACTTTTGGCTTGGTGCATGGGCACGATAGTCGTTGACATGTTTGTCTCCTTCCCGCCTTTCTTGTATATAGACTTAGCCAAGACGTAGCCCGATGTCAAGAGGCCCCCATATGGGCTGAGTATTCAAGAAACTATGTTCGCGTTGTCCCTGACGCCAAGCGGCCGTACTGAGTTCAAGACCACCGGCAAAACTCCGGCGTTATGCAATTCCTGTTCATGGTAATTTTTTCCCTTGGAACAAAAGATGCACTTATCTATTGGCGGGAAGATATTTCCTGATGAGTATTTTTAGTTCTTCTTTGGGAAAAGCAATATGTACCAGTCGTAGGCAGTACCGCAGAATTTGCAAACAATTGTAACAAGGAAGTATGAAATGGATATCAACAGTATTTATGGTTCCACCGGAGCTTCGCTTATCGAGTCTATTTATGGTCAAAACTCCAAGACTTCATCGGAAGAAAACAAAAAAACTGTTTCTTTATTTGGGGCTGATTCCGTTACCATCTCTGATGAAGCGAGGGAAAAGCTGACAGCCATGGCTGCGGAGAAGTCAAAGGAAGAAAATGCGCACAGCGAAAATGGATCCGGGACTGGTGCAACTTCCGATGGCGGGTCTTCGAGCGATAACAACTCGAAGATTCAAAGCTTGAAAGCCAGGCTTGCTTCGCTGCAAACCGCCCTGGGCCAGGCAAGCGGCTCGGAAGTATCCGGCATTGGCGCTCAAATCGGCCAGCTGATGGCTGAGATTGCCTCCCTGGAAGCTGAATCCGCCGCATAACCCGCCTTCTATCCATATCCGAAGGAGCCCCATAAGCATGTTGCCATGTGAAGGGTCTCTTTTCGCATTGAGCAAACAGGGGCGTTCAGATGTCCCAAGAAGGTCAAAAAGAAAGATCTGCATTCCTGTCAAAAGTATAAAGAATGTTAAAACGTAAAAAAATGTTAAAACACAAACTAATTTTTTAAATTACGCTATATACACGCTGGGGAGTCTTTTGGAGATAGTCGATGATAGTATCCAGAAAAATTCTTGTGCTTGATGACGATTCCCGGCTGATAGAATCCCTTCAGGATTTCCTGCAACCGCATGGCTATGTTGTGCATGGCGTTATAGACGGAAAACATATAACCGAGACTATCAAAAAAATTGATCCCGGTATCGTTCTTCTGGACGTCATGATGCCTGACGATGACGGTTTTACAATTCTGCAGCGCTTACGGGCTGTTTCCGCTGTCCCGATCATCATGCTGACCGCCAGAGGGGAAGAAGCGGACAGGATTGTGGGGCTTGAACTCGGCGCGGACGATTATCTCGCAAAACCGTTCAGTCCGCGGGAACTTCTTGCCAGAATCAAGGCTGTCCTGCGCCGGGTAAGACCGAGGATTGACATCTTTGATACCCCACCCGTTACGCCTGGTTCTTCGCCGCTATATGTGGCATTTACCGGTGATTGTGTCGAGCAGGACGGGTTTTCTCTGAATGCCCGGAAACAGGAAATTTCCAAAAACGGCGTATCGGAAAAACTCTCGACCGCAGAATTCAGCCTGACCTTTACGCTCATGACGCACCCGGGGCAGGTGCTGACTCGCGACCGGCTGCAATTGCTCGCTTTTAGCAAAGACGACTACGCCAGTGACCGCAACATCGACGTTCACGTGAGCCGTATCCGGAGTACGTTCCGCAAACTCAAGGATAAACCCGAACGTATCCGTACTGTCTGGGGAACGGGCTATTGCTGGTTAAAGGACAGCTAGCATGCGCGCCCCTCTTTGGCTGCGGATCTTTTTTTACGCCATCGCGCTCTTGGCTGTTTCACAAGCTCTTGCTTTTTTTTTGCATAACATTCTTATTCAAGGCGATTTGCGGCAGTACTTCGCAAATTCGACAAAAGCCGTCGCGGAAGATTTAACGGATCAACCGGTAGAGACGGTTCGCGCTTACATAAAGGTTTCTCGCCACAGCCGGTTGCGCATCTCACTGGCCAATGCTGACGGCACGGCCATACCCGGCCAAAATTTCAGCAGGGCCAGCGTGTTGGGCTCCAGCATCGCCCAGTCCTGGGACATGGGTGACATGACGCTCATAGAGACGGAGGAACCCCGCAAGGTGTGGATCATGACCCCCGTACGCTTGCGGGAAGGGCAGTATTTGCTGTTCGTGTCCTTCGAGCCGCCGCCGCAACCCTTACGGAATGGGTTTTTGATTCAGTTGTTCGCCCCTGTGGTGGTGGTCAGCTTTACCCTGGCCTTCTGGATGGCGTGGCGCGTTTCCAGCCCGCTGCACAGGCTCCGCGACGAGGTACGCGAAATGTCGGAAACCGGCCCGGATTACAAGGTAACCGCAACGAGAAAAGACGAAATCGGCGAAGTGGCCAAAGCCGTGAACGCCATGGCGGACAGTCTGGCCCGGTACATATGCGGGATGCGCGCCCTGATGGTCAATATCTCGCATGAACTCCGCTCGCCTCTGGCACGGGCGAGTCTCGCCATCGGCATAGTGGAGGAAGCGTTGCCGCCTGAATATGTTTTGCCGAAAACGATCCACGGCGCCCCAGAAGCGGCGGGCGACGCAAAAAAACACATGGCGGCCAAATACCTGAACGCGCTTCGGGAAGAGTTGAACCATATGGACACGCTTATCGAAACCACGTTGCTCGTGCAAAAGCTCGAAATCCGGCAGGAGGATGTGCGCATGGCGAACGTTGATTTTTCAACGCTCTGTGCGGATGTCTGTAAGCGCTATGAAACCATGTTCGAGCGTAGCGGGCTTTCCTACAAAGCGGTTATAACGTCCGGATTGACGGTCATGGGGAACAGGACGCTGCTTTTACAGCTTCTGGGAAATCTCCTGGATAACTGTCTGAAATATACCAGTAAGGGCGGAGAAATACGCTTTTCCCTGGTTTCAAAATCCAAAAAAATTTTTTTATATGTGGAAAATTCCTATGCTTGTGTGGAGGAAAGTCAGCTGGAGCATATTTTTGATCCATTCTACCGCATAGATCAGGCTACCGGAACCGGGGTGGGACTGGGGCTCTCTCTCGTACAGAAAACCGTGAAACTTCATGGCGGCGAAATCATGGCCGTGTCTACCGACATTGGCCTGTGCATCTGCATGCAGTTTCCCCTGGCGAATCCGAAATCCGAATAGCGGTTTCCGCTATCTCGCGCCGACGTGGATCCGGCAAGCTTGGGGGAGGTCGCGACTGGGCAACGCTCCCTGGCATTATCAGCTATCTTTGTCCAGTTGCGCGATTTGCGATTCAACGCTGGCCTGTATATTTTGATAGCTGGCCAGAACCGCTTCCAGGCGCGAAAAGCGTAATTTGGTCAAACGCAGCCATTTCGTAAGGCGTTCGTCTTCTTTTTGAATCTTGGATTCAATATTTTTGACAATCTCGCCGTAGTTGTTTTCCAAAATGGCAAGCGTGCCGTTGGAGCCAAGTATCCCATCCGTTCCCTCCAGCATTCCCAGAATTTCATTGATTTTGCCCTGGCGGATGCCGACCGTGCCTTCCATGGTCGAATTCGGGGTCAGGTCATAGATGTCCAAAATAATGCCGGCTGCATCGTCCGCGCCGTCGTGGTTGAACAGGGAAATCTGCCGGTTTTCCATGTCAATGACGGCCGCTTTGCCGTTAATCGACGCGCTGATGATGTTGCCGCCGACGTCGGTCGTGTAGCTGACGTCATAGGTTCCAGGCTTGGTGATGGTGGCGACAAAGGAGTTAAGCCCGAAATGCGAAGAATTGCTCTTTCCTTCGTTTTGGGCGGCAAAAAGTTTTGCCACGGCTTCCGGGTCTTTTGCCAGAGCCTCTTTCAGCGTCATGGTGGCGGTGCTCTGCATTACGGTATTCCCGGAGGAATCCTTGCTTTCCGTGTTGATTACCAGCAGCCCGAAGGTGGGAGAACTTGTTTCCGCGTCCGTGATCACGCCAATCTGCGCCAGGGATGAAAAGATATCCCCATACGTTTTATTCTCCACTTCCTGAAGATAGGCAAAACCTTTGGCCTGGGACGATATCGCCTGTTTGAGGTTCGAGGACAGGAGCTGGATGCCGTAGTTGCCGGTGAGCGCGCTGCCCATCTCCATTTCGGATTGCGTTTCCGCATATTCCGGATCCAGAACGGTTTTGGCTTCATCCACCTTGGTGAGGTTCAAGATTACTGTCCGAAAATTATTCACAGCGTCAACAAAGTTCTGCACGCTTGCTTCAATGCCTTCCGTATCCAGTTCGACCATCACCGTGACCCTGCCTTCGTCCCGCAGGTTAAGGACCAGTCCGTCAACCACGTCGGTGACCGTGTTGGAGCTTTTTTCCAGCCAGCCGGCGTCGGGCCATCCGTTGACACGAAGTTTCGCATTCCGGCCTTGCTGTATATGCCATGCGGATGTATCCACCTCTACCATGGAAAAATAGCCTTCCAGAGTGCCGCCGCCCACGGTAACGAGATCCTGGCTGTTTGCCGTGTCGAGGTACAGGCCGTAACTCTGCGCGCTGGTAACGGGATCGGTGAACTGGGCGAGTTGGGCCGTCACGCCGCTTTCAGCGGTTTTGGCGTTGACGGCGCTGATAAGGTCGTTCAAAGTGCCGCCCGCCTCCAGCATGACCGTGTAATCCGTGCCGTTAACCGTAAAGATGAAGCTTTGGTCCGTGCCTGTGCTGTTGACGGTCGTGGAAGGGGAAGCGTACGTGAGCCAGTCGCTGGAAAGCTGGTTGGTACTGCCGCCCTGGTATTGCCACAGGGGCGACCGGGGCAGGGAAAACCCCGTAAGGTTGGTGGCATCGTCAATGCTCAGGGTTGCGGAAAGGCCCGTGTCCACGCCGCTGATCTGGAAAACCATCTCGTCGCCGCTTTGCACGAGCTGCACGCGTACCCCGAGGTTTTCGCTGTCGTTGTTAATGATGTTCTTCAGACTTTCCAAAGTGGTGCCGGACGGGACTTTGAGCGTTCTGCTCTCTCCTTTGCAGGTATAGGTAAATACACCGTCCTGGCCGGAACTGTTCACCAGCGAGTCCCTGGCCGCAAGGCCGGTGCCGATGCTCCAGACGGAACTGGCGGCAAGCTGGCCGACCTCGACGGAATATGTTCCGGCCAAGGCTCCGCTGGAAACAGAGGCGGACACGATGGAGGAGTTGGAACTGGCCGCCGTTTTACTCAAAAATTTGTCTGTGGAATTGATGGTCTTGAGCGCCGTCTGCATGGAAACAAGCGCCGTTCTGACCTGCGCGAAGGCGTCAATCCGTGTTTGCCAATCCTCGCGCCATGTAAGGAGCTTTTGGGCCTTAGTACTTTCAATGGCATAAAGCTTGTCTATCAAGTCCTCGAAATCGACGTTGCTGTAGCCGATGCCGGAAATGCCCAGACTGCCCGATGTATAGGTGGCCATGTCGTCCTCCTTGAATTACCGCTCACGCGCTTTTGTGCAGGGCGGATACGGCGTTGGCGTTGTTCACATATCCCGCTTCCCGGGCAAGGTACGCGCTGCTCGCGTTTGCCCGGATGCGCTCGTATCTGTTCGGCCCGACATTTTCCAGATTGGTCGTCACCGACTCTGCCGCGGCGCGGGATGCGGCAGGGGCCGCCCTTTTTTTCTGCGCATTGATCCGTTCCATGAGAGCGGCGACGCCGTCCCCGGCAATATCTTCCGAAGTAATCCCGGCGGGCGGGAGTTCCTGCCCGGTTGACGCCGCGGCGTTCTTCTGGCTGTTCCGCATGGCTTCCTGCCGTAACTCTTCCCAAATGTTCCGCGTTATCGCGCTTATTCCGGCAAGTTCCATATCTTGCTCCTTATCGCTTCATGTTGATGACGGTTTCGAGCATGGAATCCACGGTGGTAATGTTCTTGGAGTTCGCCTGGAAACCGCGTTGCGTGGTGATCATGTTGACGAATTCCGTGGACAGATCCACATTGGATTGTTCCAGCCGGTAGCTTTCCGTAATGCCGAACTGCCCGCTTCCCGGCTCGCCGCACACGGCCATGCCGGAAGCCGCGGTTTCCGAAAACAGGTTATTGCCTTCGTGCCGCAGGTTCTGCAGGCTCGGGAAGTTGTACAGCGCGACCTGGTACAGTTCGAGAGTCTTGCCGTTGGAGTAAATTCCCGAGATGACGCCGTTCTGGCTGACGCTGATGTTGCTCAGGTAGCCGAAAGTATAGCCGTTCTGCGCAAGGGTATATTCCTGGTAGCTGTTACCCTGGCAGGTGACTGCCGTATTGGAGCGCTCCCCGGCGCTGCCGAATCCGAGAATATGCTGTTTGTCCGTGCCGATATCCGCCGCGCTGACCAGTCCGCCCGCGCCGGTGCCGGCAGTTCCGGCGAAGGTCCATTCGCCGGTGGCGCTGGAAAAGCCCAGGTCAATGGCGATGAGCCGCCCGTCGGCGTATTGGTTGGGCTTGTCATACGTGCCGGGAAGATAAGCGTTGGAGAGCCCCGCTGTGCCTGAAAAATTGGGGCAGATGAGCGGCAGCCCGTCCGAGGTGGTGGGAGTGGCCACCCATGCGTTGAGATCCACGGTTTCGCTGCCCGCAGCGCCGATCCACCAGGAACCGCCGGAGGTGCCGTCTGTTTGCGGCACAAAGCAGGTCATGTCCGTCAATTGGCCGGAAGAGTTGAAGGTCAGCGTCCCGGCGCCGAGCAGCCCTTTGAGTTTGTCCGGCACGTCCGCCGTTGTGGTGATGTCGCCCACGGCGGAGGAAAAGTCCCGGACGTCCTCGGAAGGATCCATGGTGATGATATATTCCCAGCAGGTTTCGCCGGAACCGCCGTTGGTGACGTCACGTTCCGCCTTGTCAAAGTATACGGTCAGTTTATGGAGGGTACCGCCTTCGTCATACACGTTGATGGTGGTCTGATACGCATACGCGCCGGTGCCGAGCGGCGGGGTCTGGGTGGCGTCCCAGGTGTTGAGGAGCGCGAAGAAAGGATCCTGCCCGGTGGCGTCCGTGGAGTTGTCCGTTACCCCGGTGATGGGCAAGTTGAGCTGTATGTCTATCTCCGTAGTATGCCGGGGCGAACAGGTGCCGGTATCGAATTGGATGTCCGTGGGCGACCCTTTGCCGTTGACATTGGTCAAGGACCAGCCTTGCAGCGCGTAGCCGTTGGAATCCACGACATAGCCTTCCTTGGTCAGGCTGAAAGTCCCGGCCCGGGTGTAATAGCTTGGGTTGGAATTAAGCGGGCTGACCTTAAAAAAGCCGTTACCGGAAATAGCGATGTCCGTGACGTTGGTGGTGGTTTCAAAAGACCCCTGCGCGAAGTTGTTCATAACGATGCCGATCCCGGTGCCTCCGCCGATCTGTCCGTTGCCGTAAGTGGTGCCGACGGAACTGAACAGGATGTCCTGAAAGTCCATGCGCGAACCCTTGAAACCGGTGGTGTTGATGTTGGATATGTTGTTGCCTATGGTGCTCATGCGCTGCCCGTGGGCGAGAAGACCGGACACGCTGGTCCACATGCTGGCTGAAAGACTCATGGTAAACTCCTTGTTGTAAAAAAAATCACAGGTAGTCGAGAAGGCTCTGCCGCATAATGATGGAGGATGATTGCAGCACAGCGCTGTATGCCGTCTGTTGCTGCGCGATCCTGGTGAGCAGCTCGGTCATGTCCACGTCTTCGATACTGCTGAGCCGATCCGTTTCGACGAGCTTGCGCAGTTCAAGCGCGCTGCTCGTGAGGGTGAGACGGTTTTCCCGGCCGCCCACAATCGCCGCATTGGTCAGAACAACGCTTCTGGCGCTGGCCAGTTGCGCCAGGGCGTTTGCCATGCCCTGCTGGTCGTTGGTTTCCGCGGCGGCAATAAGGTTGCCCACCGTTTCAAAAAGATTGCCGTCCTTCTCCACGGTTTCCTTTTTCCCGGTGGCGGGGTTCCGGTACACGCCGCCGAACACGTTTTTGCCGATCAAGTTGAGGGTAATGTCGCTGGTATCGGAAATGGCCAGGGCCACCTCCGCCCGATGCGGGTGAATGATGTACTGTTCTCCGGCCGCAGGGGCATTGGCGAGTTCAAGGTAGCCTCCGGGCGCGAATATTTTGACCGGGGAGGCAACGGCGGTTTTTCCCTGCGTCCAGCTGGCGCCGTTATCCGCACTGTAGGAGTACGTAAGAGTGACGCCGTCGTTGCCGTCGATGCGGACGGTTACGTCCTCGCCGAAACAGCCGCTGGCGGAAGCGCCGGTGTTGGTGCCGCTGCCGTAAAGGATGGCCGCCTGAGTATCGTTGTCGTCTCCCTGGTATATGGCTGTCGGGCGGAGGTATATCCAGGTGCCGTTGTCCGCGCTGGAACTGTCGGCGGTATCTGCGGCATTGACAACGGCGCCCGCGTCCATGATCACGCTCGCTCCCCCGGCGGTAATCCGCACCCGGCCCGTTTCGGGATAGTTCACGGTGATGTCTGAAGAGGCAATATCCATCCAGGTGTTGCCGCCGTCCTCGCTGTAACGGTAAGAAGCGGTTTCGGCCGCCCCCGAACTGGTGGCCTGGATGATCACGGTATAGGAGGCATCCCCTTCAGTTTCAAAGTACATGCCGTCAAGCCCGGCGCCGGTATCTTTCACGCTGACGCCGAGAGCCGCGGCGTAAGCCCTGGCGTCCGTCTTGTGCCCGGAGAAGATATACTGCCCGGCATAGGAGGAATTGCTCAGGGTTATGAGCTGCTCGTAAATCTGGCGCAATTCCATGCTGATTTCTTTCCGGTTTTCAGCCGTGTAGGTGCCGGTCGCGCCTTGTTCGGCCAGTTCCGTAAGTCTGGTCAGCAAGGTGACGATGGAACCTTCACCGGACAGAATAGCGTCGTAGGAAGACAACCATCCTGTGGCTGTGCTGATATTCTCCTCATACAGGCTCATTTGTGAAAGAGTGGCGCGGGACTGGATGGCCCGCCCCGCTCCCAGCGGGTCATCGGACGGTTTATTGATACGCAGGCCGCTGCCGCTCTGTATGCTTGACGCGTACAGCTTGTTCAGCGCGCTGTTCATACTGCCGACCTGGGTCGAATAAATGATGTTCTGGGTGACACGCACGGCATTTCTCCTTCACTGCTTCATGCCCAGAATGATTTGCAGCATCTCTTCCGCCGTAGTGATGAGTTTTGCCGCCGCCTGGTATGAAGACTGAAATTTGATCAAGTTGGTGAGTTCCTCGTCGAGGCTTACGCCGACAATTTCTTCGCGCCTGTCGGAAAGAGTTTGGGCCACGGTTACTTCGCGTGTGGCGGAATCCTTTACATGCAAGGTGTCGGAGCCAACCCGGGTGACCAGGGCGGCGTAGTAATCCAGCAGGGACTGGTTGACGCTCCGGCCGCCCATGCCTGGAATGGTCAGATTCTTTTGCAGCAGTCCGGCTATTGCCGAAGCGACGGCATTGTCGCCCTTGTTCACTTCCCCGGCCCCGTTGACGCTGCCCGCGTTGACCAGATTGGGATTGGAAACCAGCTCGTCGCGTACCGCAATGGAGGAAGCGTCCGTACCCGTGAAATAGGTGTTGATGCCGAGTCCGGCCATCAATCCGGTGCTGTCGGAGGCCACGGTAAAAGTGTAGTTGCCGTTGGCGGCGATCTGGAGCCGCCCGTCCACGATGGACGCGGTGAAGGGATGCGCCGTGTTGCCGTCCGCATCGGTGAAAGAGGCGTTATTGAAGGCGTCCCGCACATCTTCCAGGCTCATGGCGGCGGGATCAAAATTGCCGCTGCTGAAGAGCGCTTCCATGCCGGGATAGGGAATGAGGGATTCGCCGGTATCGGCGTTATAGATGGAGAAGGAGAGGTTACCTTCCGTCAGGTATGCGGCCCAGGCGAAATCGGCCGTATCCCCGCCGAGCGGCTGATCCGTCCGGCCGACCCGGTATTCGCCCAGAGCGCCGGTCATGGCGGTCAGCCCCGCGCCCTGGCTGTGAATGCGGTTCACTTCCCAGATGAGGCTTTGCGCGAGGCCCTCCAACTGTTCCCGGTATTCGCCGATCATCAAGTCGCGGGCCATGAGATAGCCGCCGAGCGCTCCGCCCGTGATGCGCAGGGAATTTTCCGTGCCGTCGGCGTAGAATTGGGAGGAAATGTTGATGGGGCCTGAGGTGGGGCTGTTCCAATAAATGTCGTTCTTGGGGGATATGATGAATTTGTCGCCCTGAGCCAGGCTTGCGCCCGCGTCAAACCAGAGTTCCAGTTCCCCGGCCTTGATGCTGAAATTACCGGAATTGGCCTCAAAAAGCCGCACGCCGCCGAAATCGTCCGTGAGCCAGGTGTTGCCGCCATCCAGGGACACTTTGAATTGCGCGCCGCCGTCAACGGCTCCGCCGGTGACGATCTCAATGGTGTATTCTTTCGTGTCCGCGCCGGAAAAACCTATGGTTCCGCTGCCGGAGGAAGCCTTATAGGGCGAATTGCCCGTCAGGTTGTTTTCCGCTTGCGGCCCGCGGATGCCGAGCGAATAGGACATGTCCTGCTGAACCAGCAGGTGCCCGGCGCCGGTCGTCACATAATAATCGCCCGCGCCGTTATCCTGGATCCTGATATCAATAATTTCCGCCAGTTCCCGCACTTTCTGGTCGCGTTCATCCAAAAGGGCGTTGGCGTTATTGCTGCCTGCAATGGTGTGGATATTGATCTGGCGGTTCAACTCCGCGATTTCCGTGATCAAGGTGTTGGCGTTGTTCACCTCTTCCCGGATCAGGCTGTCCAACTCCGCCTGCATGTCTTCAAGGGTATAATCCGCGTTCCGGATGAGCGAGTTCAGGCTTTGGGACGCGGAAAGAAGGGCCTCCCGCGCGGCCAGGCTGCCCGCTGTCTGAGCCAGATCGTTCCAGGATCCGAACATTGCGGTAAGGGTCGCGCCGATGCCGTCCACCGAGGACTCGTTGAACAGATTTTCGATGTTTTTCAGCGCATAATAGGCGTTGTCATACTTTGCGGCAGCGCCGAGCTGGGTGAGCAGGGAGCGTTCTATAAACTTGTCGTAAGCCCGGAGCACCTGTTCCGCGTCGACACCCTGGCCTATCTGTCCCGGATTGCAGTCAAGGGATGTATTCGTTTTAAGCAGCACCGACTGCCGGCTGTAGCCCACCGTATTGACATTGGAAATGTTGTTCCCGGCGACGCTTATGGCGGCCTGTGACGCAAAAAGCGCGCCGGCGCCCATGGTGAGCAGACTGTTGATGCTGGCGGCCATTACTGCACCTTGCCCGTGGCAGTGCGGTCAGCGGAAGAAACATTCCAGAGATCCAGCATGGCCTGCGTCCGCCCTGACAGAGCCAGAGCCAGATCCGCGTTTCGGGATGTCTTGTCCAGGCATTTCTGTTCAAGCTTCGCAAGGCGGTCGAGCTTGCCGTACAACGGGTCGCCCAGATAACCCGGCAGTTCGGAGACAAAATCCCGGACGCTGACGCCCATCAGGTTCCCCGTCAGTTCCTCTCTTTTGGCGCGCAGTAGCTTCAGAAGACCGTGAATGGACTTTGCCAGAGGATAAAGGTCGTAGATCTGCCCATATTGTATTGCTTCGTGTTCGGCATCGAGAAAATCGCAGAGGATATCCAGGCACTGCGTTTGGATGTCCAGATTGAGGCTTGTTTTGATGTACATGGCACACTCCTTATGTATTATGCAAAACAATCAATATTGATTTTGTTTTACTACGCTATAGCAATGAGTGTGCCATATCTATTTTTTGGAAATTATTTCCTATTTGCTTAATAATTTTATTTAATTTTATAATTAATAAACAATTATTAATATAAATTAATACTATTGATATAAATTAAAATCTGAATTAAACAGAAATTAACAATATTAACAAAAAAAAATTTTATAATACAACACAAATATATTAAAATTAAACAAGAAATTGCCCATAATGAAAAATTTGCATTGTTAACAAGCATATTTTCTACTTACGTGACAACAGGCGAGCCGAAATTTCTCAGCCCGGCGGAAGAGAACGAGGGTAATCAAGCCGTCTGGTGTGGTGCCGCGAATTCCTTGAATATATGTGAGAAACGCGATGAAAAATTACGACTTATCCCGTTTCTCAATCAAACATGCTTTTATGTTTGATTGGGAAACGGTATTATCAGCCGTTCTGGAAGTTGAGTAAGTTTACCGAAAGCTTCAACGCCCCTTGCGGCGCGTTTTCATGGAGGGTTAAATTATGACGGTGACGGTATCTGCGCCCCGCCCTGGAGGATGGGCTTATTGAGATGACGCTTCCGGACAGGCCGAACAGCCGGCTGCAACGGTATAGAGCGGTAGATGGATAATTTTTATCGTGTGGAACAGTCAATAAATTATGATGGTGATTGTACCCTGTAACCGCCGGTTCAGTGAAGCAATAACGCAG
>JAISBT010000133.1 GCA_031266055.1 Deltaproteobacteria bacterium
TTGCAGCCGCGATATCTCTGGGGGTATCGCTCGCAAGACCCGCGCCGGCTCCTTACGGCATCGCCAAAACCAATACTGACTGGCTGCTACAAAAAGTGCGAAAATTTCTGGACACTACCAGAGAAAGCAGGCGCGGCAAGCCTCCTTTGCCTTTTCGGATGGGGTGGGCCGGAGTGAGCGATGGACGGCTAGGGCAATGCCCGCAACGATTTCCGGTTGTTGCAGACATTTTTTATACCCTATTTATACCCTGATTTTCAGAAAAAAGAAGGGGTTTATGTGATTTTTCTTCACATAACCCCTTGAATTTTCTGGAGCCACCTGTCAGACTTGAACTGACGGCCTGCTGATTACGAATCAGCTGCTCTACCAACTGAGCTAAGGTGGCATTGCTGTAAGCGCATTTCGCGCCAGGGTATAAATAGGGTATAAAAAAACAAAATTTGCAAGCACCATTGTTGTGGTAACATGCTATTTTATTTTGCTTTAATCTCCGTAAATCCTCTATTACGAATCAGCTGCTCTGCCGAGTGAGCTACGCTGGCAAATGCCTGTTTTAAAAAACTTTTTTCGTCACTTTTATGGTGACTTTTTATTTTTTCCCTGTTGACAAGCCGCTGTATTACGAATCAGCAGCTACGCTACCAACTGGGTTACTCCGGCAGTTCATTGATCCTCTTGGCATATACCTGTTAAGCCTTAAAAATTTTCCTGGCCGCCCGCAAGCGAAAAACGCCCCCAGATCGGCCTTGCCGTAACAATGCGTTTATCCCATGTAAAATGCCGCCGTCAAGATTATTTTTGATCCGGCGGGCTGATGCCGAAAAAATACTCCGGGGTTTTCTCGAAAAACCTCCTCCCTGCCGCTGCCATACCGTACAAACCCTTGTATTACCCCTGTTTAGCTCCAGTCACCCACGCATATCCCAAAAAATATTTTTTATTTACGTTTTGTTCTTGACGAAAACCATTGTTTATCAGTATTAAGTTGTGGTATATGGTGGTATGACAATCATCTTCAGTGGTAAATTGTTCCAAAAGGGTGGAAGCGTATGCTGTTTCGTGGCCGTATCCTACGCAATCTTGATTCCAAAGGCAGGTTGATGCTGCCGCAGGAAATCACGAGCGTTCTCCTGTCCAACGCTCCGGGCGGAAAAATGCTGCTGACCTCCTTTATTGACAAATGCATTGCGATTTACACCACCAAACACTGGAATGAAGTGCTGGAAAAAGAGCTGAGCGACCTGAATATTTTAAAGCCGACCCTGCGCAACCTGCAACGCATTATGACCGGCGGCGCTGAAGAAATACAGGCGGATGCCCAGGGGCGTATCCGTATCCCCAAGGCATTGATGGAATATGCCGGAATAAAAGACTCCGTGGTGCTGGTGGGTCAACCTGAACGCATAGAACTGTGGCAGCCTGACCGGCTGGCGGCTGAACCCATTAACCATGATTTTGATGATCTCGCCGGGTGTCTTGGCGAGGAACGCACCCTGCACCTGTAGTGTCGCGCCAAGCGACAGCAGAGCATTTTCAGCTTCAACTAGTACGCTGTAACACTTAAAAGTTCGTATAGAACAGCGTACTGACGCCGGGCGAACAAGCCCGGCGCGGCGGCGAAGCCGCCGGAGCGAACCGGAAACCACGTTTTCCGGCGAAGCGATCCTGTCGCTTACAACGAAGCGAATGCGAAGTTTTAAGCGACATATTCTACTAGTCAGCGGGCGCTTATGGATATGTCCGGCAAGAATATGGCGTGCCTGCACCTGCCGGTAATGCTCGCCGAAATCGTCCGGTTTTTCGCGGCAGGGGCAGAGCGGCGCGGGCAGGTTCCCTGGCGGTTTTTGGACGCCACGCTTGGCCTCGGGGGGCATACGGAAGGGGTTTTACAGGCCATAGCAGGCGCGCAGGTGCTTGGCCTGGATCGCGACGGCGAGGCTTTGGCTCTGGCCAGAGAGCGGCTCAAGCCCTTTGCCGGGGCTGTGCATTTCAGGCAAAGCGCCTTTGCCGGCTTTACCGGGGCGCTGGATGAGCTTGGATGGGCTTTTGTGGACGGAGTTTTGCTGGATGCGGGAGTTTCTTCTCTGCAGCTTGACAAGGCGGCCAGAGGATTCAGTTTTTTGCGGGACGGCCCCCTGGACATGCGCATGGATACGCGGCAGGGCGAAAACGCCACAACCCTGGTAAACACGGCCCCGGTTAAAAAATTACAGGAAATTATCCGTGTTTATGGAGAAGATCCGCAGGCCGGGCGTATAGCCAGAGCCATTACCGAAGCCAGGGCAAAGTCGCCGCTGGAAAGCACGGCGCAACTGGCCGCTGTTGTTGAAAAAGCCTATCCGCCCAAATGGCGGGCCATGTCGCGCAATCACCCGGCCACGCGTACTTTTATGGCCCTGCGTATGGCGGTCAACGATGAACCGGGGCAGCTCGGAATGTTTTTGGAACGTATTGTTCCAAGATTGGCGCATGGCGGAAGGCTGGCGGTCATAAGCTTTCATTCGCTGGAAGACAGGATGGTCAAACATTTTTTTAAAACCGCGGCCACAGGCTGTCTTTGTCCGCCCGGATTAAGCTTATGCACGTGCGGCCATAAGGCGTCTTTGCGCCTCCTGTCCAAAAAAGCCCTGGAGGCGTCGCCGGAAGAAAAAGAACGCAACCCCAGAGCCAGAAGCGCCAAATTGCGTCTGGCCGAGCGCACGGAGAACGCTTTTTCCCTGCCCGGCGGAAATCTCCCTGCTGGGAGCAGTTTCAGACCATGATGAAAAACAAATTGCTCACTGCCGGCATTGTGCTTTCCATACTGGCAAATTTCATTCTTGCGCTGTTTCTGGTCTGGATCAATGCCCAGCGGGCAGGGTTGGCCCATGAACTCAGCAAACAGCAAAAGGCCATGCTTGAACTGACGGATAATAATGCCAAGCTCGCGATAATGCGGGATAAGCTTTTCTCGCCGGCTCAACTTGAAGCGAAGGCCGCCGGCCTTGGGCTGCGCAGCGCAAGCCCGGGGCAGAAACGCTTTGTAAATTAAAGCATTTTATGCTTGCAAATTATGATGGACAATAACAGCAAAAATAACAACCGGCTGCAAGAAAGCGCGGCAGACCCGAGCGCGGGCGCCAAAACCAGGGATTGGGGCAAAATATGGCTGGTGGTGGTGGGCCTCGGGCTTTTGGTTATTTGGGCTATGCTCTGGCACCGTTTTTATATCCTGCATGTAGTCGAAGGGCCGGAATACGAAGCCAAAGCGCAAAAGCAGCATAATACCCGCGAGACTTTCACAGGCAGCAGAGGGAGTATTGAGGATCGCCACGGAACCACCCTGGCTAAATCCGTGGAAAGCTATTCCCTGGCTGCCCGCCCCGCGAAAATTTCCGCTTTGAAGGAAACCGGGACTGTGTTGTCCGGCATTCTGAATATCCCGGAAAAAAACCTCCTGGCACTGCTTGCGAGCAAGGAAAACTTCATCTGGGTGTCGCGTAAAATATCCGATCAGGAAGCCAAAAAAATTTTTGAAGCTGATCTTCCCGGTATTTATCTGCACAAGGAATCCGAGCGTATTTATCCGCACAAGCATCTTGCCGGGCAATTGCTCGGTTTTGTGAGCATGGACAATAAAGGGCTGGACGGTCTGGAGGCTTCTTTTGAAGAGTTTCTCGCCGGGCGCGAACTGCGCAAAGTTGTGCAGCGGGATGCTCTGGGCGACAAATTATATATGCATGGGCGCAGCGGGACGGATGACCTTTCCGGCAAAAATTTGCGCCTGACCATAGATTTGCAGATTCAGCATTATGCCGAAAGCGCCCTGGAAAGAACCATGCGCGAGAATGGAGGCGCATGGGGCGGATGCCTGGTGGTGGATGTAGCTACGGGCGATATTCTGGCCTGGGCGCATTATCCTTTTTTTAATCCGAACATATATAACAAACAGCCCGAGCCGGTGCGGCGCAACAAGCTGGCTCTGGACGCCCTGGAACAGGGCTCCACGGTCAAGGCTTTTGTTGTGGCGGCGGCGCTGCAGGAAGGAAAAATCAAACCTGATACCGTTATTTATTGTGAAGACGGCAAGTGGCAAATAAACAACCATCAGATTAAAGACACTCATCCGCATAAAAATCTGACGGTGGAGGAAATTTTACGTTATTCCAGCAACATCGGGGCGGGGAAAATAGGGTTGCGGCTCGGCGCGGCGACTTACGGCAGATACTTGCAAACTCTCGGTTTCGGCAAGCGCACCGGGTTGCCGCTGGTCGGCGAAAGCTCCGGTATTTTGCGTCCTCCCGCCAAATGGCCGGACATCGATCTGGCTTCATCCTCCTTCGGACAAAGTTTTTCGGCCACCGGGCTGCAAATGGTACAGGCCTATCTTTGCCTTGCCAACAATGGGGTCAAGAAAAATCTGCAATTATTCGTCAATGAAAATTTACGCGCCAAAGATTCCGGGGAAAGAATTTTTTCCGAAGAAGTCAGCCTGCAGGTTCTTGGCATGCTCAAATCCGCGGTGCATTCAGACGGAGGCCCGGGCAGGCAGGCGCGCGTAGCCGGGTTTACGGTCGGAGGAAAAACCGGAACCA
Organism: Deltaproteobacteria bacterium; assembly: GCA_031266055.1. GTDB lineage: Bacteria > Desulfobacterota > Desulfovibrionia > Desulfovibrionales > Desulfovibrionaceae > WRHT01. Next base: position 4,578 of record JAISBT010000133.1, read on the forward strand.
GCCAGAAGGCCGAAGGCGGCATTTACGGCGAGAAGCGTGTAGCCTCGTTTATAGGTATGGTTCCGGCGGAAAAGCCCCGCTATCTGGTTATGGTGATTGTGGATGAACCCAAAAAGAGCATTTACGGCGCTTCGGTCGCTGCCCCGGCTTTCCGGGAGATCCTGGAGCAAACCCTGGCCTACAGGGGGCTTACTCCGGAGGAAACCGCCGCCATGCTCGCGGAGATGGCGCCGGGCTCTTCCCTGCCCGGCGGCGAAGGGCCATCCGCGGATCTGGATCTGGCTTTGTACGCCCAGAACAAAGCCAGGGAGGCCGCCGCGCTGAAAACCGGAGCCAGAGACGCTTCAGCCCCGGCGGTGGCGGGCAGCGCCGCGCTTGCAACCGCGGAAGACGCTGCGCCGAACCGGCTGAGACTCTCCATGCTGCCGAATCCGGCGCCGGAAGCGGGTGCGCCCAAAATTGTCCCCGACGTGCGGGGCATGAGCGTACGCGGCGCCGTGGAAGTTTTCGCGCATGAAGACATCATGCCCATACTCAAGGGACAAGGCAGCACAGTGGTGCGGCAGAGCCCGGAACCGGGCGCCAAATTTTCGTATCACCCGGAAACGCAATATATACTCTGGCTGGAGGAGAAAACCCTGTGAACGCCGCTTCCTCCCTGTCGTATATAACTCTTGAAGCGCTGGCCGGCCAACTCGGAACCGGCGGCCGGAACCGGATATTGGCCGTCCATTCGGGCAAGCTGGAGGAAGGAGGCGTCTTTGTCGCGCTTCCCCCCCATCAGCCCGGAGAAAAGGGCGGGATGGATTTTTTGGCGGATGCTCTGGATAAAGCTCCCTCGGTTATTGTTTGCGCACAGGCGGATGAACCCGAAGCGCGGGCGTTAATCGCCGAAGTCAATACTTCCCGGCCGGCTTTATGCGTAACGCCGGATACGCGTGCGGCTCTCGGCGTTCTGGCGGGCGCTTGTTACGGGACAGCTCAATACCGGCCCGTGCTGGTGGGCGTGACCGGCACCAACGGCAAAACCACCAGCGCCTATTTACTGGAAGCTCTTTTAAGCGCCAACGGACGCAAGGTGGGGGTACTCGGCACAATATCTTACCGGTATCCCGGCTTCAGCCTGGATGCTCCCCTGACCACGCCCGGCTGCCTGGAACTGCACGAGTTTTTTTCCAGGATGCAAAAAGCCGGGGTGGATACCGTGGTCATGGAGGTTTCTTCCCATGCCCTGGAACAGAACCGCGTCGCCGGGCTGGAGTTCAGCGCCGCCCTGCTGACCAATGTAACCCAGGATCATCTGGACTACCACCAGAGCATGGAAAACTATTTTGCGGCCAAAGCCCGTTTGTTCACCGATGCTGTACCCAAAGCGGATAAAATTTATGCCGTCAATATCGACGACCACTATGGTGCGCGTCTGTTCAAAAGCTGCTCCGCCCGGGAAAAAGATCCGCGCTCTTCCGGAATGGCCTTTGGCTTGCGGCCGGACGGCCGGGAAGCAACGGATATTCCGGCGGCCAATCTCCTGTCGGGCGAAATTTTAAACGCCGGAACCACTGGGCTGCACCTGCGCCAGCATTGCGCCGGACGGGAGTGGGAACTCAAATCGCCTCTGGTGGGCGCTTTTAACGCCATGAACCTTTTGGGAGTACAGGCGGTTGCTCTGGGCCTTGGCTTGCAGGTGGAAGAGCTGGCCCCGCTGCAAAAGTTCAGCGGAGTTCCCGGACGCCTGGAGCGTGTCGGCCGGGCGGATGTGTTTGTGGATTACGCGCATACCCCGGATGCCCTGGTCAAGGCCATCCAAGCCTTGCGCGATGCCGGCTTCAGGCGCGTCATCACCGTGTTCGGCTGCGGCGGCAACCGCGACAGAACCAAACGCCCGTTAATGGGCCGGGCCGCGTGTGAATATGCCGATGCCGCCGTCCTCACTTCCGACAACCCGCGGCAGGAAGATCCTCTGGCCATCATGGCGGATGTGCTTCCGGGCATGCGCGGCAAAGCGGAAATATACCAGGAAGCGGACAGAAAAAAAGCCACCGCCCTGGCTTTAAATTTGCTCAAACCGGGCGACGCGCTGCTTGTAGCCGGAAAAGGCCATGAAAATTATCAGATTATCGGTACGGTAAAAAACCATTACAGCGACCGGGAAGTTCTGGAAGAACTGCTTGGGGACGGGCCGCTTCCTACGGCCGTTGCGCACAGCGTCAGGGCAAAGAGATGACTTTGAAAGAAATAGCCATGTTCCTGGGCGGGAGTGAGTCCAGACCGCTGCCGGAGACCGCTCCATCCGGAGAAGCGCTCGCTTTCAGCCTGGACAGCCGCGCCATAACTCCCGGAGCTGTTTTTGTATGCGCGAAAGGCGAGCACAGCGATGGACACGACTTTGCGCTGGAGGCGGTAAAAAAAGGCGCGGCGGCAATTATTGCGGAGCGCGATCCCTTTGCCGGAACTTCTGTTGACGCCGTTCCGGTGCCGGTATTCATGGTGCGGAACTCCCGTGCCGCTATAACCGGCCTTGCGGCGCAGCAGCGGGAACGGGCCGGACGCAGGGGGGTAAAAGTTGTGGGCATTACCGGCACGGCCGGTAAAACCACGCTTAAAGAAGTTTTGGCCACGGTACTGAGCCGGCATGCCTGTACCGCGAAAAATTTTATGAACATGAACAATCAGTGGGGGCTGCCCTTGAGCATCCTGAACGCCTCCGAAGATGCGGCCTTCTGGGTGCTGGAGGCCGGAATAAGCGAAGCGCGCGACATGGATGAACTGGCCGGGCTTTTACGTCCGGATCTCGCGCTTATTCTGAATGTGGGTTCAGGGCATTTGAGCGGCCTGGGGGATAAAGGGGTATCCTATTACAAAGCGCGGATGCTGGCTTATCTGCCTCCCCGGGGTCTGGCTCTGATCAATGCCGATTATCCAGAACTTGTGCGCGCAAGCGCGGCGTACCCGGTAAAGCGCAAATTTTTTTCCGCCGCAAACACTGACGCGGATTTTTTCGCGGCTTACCGGGGCCCGGCATCTCCCGCAAGCGGCAATTACATGGTGCAGCTTGTCAATCATGAAGCGTCACCGGAAAACGCGGAGCGGGTGCAGCTTGTCGATCATGAAGCGCCGCCGGAAAACGCGGAGCGGGTGCAGACTTTTGAGGTAAAAGCCCCTTTCCGCGGAGCCTTCGGTTCAGAGAACGTGGCTGCCATAGTTGGAGCGGCTGCGCTGCTCGGCCTTGAGCGGAAAGAGATTGCAGAAGGTCTGGCGGAAGCGGTATTGCCGCGCCAGCGCTTCAACTGCCAAATTTTCGGGAGAACGGTGCTGATTGATGACAGCTACAACTCCAACCCCCTTTCCGCCGCGCGGATGCTGGAAAGCGCCATGGAGACGGCCTCGGAAAACCGGCTTCCCCTGTTTCTGGTCATGGGAGAGATGTTTGAATTGGGAGAAGCCTCGGCAGCCGGTCATCTGGAACTGGGTAAAAATATGGCGGCAAGCAAGGCGCGGGCGGTTGTCTGGAAAGGCGGCCACGAACAGGAAATACGGCAGGGGCTGGCTCAGGGAGGCTTTCAGGGGGAATTTCAAACCGCCCGGAGCCGGCAGGAGTTCAAGCTGGCCATGCGGGAGTTATTTAAAAAAAACGGAAGCGGCGGAGTTGTGCTGTTTAAAGCTTCACGGGGCAACCGGCTGGAAGAGTTCGTGGAGCTCTTTCAAAAAGAATTTTGCCCGAATAAGCCCGAATAAGCCCGGAATGGGTGTACGCAGCCTTTGCACAGGGGAAAAGGTTTTTCAATATGCTTTATCATTTACTGGTTCCGTTAAGCTCGTACAGCGTAGTCTTCAACGTGTTCAGGTATATTACCTTCAGAACAATCTGGGCTTTGCTCACGGCGCTGCTGCTTTCCATCATCATCGGGCCGTATTTTATCCGTTGGCTGCAAAAATTGAAATGCGGCCAGTTCATTCATGAAGACGTACTCGCGCATCAGAAAAAGGCCGGCACTCCGACCATGGGCGGCGTGCTCATCGCCGTGAATCTCCTGATCAGCGTGCTGCTCTGGGCCGATTTGACCAACAGTTATCTTTGGCTGTGCATAATGGCCTTCCTTGGTTTTGGTCTGGTGGGTTTCATTGACGACTGGCTTAAAATCCGGCGGAAAGACAACAAGGGAATCAGCGCCAGAACAAAATTGCTGGGCCAGATTATCATAGCCTCTTTGATCATGTTCGTTCTTGTGCGGCTTCCGGCCTACTCCACCAAACTGGCTCTGCCTTTTTTCAAAGATATTACGCCGGATTTGGGGATGTTCTATATTCCCTTCGCCGTGCTGGTCATGGTCAGTTGTTCGAACGGGGTGAACCTTACCGACGGTCTGGACGGTCTGGCCATCGGGCCTACCATAGTCGCCGGCTTCTGCTTGGGCGTATTTATTTATGTGGCCGGCAACTCCGCCATGTCCAACTATCTTCAGGTGGCTTATGTCCCGGGGGTGGGTGAAACGGCCATTTTTTGCGGAGCCTTCATCGGAGCCAGCATGGGGTTTTTATGGTTCAATGCCTACCCGGCGCAAGTTTTCATGGGCGACGTGGGATCTTTGTCGCTGGGCGGCGCTTTGGGCTTCATGGCGGTTTTGTGCAAGCAGGAGCTTATCCTGTTGTTGCTGGGCGGATTGTTTGTGGTGGAAAGCCTGTCGGTAATTCTGCAGGTGAGCTATTTCCGCATGACCGGCGGGCGTAGAATCTTTCGCATGGCTCCTCTGCACCACCATTTTGAATTGAAGGGCATACCGGAATCAAAAATTATCATCAGATTCTGGCTGGTTTCCATAATTCTCGGGTTGGTTTCGCTTTCGGCATTGAAACTTCGCTAAAGGAACCGGCGCATGAAAATTTTAGAAAACAAGCTGATCAAACCGGGTGAGCCGGCCGTGGTTGTCGGCAGCGGAAGATCCGGCATAGGCGCGGCCAGACTCCTGCATCTGGCCGGGGCAAAAGTACGGGTGCTGGATAAAAAATCCGCGTTCAGCGAGGAATTTAAAGCGGAAGCCGCGGAGCGCGGTTTTGAGCTTCTGGGCGGCGAACATAAGCCGGAACAGTTTGCGGACGCGGCTCTGGTGGTGCCCAGTCCGGGGGTGCCCATAGCTGTTCTTGAACCTTTGCTTGAAGCCGCGGGCGGATCAAAGGGCCGCCCGGAATGGATTTCGGAACTGGAACTGGCAGCGCGCTTTGCCGTGGAGAGAATTATCGCCGTAACCGGAACCAGCGGCAAAACCACTACCGTCGGCATTGCCGCGGCTATGTGCGAAGAAGCCGGGAAAAAAGTTTTTCTGGGGGGCAATATCGGGACGCCGCTTTCCGAATACATTGTAAACCGTGAAAAAATCGGCGAACAGGCGGATATCCTTGTGCTGGAGGTGAGCAGTTTTCAACTGCAGGGCATCAGAAACTTTCACCCGGAGGTGGGGGTTCTGCTGAATCTTTCGGAAAATCATCTGGATCAGCATAAAGACATGGCCGAGTATAGAGAAGCCAAGTTTTCCCTGTTTAAAAACCAGTGCGCGGCGGATTTGGCGGTTTTTGGCGAAAGCCTCGCCGAGGAGGCGGGCAAGCGTAACTTCCGGGCGGCGGTGGATTTTTTCCGGGATACGGGAAATTTTACCAAAACCCGTCTTCTGGGCCAGCATAACAGGTTGAATATGGAAGCGGCTTTCCTGGCCGTGCGTCATTTTGGCGTGAGCCTGGAAGCAGCCCGCAGGGCGGCGGAAAAATTCGCCCCTCTGCCGAACCGGCTGGAAAGCGTGGCTGAAATCAAGGGCGTATTTTACGTCAACGATTCAAAATGCACTACAGTGGAGGCTTTGCGCGCGGCCCTCGCCGGGTTTGAAAAGCCTGTCCTGCTGCTTGCGGGAGGAGTATTCAAGGGTGGGGATTTGCCCTCGCTCGCTCCCCTGCTTGAAAAGAACGTCAAGGCCGTTGGTCTGTATGGCGCAAGCCGCGCTATTTTTGAAAAGGCCTGGAAAAACAGTGTGCCGGTGAGCTGGGACGCAACCATGGCCGAAGCCTTCGCGCGGCTGCGGAAACAGGCCGTGCCCGGAGATACGCTTTTGCTTTCCCCGGCGACCTCCAGCTTTGATCAGTATACCGACTATAAAGAACGCGGCGCGGATTTCAGGGGGCTGGTGTCCGCCTTGATGCCGGGCTGCCTTGAAACGGGTTTGGAAGGTTGAAAAAGTTGGACGAGCGGAAGGAAATTTTGATGAGAAGCCTGAGTGCAAGAACAGCCAGCCTGGATGGAAGGCTGCTGCGGCAGCGCGGCGCCATACCGAACAGGCCGGGAGAACAGACCCATGCGGATTCCGTTGACTGGATACTGCTGGTTCTGGTTCTGCTGCTGCTCTGTTTCGGGCTGACCATGGTGTTTTCCGCCAGTTCAGTCGTCTCTTTGCGCCTGCATGGAGACGCTTCTTACTTTTTCCGGCGCCAGCTCATTTTTTCCATACTGGGGCTGGCGTGTATGTTTGCGGTTTACCGTACGCCCAGAGCTTTTCTGGAAAAAATGCAATATCCCCTGCTGTTCATTTGCCTGCTTATGCTCATCCTGGTGCTCACCCCCCTGGGCGTGACTGTAAACTGGGCCAGACGCTGGATCAATCTGAAATTTATCCGTGTGCAGCCCATGGAATTTGCCAAAATCGCCCTGGTTTTTTACCTGGCTTTTTTTCTCAGCGCCAAGCAGCATATTATAAAAACTTTCAGCCGCGGCATACTTCCTCCGTTCATAATTACCGGAACCTTCTGCCTGTTGCTGTTACGCCAGCCGGATTTCGGCGGGGCTACCGTACTCGCCATGCTGCTGTTCTTTATGTGTCTGGTCGGCGGAACAAGGCTTCTGTACCTTGTAATTTCAGGACTTTTCGCGGGCGGAGCGGCAACGCTTTTAATCATCATGGAGCCATACCGTCTGCAGCGCTTTACGAGCTTTATCGACCCGGAGGCGAATGCTTTGGACGGCGGGTATCAATTGATACAGTCCTTCTATGCTATTGGTTCAGGAGGTCTTTTCGGTAAAGGGCTTGGCGCGGGAATGCAAAAATTCTTTTATCTGCCGGAGCGGCATACAGATTTCATTTTGGCGGTTTTGTCGGAAGAATTGGGTCTGCTGGGCATTACCGCGGTGTTTTTGCTGATGGCCCTTCTGATTTGGCGCAGCATGCGCATTGCCTTTCGCCAGCCGGATTTACGCGGCAGGCTTACGGTTTTCGGGTTGACCCTGGTTCTCGCCATACCCATGCTGCTCAACGCCGCCGTGGTGAGCGGCTCAATGCCGACCAAGGGCGTGCCCATGCCCTTTTTCAGCTACGGCGGCACGGCCCTGCTCAGCTCTTTAATTTGTATCGGGCTTTTACTGAATTATTCTCGTGGGTTAAACAGAAAAACCCCCACCGGTCAAGGCAGCGGCGCCAGGAGCGGTCTGCAGAGCGTTCCGGCTTTCTTCAAGGGAGGAAGGAGCGGTGATTAAGGTCATTCTGACCACCGGCGGCACCGGCGGGCATATTTTCCCGGCTCTGGCCGTGGCCGAAGAACTTCGCGGGCGATGTCCCGAAGCTGAACTTCTCTTTGTAGGCGGAGAATATGGGCCGGAAAAAAAACTTGCCGCTCAGGCCGGCCTGGAATATCTGGGTTTGCCCGTGCGGGGTTTTTTCGGCCGTGGAATAAAGGCCGTGGGTTCGGCGGCCGGTCTTGCGCGCGGTCTTGCGACAGCTGTAAAAAAAATAAGAGAAATGCGCCCGGATTTAATTATCGGCTTTGGCGGATATGCCGCGGCGGCAAGCCTGCTGGCCGGAAAACTCAGCGGCGTGCCCATCATGATCCATGAGCAAAACAGCTTTCCGGGCGTGACAAACAGGCTTATGGGGCGCCTGGCGGAAAAAGTCTGTATTTCTCTGCCGGAGGCGCGTCAATACTTCAAGGCGGAAAAGACCGTACTTACAGGCAACCCGGTGCGCAAAAGCATCGGCAGGCTCTGTTGGGAAAACCATCCGGAAGCGCCTTCCGATGCGGAGGTGCGCAACCTCCTCGTACTGGGGGGCAGCCAGGGGGCACGGGCCATAAACGACGCTGTGCTGGAGGATCTGCCTTTGCTTCTGGATGCCGGATTCAATATTCGTCTGCAAACAGGAGAAACGGACTACGCAAGGGTAGCCGGGGCGGCGCAAGGTTATCCCGCGGAGCGGGTGACGGTGAGCGCCTTTATCCGCGCCATGGATGAAGCGTATTCCTGGGCGGATTTGGCCCTGTGCCGGGCTGGGGCTACCACAGTGGCGGAACTTGCGGCGGCTGCGCTTGCGGCGGTGTTTATTCCTTTTCCCACGGCAACGCATAATCACCAGTATTTGAATGCCCGGCAGATGCAAAGGGCGGGAGCGGCTTTGGTATTGGAACAAAAAGAGCTTAAACCCGGCCTGTTGGGAAAGATGCTTAAAAATTTGCGCCGGCAGCCGGATACAGTAAAAGCCATGTCAGCGGCCGCTTTCAGCATGGCTGTGCCGGATGCGGCTGAAAAGGTGGTTAAAACGGCCTTGGGCATTATCGAACAGGGGGAAACGCGGTGTTCAAGATAAGCAAGGTACATATGGTAGGCATCGGCGGCGCGGGCATGTGCGGCATTGCCGAAGTTCTGCATAACCTGGGCTATACGGTGACCGGTTCAGACCAGTCTGAAAGCGCGTCCGTCCGCCACTTGCGTGAACTGGGCGTTTCCGTGGCCCTGAACCATGATGCGGCGAACCTGGATGCGGACGTGCAGGTGCTGGTAAAATCCACCGCCATCCCGGATGACAATGAAGAAATCGCGGCCGCCCGCGAACGGGGCATCCCCATTATCCCCAGAGCCGAAATGCTGGCGGAGCTTATGCGTTTGCGCACGGGCATCGCCATTGCAGGTACGCATGGAAAAACCACCACCACGGCTCTTACGGCCACCATTTTCAAGGAAGCCGGACTGGATCCGACGGTGATCATCGGCGGCAGGCTTAATGCATACGGAACCAACGCCCGCCTTGGTTCAGGAGAATACCTGCTGGCCGAGGCGGATGAATCCGACGGTTCCTTTCTCTGCCTTTTGCCCATTATGAACGTGGTTACCAACGTGGATATGGATCACCTGGATTATTACGGCGACCAGAAAAGCATAGATGAAACCTTTCTGAGTTTTTTGAATAAGGTTCCTTTTTACGGGGTCAACGTAATTTGCGGCGATGATCCGGGATTGCGCCGGATCATCGGCCGGGTGAAACGCCCGTTGCTTACCTATGGCTTTGGCGCTGGCAATGATTTAACCGCCGAAATAGTTTCCATGGGTGAAAAAAGCCTGTTCAACGTCAGCCTCAAGGGTTGCCGCCTGGGGCAGGCGGAACTGGCCCAGCCGGGCAAACATAATATCCTGAATGCCCTGGGGGCCATCGGCGTGGCCATGCAAGCCCAAATTCCCGCGCAGGTCTGCATGGAGGGGTTAAAAAAATTTACCGGCGTGGCGCGCAGATTTGAGCGCAAAGGCACAAAAAACGGAGTGCTGGTGGTGGATGACTATGGGCATCACCCCAATGAAATCAAAGCGACCATGCAGACGGCAAGGTTAAGCTTTCCCGGGCGCAGGCTGGTGGCGGCGTTTCAACCGCACAGATTTACGCGCACCCGGGCTTTATTCGGCGATTTTTGCAAAGCATTCGCCGACGTTGACGAGCTTTTGCTCACGGAAATTTACCCGGCCTCCGAAGCGCCCATTCCCGGCGTGAGCGGACAGAGCCTGGCCCAGGGCATTAAACAGGTTTCAACGACTTCCGTGCGCTATTATGAAAACAATCAGAAGCTTCTGGAAGGGTTGACGGAACTTTTGAAACCCGGAGATATTTTTATAACAATCGGAGCCGGCAATATCTGGATGGTCGGTCAAAACTGGCTGGCCGCGGAGTAGCCGGCAACGCGCATAGTGAAACTAGAACAGTTTAATTTTGAGACGCTCCCTCCGGCGCTTTACGGCGAAGCATCGCTGCTGTCTTCATCCGTAAGCTGCTGCGCAGCAACGGCTGAAGCAAGTTTCGCCTACGCCTGCGGGGCGGGCGGCCCACGCCGCCGTTGCATTTCAATGTTCACTGCGCAATGCCCTTAACTGTAACAGACGCAGGCAAACTTGGGCGGATATTTTGTCTGTAAAAACAGGACAAAACTCCGGATACGCGGGAAAAATTGTCCGGCGGAATTGTCTGTCCGAAAAAACAAGACAACGGCGCAGGCCGCAGCACACGCCGCGTCAAGCGTTACTGTCCGCCGGGCGAACAAGCCCGGCGCGCCGCCGTAAGGCGGCGGAGCAAAGCAAAAACCACGTTTTTTGCGTTGCGATCTTCACGCTTCAAGCGGAGCGAAGCGAAGTTTTGAGCGTGACATGGTACAGGACGGCCCGGAAATTTCGTTGACAAGGATGTGATAAGCGTCTATAAAGTCTGGCATGTCGGGACGTAGCGTAGCCTGGTTAACGCGCATGACTGGGGGTCATGAGATCGGAGGTTCAAATCCTCTCGTCCCGACCACTTCGAAGTAAAAATCAACCCCTCAATCTACCGCGCGCAGTTTGGCGTTTAGCACAGCATTTGATGCTTGAGCCGGGCGGCAGTCCGTTTACACTCTTCCGCGCTCCGGACAAGCATATCTCTATATTCTGGCCGAGCGGTTCATCAGCAGAGCATCCGCCAGCACCACCAGACACATGGCCTCCACCACGGGAACCGCCCTTACGGCGATGCAGGGGTCATGCCTGGAACCTTCCGGCAGTTTGAATTCCGCCTCTTTTCCATCCATATCCACTGTACGCTGGGGCCGGAAAATACTGGAAGTAGGCTTGAAAGCCACCCGGCCGTAAACCGGCAGGCCGGTGCTTATGCCGCCCAACATGCCCCCGGCCCGGTTGCTTTCCGGCATCACCTTGCCCTGCCTGTTCACAAAAGCATCGTTCACGGCTGAACCGCGTCCGCTTGCAGCGGCAAAACCTTCGCCAAACTCAACGCCTTTACTGCCGGGAATGCTCAACATGGCAAAAGCCAGCAATGCCGGTAATTTGGCGTAAACCGGGTCTCCCAGGCCGGCCGGAAGCCCGTTGGCCGCGAAACTGACCATTCCGCCGACAGAATCTTGCAGCGCCGCGGCTTCATCCATCTGGCGCATAAAATCCGCTTCGGCAAGAGCATCCGGGGCAAAAATACGGCTTTTCGCCGCAAAGGCCGTTTCTTTTTCCCAAAGCGCGGATACGGATGCCGCGGCAGGCGCGAGCTCCGCGCAGGCGGTTCCCACAGCCGAAAGAAAGGCCCGTACGCTGACGCCCTGCCCCTCAAGCAGCTTCCTGGACACTGCTCCGGCCGCGACACGTCCTATGGTTTCCCTGGCTGAAGCCCTGCCGCCTCCCCGGTAATCAAATACCCCATATTTTCGCAAATAAGTGTAATTGGCGTGGCCGGGACGCATAAGCCTCGCTATATCCGCATACTTTCCGGAATCAGCGTCAGCGTTTTCCACTACTATGCTTATGGGGCTGCCGGTAGTGACGCCCTCAAAAACTCCGGAACAAATCACCGCCCGGTCAGGCTCGCCGCGCGGGCTGGTATAGGCGGACGAACCGGGTGCCCGGCGATCCAAATCCCGCTGAATATACGTTTCGTCCAAAGGCAGCCCCGCCGGGCAACCGTCTATAACGACGCCCACAGCTTTCCCGTGGCTTTCTCCCCAGGTGGTGAACTTGAATACATTGCCAAAACTGTTGCCGGACATGTTTTTCATCCTCGCCATTAAGCGATAATCTCAAGCGCAAAAGGCTATAATCTGGAGCATGTTAACATTGAAAATGTTGAAATGCTCTGGCGGCGGGTACCGCCGCCCGCTCCGCAGGCGTAGGCGAAACTTGCTTCAGCCGTTGCTGCGCAGCAGCTTACGGATGAAGACAGCAGCGATGTTTCGCCGTAAAGCGCCGGAGGGAGCGTCTCAAAGTTAAATTGCCTTAG
>JAISBT010000165.1 GCA_031266055.1 Deltaproteobacteria bacterium
AAGCCCGGCGCGCCGCCTTAAGGCGGCGGAGCAAAGCAAAAACCACGTTTTTTGCTTTGCGATCTTCACACTTCAAACGTAGCGAAGCGAAGTTTTAAGTGTGACATGGTACTGGAGCATTTTAACATTTTCAGGAACTTGCCGGGTTGTAAAAAATACTGGCGTCTGGAACCGGAATAACCGGATCTGTGCGTAAAAGCCCGCGCAGCAGGTTATCCCGGTTATGGAAAGCCCGGTAAGGCGTTGCCGCCTGTCTTGCTCCGCGGCTGTGGGCGCTGAAATTCGCCGCGCAATCCCGCAGAGCCGCCAAAAGATTTTCCGGAGCGGGCCGCTCCATGAGCAGAGGAGTGATGCAGGTTTCCACGCCGGCGGTCTTGTATGCAAGCCGCCATTCTTCCTCTATGGCGCCGCCCCTGCAAAAAATCATGGGCAGACCCAGAGCCAGCGCTTCCTGCGCAAGCCCGGAGGCGACATAAGACCCTTTCTGGCTGTATGGCAGGATCAGCGCGCTTAATGAGCGCAAAGTCGCGTAATATTCTTCCGGCTGCAAGTAAGCCCGCTTAAGGCTGACGCGTCCGGGAAACCTGTCGCTTATATCGCTGAGCAGCAGCAGCGCGTCTTTAAGCCGGGTGTCCGTGGGCGCGACATGGAAAACAAAATTGCCCGCGCCTCCGCCACGCAAATAACCCAGCACAGCCGGAGGGATAATTTCAAAATTCTTGCCCGGACGCAGTTCCCCCACCAGGCCGAAGGCAAGCGTACCCAAATCAGGCCGCCTGCCGGCGTCCGCCAAAGCCGTTTGCGGCAGCGGAGCCGGAAAAACCTCCACTTTGATTTTGAGTATTTCAGCAAGGCGCGGGGCAATACTCCCAAAACCGGCAAAAATACGCACCCCCGGCTCGCCTTTGAAGAGCGCGCCCACGCTTTGCAGGATATTGCGAAAAGGCGCGCCGGCCTCATACTGAAACAGGTTCAGGCACAGGCAGGGTCTTTGCTCCCGGGGCAGACCCGCAAACCACAGAGCCAGCCCCAGAGCCAGCCAGGCATTGCCGCTGTGCGCAAGCAGCAGGGTTTGCCTGTCTATAACCAGGCGGGGGGTTGTCGCTTGAGGCGACGCCAGTTCCAATGTTTGGACAAGACGCAAACTTTCGGCGAGCTTTTCGGCTTTGAGCTGTTCCCGCGCATACCTTTCTTCCGGAGCAAGCTTTGAAAAATCTTCATAAAAGGGGACATTGAACCAGGGGAGCGCCGCTTGAAAAGAAGCCATGATGCCGGGCGGAGTGCGCGAATTGAATAAAAAATACGCCGGCAGCCCGGCTTGGAGGCATGCAGCCTGAATAGACGAGTTATAGGCCAGATGATGCCCGGATTCTTTATACATGCCGGGATCAATTATTATCAGGCGCTTGAAGTCCATAGTATCATGTCACGCCTGTTGCCGTAACAGGCGTGAAGATCGCTGCGCTTTCTTTAATATTGAAGTGGTGGGCCCACGAGGATTTGAACCTCGGACAATCCGGTTATGAGCCGGGGGCTCTGCCAACTGAGCTATGGGCCCTTTGCCGTGTATGATCCGCGCCGAAGATAGAGCGGTACAACTTTTCAAAGTTGTGCCGCTCGGCAGGGATTTGCGAACAAATCCTTGCCGCGAAATGCTTGCAGGCGGGCTTTGCCCGCCGTCAAGCAAGCATTTCAAGCGTAAAATACTCTAAAGCAATTTAATTTTTAGACGCTCCCTCCGGCGCTTTACGGCTGCGGGACGGGCGGCGGTGCCCGCCGCCAGAGCATTTCAACATTTTCAATGTTAAAATGCTCTAGTTGTTTAAGGCCATAAGGGATATTCTGTCAAGCAAAACTACAGGCCAAGCCTGGCCAGCAAATCGTCCACCTCGGCCTGGGAGCTGTTTAACACCGGGCCTTTCAGCTCGGAATTTTTTATGGTCGCCTCAGCCTGCGTATGGCTTTCCAGAGCAATGGTTTCAAAATCTTTTTCCGGTTCTTCCTCGGTTTTTTTAAGCATAAGTCCGGCGGAAACATAAGTTTCCACCACCATCTGGTGTACGGCGCTCAGAGCGTTTACCACTTTTTTAATGCGCTGCCCGGTCAGATCCTGAAAACTCAAGGCGGTTATAATGGCGTTGATGGCTTCCATGTTCTGTTTGACAGCCTCTTCCAGGGCGTCGACCACTCCCGGCCGGGCCGGGGAAGCGCGCAGGCTCGCAACATGCCGCAGAGCCGCAGCCTGGTTTCCTTGAATAAATTCCGCCTTGTTCATAATATCATCGGCAGCGTTGTATGTGGTAACCATAATTTCATCCAACTGGCGCGAGGCTTCTTTAAAAAGCTCGGCGGCGCCAAGCTGGCCGTCAGTTGCGCCGGCAGCTTTTCTTTCGGCCCCGGAACCGGATATTTTGGCTATTTCCTTGTAAATATTGTTCAGCCCATCCAGCATATTTTCATTAATGCGTTTTTGGATGTAAAGTTCCTTGCTTTCAGTCGCGGCATAGTCCCGCAACGCCGTATGAATGGTTTGCAGCAAATCCGGGCGTACTTCCGCAAAACCGGGCTGTTTAAGAATATCAATGATTTGTCTGGATAAACTTTTTTTCCTGGGCATTTATTCTCCTGAAGATTTCAAGCTGGTTGTGGTTCCAGTTCCGGGGCCAAGAGCTGCCGGTTTTATCATTCATACCGATATCCGCATTGAAAAGTAAACTTTTCCCTGCGGAGGATCGTCAGCCGAAAAACATGGTTTTCGGTTGACTCTCGCCGCTTCGCGGCGACATCAGCCGTCCGGCTGATGTTCAGATTTCCATGCGGAAATCTGTAACTTGCGGATTCGCTGTCGGGCGTGCTATATATCAAAGACACAAGAGATGATTATTTATTCATAACCCAAAACAGATTATCTGTAAATCCGCCGGTTCCTGGAGAGTTTAATTTTGAGACGCTCCCTCCGGCGCTTTACGGCGAAACATCGCTGCTGTCTTCATCCGTAAGCTGTTGCGCAGCAACGGCTGAAGCGCGGTAGCCGTTAAGCGGCTTGCCGCTTTACGGATAGCGACAGCGATTGTCCAAGATGGAATGTCCAGCAACTATTTGCTGTCTTCATCCGTAGCTTCCTTCGTCGCAACGGCTGAAG
>JAISBT010000166.1 GCA_031266055.1 Deltaproteobacteria bacterium
CTTGTTTTGAACATCAAGGCGTTCAGCGGGAAATTTCCGTGGGCCGTATGTTTTTATTCGCCTTGCCGATTCTGGCGGGAATTTTTTTGAGCGGATGTTCTTTTTCCGGCGCCGGGGGAAGGGCAATGTCCGCGGCGGCTTACGGGCCTCTGCCGCACGCCGCGGTACAGGCGCAGGCGGGTGATGCGCTTTTGCTTAAATCCAATATGGAGGCCGGTGACGCGCTGGCCGCGCAGCTACTTTTGCGGGTGGGTTCCGGCAGTGGAATTTTAAGCGCGAATTTGGTAGAATTGCGGGATCTTGATAAATCTTCTCTTCTGGGGCAGACTTGCGCGGAGCAGATCGGTTCCCGCCTGAGCCAGCATGGGTTCAAAGTGCTGGATAGCCGCCTGGGCGCGGCAATACGCATGGAGAAAACCAGGGGAGAGTTCATGCTTACCCGCGACAGCGCAAGGCTCTTGAGTGAAAATCTTGACGCCCACGCCGTGCTTCTGGGCGTCTATTCCGAAACCGGGCAGCGGGTGTTTTTTTCGGTGCGGGTGGTGCGTTTGAACGATAATGCGGTTATCGCGGCCTATGAATATTATCTGCCGAAACACGACGACATCGTGAGTTTGCTGGACAACGGCGATAACCGGATCAATAACGCCGGAAGCTCCGGAAACGCCGCGCATCCCTGGTCGGACTACGCGGCCAGGGAACAGGCCTTTCCGTAAAATAGCCAATATATATTTTTTAAGGGCCGGAGTAGTACGCTGTAACACTTAAAAGTTCGTATAAAACAGCGTACTGGCCGCCGGGCGGACAAGCTCGGCGCGCCGCCTTAAGGCGGCGGGGCAAAGCAAAAACCACGTTTTTTGCTTTGCGATCTTCACACTTCAAACGTAGCGAAGCGAAGTTTTAAGTGTGACATGGTAGTAGTACGCTGTAACACTTAAAAGTTTGTATAGAACAGCGTACTGACGCCGGGCGGGCAAGCCCGGCGCGCCGTATTTTAACCATATAGCTACGCCGGACGTGAAGTCAGGCTTGCTCCGCCGCCATTTGGCGGCGCGGCGGCTTATGCCGCCGGCGCGAGGCGGGATTCATTCCTGCCGGAGCAAGACATGGAGCGAAGCGCTTTTTGGAGGACAGCATGGATTTATTGCCGGTGAAAAGGGCGCTGCTCAGTGTTACGGATAAAACCGGCCTGCTGGAGTTTGCCTCTTTTTTGGCCGACAGGGGGGTGGAGCTTGTTTCCACCGGAGGAACGCATACTGTCCTGCGCGAGGCCGGGTTACCGGCGGCAACGGTGAGCGAAGTGACAGGTTTCCCGGAAATTTTGGGCGGACGGGTCAAGACTTTGCATCCCCATATTCATGGGGGAATCCTGGCGGATAAAAATGACGCCGGACACATGCGCGCGCTGCAAGAATGTAAAATCAGGCCCTACGACCTGGTGTGCGTAAATTTGTATGATTTTTCAGGAGCTGTGGCTAAAAATCTTGATGAAGCGGGCACTATTGAAGAAATAGACATAGGCGGCCCGTGCCTGCTCCGGGCGGCGGCCAAAAATTTTCATTCTGTGCTGGCTTTGCCGGATATAAAATTTTACGAGCCCGCGAAGGAGGAGCTTGTCCGCAATGATATGCGCGTATCCCTGGCCTTCAGGCGCATAACCGCCGAAGCGAGTTTCGCGGCGACTTCCGCCTATGACGCGCTGATTGCCGGGTGGTTGCGGAATAATTCCATTTAAAAATTAACGCATTTTTAATGCGGAATTGGAATAAGCTGGGGTTTGCCCGGCAAACCCCCGCTTACGGGGCTGTCGCATCAGGCGGTCGCCGCGGTCGCGGTGAAGGGGTTGGTGAACACCCGGGCGGCAAGCTCGGTGTCCAGAGTATACAAAAGAGCGCTGTTGTCGCCGATCAGCCTGATCTTGGACAATATTTCCTCAGCGGTGGCTTCTTCTTCAACCTGTTCGTTGACGAACCACATAATGAAGTTGTAACTGGCGTGGTCGCTCTCACGCTGGGCAATGGAAGCGATGTTGTCGATCAGTTCCGTGACGTGCCGCTCATGCGCCAGAACTTTTTCAAACACCGGCTGCAGGCCGTCAAATTCCGCGGGCGGCACGGCTATATCCGTAAAAGCCGGAGTTGCGCCGCGATCCAAAAGGTACTGATAAATATGTACCCCGTGGGCCATCTCCTCCTGGGACTGCACGTAAAGCCAATTGGCGAAACCTTTGAAGCCCGCGCGATGAGCGTAAGTTGACATGGCAAAATATAAATATGCCGAGTAAAATTCAGCATTTACCTGTTCACTCAGCGCCTTGGTCAATGAATTTTTCAACATGTTGTTTCCTCTTTGAAAAAGTCGTTTCCTGATTTTTTCAGCAGCAACTATATACGGATATTTTTATCGCGTCCAGCGTAAAGCAGGCCGCCTTCATGCGCCCGGCGCAAAGGCCGCGCTCATGCGCCGTGCCGGCGCGCAGCGCCGGCTTTGCGCAAAGCCGGGTTGATGAACATGGTTGCGGCAAGGGCGCTCAGGGCCACGCCTATGCCTATCCAGAAGGGGATGCGGTGGTCGATCATCCACAGGGCTCCGCCCGCCAGGGGCAGGATAACCGCGGAGATGTGGTTTATGGTCTGGCCGACGGCGGTGCTGGGCGCAATATCGCGGGGGTCGGCTATTTTCTGGAAAAAAGTGCGGATGGCCATGCTGAAGTTGGTAAAGAGCTGTTCCACAATGTACAGCGCGGCCACGAGCATCCGGCTGTCCGTCGTGCTGTATGCCCAGAAAATCAAGGCCAGCGTCGCGTATTTGGCGACAAGCAGTTTTTGTTCGCCGAAACTGTTGATGGCTTTGCCGATAAGCGGGTTGAGGAACCAGTTCATGGCGTTGTTGACGATGAAAAAAAGCAGCATTTCCCGCACGCTGAAATGAAATTTGCTGACCAGAAGAAAAATGGAAAAGGTGGTGAAGATATGCCTGCGCGCCCCGGATAAAAACGTCAGGATGTAAAACAACAGGTATTTCTTCCGCACGACCATTTTCCGGCGTTGCGCGGGCATTCCGGCGGCGGTGTTTTTTTGGGACAGCCCCCAGATGCCGCCGATTACCGCTCCGGCGCCGGCCGCGCAAAAAAGCCAGCGCAAAGGCACCAGGGCGCTCAAGGCAAAAACGGCTATGCCTATGGCAAAGCTTCCCGCGGCGGTCGCGCTGCGTAATTTGCCCATGACCGGCGGCGTTTCCGTCTCGTTGAAATATTGCAGGGTCAGCGACTGCGAGGTGGATTCAAAATAATGGAACCCCAGGGACATGAAAGCGGAGGTAACGAGCAACCCGTGGAAGGAAGGAAAAAAACCCGTCAGGATGACGCCCAGGCCGAGGAAAAGTACGGACAGGGCGGCGAGCTTGTGTTCCGTGACCAGGAACAGGCAGAAAATCGTCCCTACAGACAAAAGCCCCGGCACTTCGCGGATGGAATGCACAATTCCCGTCTGTTGCCCGGTTACCTGGACAATATCCACGGCAAAGTTGGTATAGAGGGAAGTCCAGCCTTGATGGGCCAGAGACGCGGCAAAAGTAAGCAGAATCAGATAACGGAAAATGGGGCGTTCCGTCATGCCGGCGTCCGTTCCCGGAACACTCGCGGAGATGCGCCGGGTCATTGCGGCGCCGTTCTGTCCGGCGGTTTTTCTCTGCTGTCCCTGTCCTTTGTCTTGCCGGCGTCAAATTGGCAGGCGCCGAAGCAGCGTATGCCTCCGCAATGAGGGCAGGCGGGACGGCCTGATTTTTCAGGCGCGAGGCAGAACCAGACGAAGAATTTACGCAAGTTGAGCATGAGTACACATAGAACTTAAGCTCCCTCCTGTCAATGCTACTACAGGCGGCTGAGAACGACGGGTTTCAACTTTTCGGCGCGGGCGTTTTCAGCTTGAGCTTGCCGCCGCGAACATGTTATATAATTTTTTAGAGCATTTTAACATTGAAAATGTTGAAATGCTCTGGCGGCGGGTACCGCCGCCCGCCCCGCAGGCGTAGGTGAAACTTGTTTCGCCGTAAAGCGCCGGAGGGAGCGTCTCAAAATTAAATTGCTCTGGAAGCGGATGATTATGCAGATCATACTATTATCCACCACCACGGGAGACCACGGCGGAATCCGCCAGGCCTGGTATCTGGCGCGCGCTTTGCGCGATGCCGGGTATGGGGTGGATTTTGTCTGCTATGCCGACAGCTGGTTTGCGCACACCTACCCGGATTCCGGCTGGACAGCTCTGCCCGAAGGGAAGCTCGGGGCCTTGCCGTCCATTGAGCGAACCTTGCGGTCACTTATGCCGCCCGGTAAAAACGTTATTGTACACGCTTTCCACAATTGGGGGGTCAAGCTTGCGAGTTATCTGGGCACCTTCTGGCGTTTGCGGGGTTTGCCCGTGGCCTGCGTGGCGCATCGCGGAGTGACCAGGCGCCCCGGAAATCCCCTGCCGTATTTATTGCCCGGTCTCCGGGCCTATCTGGTTAATTCTCCGGAATGCGCCGCGCAACTGCCGCTGCTCTGGCGCAGACGGCGCTGCCTGGTGGTGAGCAATTCCATCCCCCCGGAACGCCTCCTGTGTACGCGCACTCCGGAAGAAACGCGCGCTGAACTGGCAATTTCTCCCCGACACTTTGTTTTTGGCGATGTTGCCCACGACAAGCCGGAAAAAGGAGTGGAACGCCTGCTGCGCGCCTATGCCCTGGTTGCCCCCCGGGAGCCGCTTTCCACGTTGGTGGTGGTAGGCGTTGATCCCGCGCGCTGGCTGCCTTTGGCGGAGAAGCTCGGCCTTGCCGGAAAGGTGCGTTTTGTCCCCAGGACGGAAAATGTCGCCAACTACATGCAAATTTTTTCCCTCTTTGTTTTTCCTTCCTATTTTATTGAGTCGCAGCCCAATGTGGTCATGGAAGCCATGAGTTTGGGCAAGCCGGTCATCGGCGGGGATCTGGGGCAGGTAAAAAATATGCTTGGGTCGGCTTATGTTTTTCCGCCGGGCGAGGTGGAGGGCATGGCAGCCATGATGCTCAAGGCTGCCCGCGACCTGGAGTTTACGCGCGCGGGCGCCGCCGCCAATTTGGAACGCAGCCGGGACTTTTCCACTGCAACCCGCCTACGAAAAGTTCTGGGCGTTTATCGCGCCGTGCTTGCCGAGAGCGGCTTTACGGAACAGGAATAAGCTGAACTATGCTGGAAACGCGGGACGCCAGACCGCCCGGAAGCGGCGGCATCAAAGTTCTGGACAGGGTGCTGGACATCATTGACGTGCTGGCCGGATCCGGAACTCCTCCGGGCTTGAGCGAAATAGCCCGCAGCGCGGGCCTGAGCAAAAGCACGGCGCACCGGCTGCTTTCCGCCCTGCGTGCCCGGCATTATGTGGAAAAACGCCCGGACAACACTTACCGCGTGGGCATCAAGATGCTGGAAATGGCCAGTTGCCACATCAACACCCTTGAATTGCTCACGGAAGCGCGCCCATACCTCAACACGCTGCATTCTTCGCTGGATCTCACCTCGCACCTGGGTATTCTGGAAGATTACCAGGTCGTCTACATCGGGCTTATGGACGACTACCCCAATGCCAAGCTGTACGCCCAGGTGGGCAAGCGTTCGCCGGCTTTTTGCTCGTCCATGGGCAAGTGCCTGCTGGCCAATCTGGGGCGGGACGATCTGGATGAAGCTCTGCGGCGGATCAACCTGATTGCTTATACAGCGAAAACCATTGTTGATCCGCTGGATTTGCGCCGGCACCTCGTCCGGGTGCGCGGCCTGGGGTGGGCTATGGATGACGAAGAATATCAGTCCGGACACCGCTGCGTCGGCGCGCCGGTTTTTGACTACCGGGGCGATTCCCTGGCCGCCATCAGCGTAAGCGGTTCCGTGGCCCGGATAACGGACGGACGCATTGAAGACATCGCGGTTGAGGTACGGAGCACGGCTCAGGCCATATCCCGCAGCATGGGGTATAGCGGTTGACAATGACGCGCCAGCCGCTGCTTGCGGTGACTGACGGAACAGGCGGCCGGAAGGGATATAATCCCAGCCGGCCGCCGGAGCCGTTCGTAATGCCGGAATCGGGCCTTACGGCAAAATGTTTTTCAGCACTATGGTTTTCAGCCGGGTCACTTCATCGAAGGTGGTCAGCACCCCCTCGGTGCCTATGCCGGAATACTTGTAGCCGCCGAAGGGCATTTCAAAACTGCGGAAGAAGCTCGCGCCGTTGATGACGGTTCCTCCGCATTCCAGGGCGTTGCATACCGCAAAGGCGGTTTTCATGTCGCCGGTGAACACGCAGCCGCACAGACCGAATTTGGAGGCGTTGGCAATCTCGACGGCCTCTTCCACCGTGTCAAAGCCGATAACAGGAACCACCGGCCCGAAGATTTCCATGTCAACGGCCACGTCCGCGGTCTTGGGCACGTCCTTGATCACGGTGGGTTCGACGAAGGCGCCTTTTCTGCTGCCGCCCAGAACTATGCTTCCGCCCTGTTCCACGGTCAGCCGGATTTGCCGCTCCACTTCAATGGCGGCTTTTTCGCTGATCAGGCAGCCGACTTGCGTGGATTCGTCCGCGGGCGAACCCTGTTTCAACTGCCTGATGCGCCGGACGGCTTTTTCCGTAAAGGCGTCTTTGACGCTGTTGTGTACGATGAAGCGTTTGGAAGCGCAGCAGACCTGCCCGGTATTGTACATGCGGCCCCAGATCAATTCTTCCACCGCCAGATCCACATCCGCGTCCCGCAGCACGATGAAGGCATCGTTGCCGCCCAGTTCCAGAGCGAGGTGGGCCAGATGGCCGGCCGCGGTTTTGGCGGTTTCCAGTCCCACTTCGGTGGAGCCGGTGAAAGTGATGCCGTGTACGTCCGGGTGGGCGCACAGAGCGCTGCCCACGGCCGAGCCTTTGCCGGTCAGAATCTGGATCGCGCCGTCGGTCACGCCGGCTTTTACCAGCAGCGCCGTCAGCTTGCACAGGGTCAGCGGGTTATCGGTGGAAGGCTTGACAATGGCGGCATTGCCCGCCAGCAGGGTGGGCGCGACTTTCTGGTCGAACAGGTCGCAGGGGAAATTGAAAGGGATGATGCAGGCGATAACCCCGAGGGGTTCGCGCTGGGTAATCAGCAGGTTTTTGTCCTGTCCGGCTTCCAGGCCGGCGGGAATGGTTTCGCCGTACAAGTGTTTGGCCCGCTCGCTGAACGCTTTGAAGGAAATGGGAATATTGCCGATTTCCCCCCTGGCTTCAGTGATGGGTTTGCCGGTTTCCGCCGAAAGGGTTTGAGCCAGATCTTCCTTGGACTCTTCCACCAGGGCCAGGAATTTATACATGATGTCCGCTTTCCGGTGGACAGGCACCTTGGCCCAGATTTTCTGGCCGATTTTGGCTTTTTCCACGGCCAGGGCGACATCGGCGCTTGTGGCGGCCGGAACCGTATCCAGCGTTTTCCCGGTGGCGGGGTTGATGACGTCAATGGTTTTTCCGTCTGAGGCGGAAACTTCCCGGCCGTTGATGATCATTTTCATAAATATTGCTCCTTATAGCATTTTGCGCTTGAAATTGTCGCTTGACGGCGAAGCAGGTTCGCCTTGCGGCAATTTTGCGGCAAACTCTTGCAGAGCGGCTCGACATTTTCAATGTCAAACCGCTCCAGGCGGATTTATTCCGCCAAAGCGGTGAAGGACAGCATAAGACCGCCGCAGGTGTTGCGGTCGTCGTCCTCAAAACCGTATTCACCAAAGGTGAATTCGCAGATAAAGGGTACCTTGCCCGCGGCGTTGCGGATATTTTGCACGGCTTCTTCAATTCTGTCGCCTATGCCGGCGCGCCTGCCGCCGCAGTGTATAAGGTGGAAAACGCCGGGCGTGAACGGGGCTTTTTTCTTCAAAGTCTCCAGTTCGGCGCCTGCCGAGGCTATAAGCTCATCCACAGAGCTTTCCATGCGGATAACGGCCGTGCCTTCGGCCAGATTGCTGCCTATGCCCATGGAATAATCATCGTTGCCGCTCATGGGGTGGCGGATGGCGACAAGATCGCCCAGGCGATCCTTGACGCCCAGGGGACTGGTGATGGTAGCGACCAGAAGGTCAAGTCCTTTCAGCGTGTCCGGGTCAAGTCCGCGCCAGGAGGCATATTTTTTGAGCGCCGGCTGGCCGTCAATTTCCACCAGAGTGCGCCGGTCTTGCACTTTGGTAATGATGCCCCTGTCCGCGGTTTCCCGGTAGGCGCCGGTATAATGGTTGCTCATGGGTTTGTTGCTGTAGAAAAAGGCCACGGCCACGCCGTCGGCGCATGAACCTTCGTCGGTATACAGCTTCCAGGCTCCGCTGATGGAGTTGTCGGCGGCGCTGCCGCCAAAGCAGGGAACCCGCCCGATAACCCGGGTAATGCCCTTCAGGTACAATTCTTCTTCTCCCGGAGGCGCCACTAGGTAAAAATAGGCGGGCGCCACGGTTTTCCCGGCTTTCCGCATGGCTTTTTCCGCCACCGCCCTGCCGGTTTCCAGGGCGCTCCCCTGTTTGGGCAGGCTCGCCACGCCCACGGTCAGATCCGGGTCTTCCAGAGCGAGCATGCCCAGAAAGCCGTCATCGCCGCCGATAAATCCTTCCGGCAGAATTACGCCGGTAAAAGAGGTATTGCCTATAACCGGCACTCCGGGCAATTCCGCCCGTATGCCGGCCAGCATGGCATCCAGATCGTACACGCAACTGGCATAGGCAAACGCCAATTTGGGGTTGGACAAGCCCGCTCTGGCTTTCCGGGCGCCTTCCCTGCCCGCTGACAATGCGTCTTTCCTGACGCTGGAACCGGTAGTGGCCTTCAGCATGGGATACTCCTTCACCTGAATGGTTTATTCCAATTCCGGAAGGTCGGTTTTTCCGGAATCGGTTTGTAAAGATACGCCGTTAAATCGACTAAATAACAGAAGGAGCGGAAAAGGCAAATATTTTGCTTCACGGCATGGGATGGTCGTTCCGTGGGATGGAACAGGACGCATAATGTCGCGTCAAGCGGGAATGTTTTAGAGCGTTTTAACATTGAAAATGTATAAAGCGCTCTGCAAGGATTTGCCTGCAAATCCTTGCCGCGAGATTGTCGTGAGGCGAACTTGCTTCAGCCGTTGCGACGAAGGAAGCTACGGATGAAGACAGCAGCGATGCTTCGCCGTTAAGCGGCAATCTCAAGCGTAAAATGCTCTAGGGGTCGCCTTGAGATAATTTTGAATGGTTATAGTATGTTACGCTCGAAATGTCTGGCTTGCAGGCGAGCTTTCGCCCGCCTGCAAGCATTTCGCGGGGTCAATATCTGTACAAATCGGGCTTGTAAGGCCCGTCAACGTCAACGCCCAGATATTCGGCCTGTTCTTCGGTAAGTCTGGTCAGTTTCGCCCCCAGGCGGGCAAGGTGCAGCCGCGCCACTTCTTCGTCAAGTTTCTTCGGCAGGGTATACACCTTGCGCTCCAGGCTTTTATTGCCGGCCAGTTCCAGTTGGGCCAGCACCTGGTTGGTGAAACTTGTGGACATCACAAAGCTGGGGTGCCCGGTCGCGCAGCCCAGGTTGACCAGCCTCCCTTCGGACAGCACGACAATGGAGCGCCCGGAAGGCAGCATCCATTTATCCACCTGGGGCTTGATGGGAATGCGCACGCAGTCTTTGTTCGACTCCAGGAAATCCATGGCTATTTCGCTGTCAAAATGTCCTATATTGCAGACAATGGCTTCATCTTTCATGGCCAGAAGGTGCCTGCCTTCAATGACATGATAATTGCCCGTGGCGGTGATGAAAATGTCGCCAAAGGCGGCTGCGTCGTCCAGGGTAACCACCTCGTAGCCTTCCATGGCTGCTTGCAGAGCGCAAATCGGGTCGATTTCCGCTATGAGCACCCTGGCTCCGAAACCGCGCATGGACTGGGCGCAGCCTTTTCCCACTTCCCCATAGCCGATGACCACGGCCGCTTTTCCGGCAACCATTATGTCGGTGGCGCGTTTAATGCCGTCGGCCAAAGATTCGCGGCAGCCGTAAAGGTTGTCGAATTTGGATTTGGTTACGGAATCGTTGACGTTAATTGCCGGGAAAAGCAGCTTTTTTTCCTTTTCCATCTGGTACAGGCGGTGTACTCCGGTGGTCGTTTCTTCTGAAACACCCATGATTCCGGCGGCGACTTTATGCCAGCGATCCTTGCTGTTTTCGTAGGCCAGCGCAAGGCGATCCATAATGATGCGCATTTCTTTGACCGGGGAGCTTTGTCCAAGAACGTCCGGGTTATCTTCCACTTCCACGCCCTTGTGGATGATCAAGGTGGCGTCTCCGCCGTCATCAACAACCAAATCCGGCCCACGGCCGTCGGGCCAGGTCAGGGCCATTTCCGTACACCACCAGTAATCTTCAAGTTTTTCGCCTTTCCAGGCGAACACTTTGGCCAGCCCGGACTCGGCTACGGCCGCGGCGGCATGATCCTGAGTGGAAAAAATATTGCAGGAGGCCCAGCGCAAATCCGCTCCCAGAGTATGCAGGGTTTTGATGAGCATGGCCGTCTGGATGGTCATGTGCAGGGAACCTGTAATGCGCAGGCCTTCAAGGGGCCGCTGCTTTCCGTATTTGTCCGTGAGTCCCATCAGTCCGGGCATTTCTCTTTCCGCAAGCTGCATTTCTTTACGCCCGAATTCAGCCAGGGATATATCCGCGACTTTATAGGGCAGGGCAAGGTCAAGGGGAGCGGGGTATTTTACTTGGGTCATAATCAATTTCTCCGTAAAGCCAGAACCAAAAATTCAGACTATGCAGTTTTGGCCTGGTAAAAATGTACAGTCAGGTTTTTTTCCACGGGTCTTGCCGTGGAATATTGCAGGGCAAACCCGGCTTCTTTTAAAAAGCCGTCAATAGTTTCGGCGGTAAAACCCAGCCAGCGGTCGCCGTAATCCGTACGCAGGCTTTCGTCGTTGTGCCGGTCAAAGTCGCTCAACACCAGGGTGCCCCCGGATTTCAGCACCCTTCTGGCCTCGCGCAGAACGTTCAGGGGGCTGGAAAGGTGGTGCAGGACAAGGTTGATGCAGGCAAAGTCAGCTTCCGCATCGGCCAGGGGCAGGTGTTCCAGGTCGCCTATGCGCAGGGAAACCTGAGCGGGTTTTTCCGTAAAACGCCTGCGGGCAAGTTCCAGCATACTGGGCGATCCGTCCACCCCTATGGCCAGGCGCGCTCTGCGCAGGAGGCAGTTCAGCACGGATCCGGTTCCACAGCCCAAATCCACCGCGATTTCACATCTGTCGGGCACCAAAGCCAGAATTTCCTCTTCCAGTTTGAATCCGCCCAAAATGTCCCGCGACATGTTGTCCCAATCCAGCGCGATGGTGTTGAAAAACTGGCTGGTTTTAATGGCGCGCTCTTCAATAATCCCCGCGGCCAGGGCCAGATCGTCCGGGGAGGTTCGGACTTCGCTCAAAAAAGGGGCGACGGAAGCGATAAATTTGCGCCCCTTGCCCTCGCGCACAGCGGAATAAAAAACCCACAGGCCGTCGCGCCTGAAAGTCACCAGCCCGGCATCCGAAAGAATTTTTAAATGCCGGGAAACCCGCGACTGCCCCATGCCCAGAAATCTGACCAGTTCATTGACGTTCAGCTCAAAGCGGTTGAGAATAAACAGCAGGCGCAGACGCGTTTCGTCCGACAGGGCTTTAAAAAATTGCAGGGCTTCGGTCATTCTGCTCACCCGTCAGTACCATGTCACACTTAAAACTTCGCTTCGCTACGTTTGAAGTGTGAAGATCGCAAAGCAAAAAACGTGGTTTTTGCTTTGCTCCGCCGCCTTAAGGCGGCGCGCCGGGCTT
>JAISBT010000168.1 GCA_031266055.1 Deltaproteobacteria bacterium
GCGCGCCGCCTTAAGGCGGCGGAGCAAAGCAAAAACCACGTTTTTTGCTTTGCGATCTTCACACTTCAAACGTAGCGAAGCGAAGTTTTAAGTGTGACATGGTTCTAGTACGCTGTAACACTTAAAAGTTCGTATAGAACAGCGTACTGACGCCGGGCTGACAAGCCCGGCGCGCCGCCTTAAGGCGGCGGAGCAAAGCAAAAACCACGTTTTTTGCTTTGCGATCTTCACACTTCAAACGTAGCGAAGCGAAGTTTTAAGTGTGACATGGTTCTAGTCCGTTCCCCCGGGCGGAGGCAGAACCCGGTAATACACAGGGGCGGCGCTTGCAAAAGCGCAGCCGGCTATAGCTTTTGCCGCGTTTTGAATATCCAGGGCTTTGGCTTTGTGGGTCATAAAAACCAGGGGAACAGTCCGGCTTTGCCCCTTTTGCAATACCTGGTGGATGGAAATGTCGTTGTCCGCGAAAATGGAGGCCACATCACGCATGACGCCGGGTTTGTCTTCCACCGTCAGCCTGAAGTAATGGCGCGCGGAAGCGGTCTCCGGCGGCAGTATGTCGGCGGCGGGCAGAGCGCCGCTCGTATAGCCCCGGTTATTGGCTTTTCCGCCGCGGGCTATTTCCAGAAGATCGGCGGCGACAGCGCTCCCCGTGGGCAGTTCGCCGGCGCCCAGTCCGTGCATAAAAAGCGAACCTACGGCGTTGCCTTCCATCCGCACGGCGTTGTAAGAATGCCCGACGCGGGCCAGCAGATAGGAATTGGGCACCAGGGTGGGGAAGACTCCGGCTTCTATTCTGTCGTTTTCCATGTACGCGTGGCCGAGCAGTTTGATATTGTAGCCGAATTCACGGGCAAACATGATATCTTCCGGGGTTATGTCGCGTATGCCGCTGACCGGCAGCTTGCGGAAAGGATAATTCACTCCCCAGGCCAAACGGATGAGCAGGGCCAGCTTATGCGCGGAATCAACGCCGTCAATGTCCAGGCCGGGGTCGGCTTCGGCATAGCCCAGATCTTGCGCTTCTTTCAGAGCTTCGGCAAAGGGCATGTTCCGGGTGGTCATGGCCGACAGTATATAATTGCAGGTACCGTTGAGAATGCCCAGAATGCTGGTCAGCCTGTTGGCCGCAAGGCTTTCGCGCAGAGTCTGCACAACCGGAATTCCGCCGCAGACGCTGGCCTCATAGCCGAGAAAAAGCTTTTTCCGCGCTGCCAGAGCGAAAAGCTCCTCGCCCTGTTCGGCCAGCAGGGCCTTGTTGGCGGTAACCACATGTTTGCCCGCGTCAAGAGCCTGCCGGATGATTCGCTCGGCTTGCTCTATGCCGCCGATGAGCTCAATCAGAACGTCTATGTCCCGGTCATGCGCAAGCTCGTCCATATCGGCGCAAAAGCTTGCCCCAGGCGGTAAAGCCTGAGTTCTTGCGCGGGTAACGTCGCGCACCAGAACTTTTTTTATGCGTATTTCGCGTCCCGCACGCCGGAAAATTTCCGCCTGGTTTTCCTCCAGTATGCGGGCGAATCCTTTGCCAACCGTGCCGAACCCGGCAAGGCCGACCACCAGGGGATCGGAATTGTTTTTATCCTGCACCGGAAACTCCATTTGGTTAGTAATGCTTAATTACGACATTACGGCCTTGACAGCGGCTATAACGGCTTTGGCTTTATTTTTGGCGGTTTCCAGGGCTGCCGCGGAGTTTTCCGCGCCATAGTCCAGGGCCAGGCCGACTCCCATTCTCCGGCGGCCTTTGACCTCAGGCTTGCCAAAGAGCATCAGGTTGGTATCCGGAGCTTGCAGGGCTTTGTCCACATCCGCGTAACGTATGCAGCCGGAATTTCCGCGTACAAGCAGGGCCGCGGATGCCGCCGGCCCAAGCTGGCGTATGGCCGGCACGGGCAGCCCCAAAATTGCCCGCACATGCAGGGCGCATTCGGAAAGATTCTGCGAAATACAGGTTACCAGCCCGGTATCATGCGGCCGGGGAGAAACTTCGCTGAACCAGACTGACGGTGCCCCACCTCCGGGGCCGGTATTTTCCCTGACGAACAATTCCACTCCGAAGATGCCGCGCCCCACGATATTGTCCCTTTTAACCCCGCTTTCGCACAAGGCCCCGGTGATGGATCCGGCTATACGCTGCGCCTGTCGCAAAGCTTCCGCGCTCATGGGCTGGGGCTGCCAGGAAAGGCGGTAATCGCCGTCTTCCTGAAAGTGCCCGATGGGTTCGCAAAAAGTCGTGCCGCCGATATGCCTTACGGTGAGCAGGGTAATCTCGTAGTCAAAGTCAATGAATCCTTCCACAATGACTCGCCCGGCCCCGGCGCGTCCGCCGGATTGCGCGTAATCCCAGGCTTTTTCCAGCTGGTTTTGTTCCCGGATAAGGCTCTGCCCCTTGCCGGAAGAACTCATGACCGGCTTGACCAGGCAGGGCAGGCCGATTTCCGCCGCTGCCGCCTTGAATTCATCAAAACTGCCGGCAAACCTGTAAGGGGAAGTGGGCAGCCCAAGTTCCTCGGCGGCCAGTCTGCGGATGCCTTCACGGTTCATGGTCAAAAAAGCCGCCTTGGCGGTGGGAATAACCGTGTGTCCTTCTTTTTCCAGTTCCAGAAGCGTTTCGGTGGCTATGGCCTCTATTTCCGGCACAATAAAGTCCGGCTTTTCCTGTTCGATGATTTTGCGCAAAGCCGGGCCGTCCAGCATGGACAGCACATAACTTCTGTGCGCGACCTGCATGGCCGGGGCATCCCGGTAGCGATCCAGGGCAATTACTTCCACGCCCAGGCGCATGGCTTCCAGCGCCACTTCTCGGCCAAGTTCCCCTGAACCGAGCAGCATGAGCCGGGTGGCTTGCCTTGACAGCGGCGTGCCGATACTGACCATATCAACTCCAGTGTTCAGCCGGGGCGAAGCCCGGCAATTCATATGGAATCGGCATATGCGGCGTTGATCATGGGCCGGTCATCCTCAAACAGGGTGAAGGCCGGCTTGTATACTAGCCATATTGAGCCGATTTTTCCGTTGCGATGTTTGCCGAAAATTATTTCCGCCCTGTCCGCCTGGGGCGGCGGGTCAAGCTTTTGGTACACGGAATCGCGGTGAATGAACATCACCACGTCCGCGTCCTGTTCAATGGCGCCGGATTCGCGTAAATCGGAGAGCAGGGGTTTTTTGTCGTCGCCTTTGCGTTCCTCCAGTTTGCGGCTTAACTGCGACAGGGCGATAACGGGGATATTCAGCTCCTTGGCCATGGCTTTAAGGCCGCGCGATATTTCGGCAATCTGTTGTTCACGGGAATCAATGCGGGGGGAGGCGCGCATCAGTTGCAGGTAGTCCACCACCACAAGCCGGACGCCTTCTTTTCTGTGCAGGCGTCTTGCCCTGCTGCGCAAGTCCATGATTGAAAGCGCCGGGGTATCGTCGATAAAAATTTCGGCTCTGCTGAGGTCGTCCGCCGCTATCGTCAGGGCAGCCCAATCGTCGTCCTCCAGCTGGTTTTTCCTGAGCCTGGTGAGGTCTACGCTGCCCCGCACGCAAAGCATGCGCTCTATAAGCTGGCTTGAACTCATTTCCAGAGAAAAAACCGCCACCGGAACGCCCGGGTGGCTGCTTTGTATGCCCGCGGCGCGCATGGCTATGTTCATGGCAAAGGCGGTTTTGCCCATGGCCGGGCGGGCGGCGATAATAATCAAATCCGAGTTCTGGAAACCGCCGGTCATGGTATTTATGCCTGTATACCCGCTGTTCAGGCCGGTCAGAACCAGCTTGTTCTTCGCGCGCAGGTGTATTTGCTCAAAAACCTCGTCCACCATGACCGCGCTGCGCTGGTAGGTTTTTTCAGAGCGGCGTTCGCCCACGGCCAGGATTGCTTTTTCGGATTCATCCAGCAGGGTTTTGGTTTCTTCGCCGGGTTCAAAACAGCGGCTGATAATGCCGGAGCAGGATGAAATAAGCGCGCGCAACTGGGATTTGTCGCGCACAATGCCGGCGAAGTAATCGGCCCTGGCGGAACTCAGGATGTTATGGGCCAGGCTTGCGATGTACTCGGAGCCGCCCGCTTCTTCCAGCAACCCCTGGTCTTTGAGGAAGGTGTTTACGGAAACAATGTCCACCGGCGCATTTTTATCCATGAGCGTGCGGCAGGCTGTATAAATGATGCGATGGGCCGGCAGGTAGAAATCTTCGGCGTTTATGAGGCTGTTCAGTTCGTCCAGAACGTCCGGCGTAAGAAAAACGCCGCCCAGGACGGCCTGTTCTGCTTCCACGCTGTGGGGCGGCACATTGCGCAAAATGTCCGCTTCGGCCTGCTCTTTAAGCGCGGCGGACGGATCTTCCTCGGTCAGGGCAGTTCCGTCCTCCGCTGTAAAAACGCTATTCGGCGGATTTTTCCACTGCCGGTTCGTCAGTTTGTTCGTCCGCTGAAACGGACTGCTGTGCTGGCTTTGCATCTTCTTCGTGAACCCGTTCCTCTGGTAGAACCTTAACCGCAAGTTTTGCCGTAACATCCGCATGCAGACGCACACGAACCTCAAAATCGCCGAGAGTTCTTATGGGAGAATCAAGAAGAATGCGGTGGCGGTCAACTTCTATGCCTTTAGCGGCAAGTTCGCCGGCGATCATGGCGGAGGTGACGGAACCGTAAAGTTTGTCATTTTCGCCGACGCGCATGGAAATGCTGATTATGGTCGCTTCAATGCGTCCGGCCAGATCCCCGGCCGCAAAGCGCAGGGCGTCCATTTTTGCCTGCAGCTTTTTCCGCTCAAGTTCAAAGACTTTAAGGTTGGATTTTGTGGCCGGCATGGCGAAGCCTTGCGGCAACAAAAAATTGCGCCCGTAACCGGGTTTGACCACAACAACATCGCCAAGGCGGCCGAGATTTTCCACATCGGCCCTGAGAATTATTTTCATGCCTGCCATTATACCCTCCTGAGGCAATTTAACTTTGATACGCTCCCTCCGGCGCTTTACGGCGAAACATCGCTGCTGTCTACATCCGTAAGCTGCTGCGCAGCAACGGCTGAAGCAAGTTTTGCCTGCGCCTGCGGGGCGGGCGGCGGTACCCGCCGCCAGAGCATTTTAACATTTTCATTGTTAAAATGCTCTACAGAATGCTTTTTTTCAGCACTTCGGTGGAGTGCGTGGCAGTATAGATCAAAAAGCCCATCTGGCGGGCGCGTTTAATTTCCAGAGTCAGGGCCCGCTGATGGAAGGCGCAGGCGCCGGTTATGCGCCGGGCGATTATTTTGCCGCGTTCGGTGATAAATTCGCGTAAAATATCCACGCGCTTGTAATTCAAAGGGGTGTCCTTATCCGCGCAAAACCGGCAGAATTTGCGGCGGGGAGCAAATTTTTTCTTGTTATTGCTGTACATTCGCCGCCTCCTCCGCATTTTGTTCCAGCTTGATCGTGACAAAGCGGAAAATGCCTTCGGTTATACGGATATTACGCTCCAGTTCCGCTACCAGTTTACCGGGGGCAAGATACTCCAGGCGGACATAATAGCCCCGGTTCTGTTTTTTGATAGGGTAGGCAAGATCGCGCATACCCCAATGGTCGGCAATTACCAGTTTGCCGCCTTCGCGCTCAATAACTCCAAGCAGCGCGGCAAGCACGCTTTCGCGCGCTTCTCCGGCCAGTTCAGGGCTAAGGAGCAGCATGGTCTCAAACTTTCGCATGTGCTCTTCTCCTTTTGGGCAAATGGCCCGCCGGTTCACCCCGGCGAGCAAGGTTGAAACAGTAGACATATCCGCGTGTAATCTTTATGTCAATAGAAAAATTGCCATATGTGACAAACCCCGCCGTTGACAGCAACGGGGAAAATCAGCTAGGTATTTTTTGCGCAGGGCGTCCGTTTACGGACATAAAAGGGAAGCCGGTGCGATGCCGACACGGACCCGCCGCTGTAACCGGGTAGATATTTCTTCGCGACCGCAAGGTCAGTCACTGTGAAAACGGGAAGGCTCGGGGAATATCGCCAAAAGAGCCCGGGAGTCAGAAGACCTGCCTTGCGTGTAAATCCCGGCCCGGCGATGGCAGGTGGATTTTCCGCGTTTAAAATCGGTTGCGTGGCTCCCTCTTTATGAGGCGGGCCATTTTTTGATCGCCGTCTTTAAATTTTTGCAGAGGTTCACCATGTATAAAGCAGCGTTCAAAGTTTGGCGTTTACTGTCCGTCACTTTTATCCTGGCCCTGGCTTTTCCCTTTTCCGGGTTCGCCTATGAGCGGACGCCCCAAAAGCCGGCCGTTGTTCTGGCGGCCTTCGGCACCACCGAAGCGGAAGCGCTGGGATCGATTCTGAATGTGCTCGGCAGGGTCAAAGCCGCTTTTCCCGCTTATGACGTCCATTTGAGTTTCAGTTCCAACATCATCCGGGAAATCTGGCATGCCCGCGCCGGCGACGCGGCGTTCAGGCGGGCGAACCCCCAGGTGCCGGCGGAAATATATGACATCAAAAACCCCCTGGCCACGCTGGCGCTTATTCAGGAGCAAGGAGCGCGCGACATCCTGGTGCAGTCTCTGCACATCACCAACGGCACAGAGTACCGGGATCAGAAAGCCGTTGTCGAGCAACTGGCCGCCATCACCGCTTTTCAGGAGTCCAAGCGGCCCTTTCCCTATCTTGCCTATGGCGATTCCGCTCTGGGCGACGGCAGTTCCGCCCGGCTGGAACGGGCCGCCGAGGCTTTGGGTTCCCTGATCAAGCTGGCCGAATCCGATGGTTCAGCCCTGGTGCTGATGGGGCACGGCAACGACCACTACGACGTGCAAGCCTACCGCGACTTCGGCGCGGCCATGGCCAAAAAATACCGTTATCCCGTCTTCATCGGGCAGGTGGAGGGCGAACCCGGCTTTGAAGCCGTGCTCGCCGCCTTGCAGGAAGCCAAAGTCAGTAAAGTTCTGCTGTCTCCCTTCATGCTGGTGGCCGGCGATCACGCCCGGAACGACATGGCCGGCGGCGAAGCCGACAGTTGGGCGTCCCGGTTGCAAGCCGCGGG
Source organism: Deltaproteobacteria bacterium (assembly GCA_031266055.1). Taxonomy (GTDB): domain Bacteria; phylum Desulfobacterota; class Desulfovibrionia; order Desulfovibrionales; family Desulfovibrionaceae; genus WRHT01. The sequence continues at coordinate 6,993 of JAISBT010000168.1, forward strand.
ATTCAGCGTGAAAAGCAATCTTGAGGGGTTGGGCGCAATCAACGCCTGGGCGGACATCTATGTGGCGCGCCTGCAAACGCTGGACGCGGACATGCGGAAGGCAGCCCGCTAAGCCGGAGGTATGGGCCGTCCGCCGCGTTTTTGCCGGGGCGGACGCATTTTATTGCGTCCGCCCTGCGTTTTTGTATTGACAGAGTGAAAGTCCTGCGTTATCTGGTTAGGATTGTGCGGCAATGTTAACTGGTACCAGTTTTGACCGTTTTTGCCGTGGCTGACAGACCGAGGAGTTTCCCGCATGGCCAGAATTACAGTTGAAGATTGCCAGAAACGGGTGGATAACCGTTTTTTGTTGGTACAGATGGCAATAAAGCGTATTCACCAATATCGCGAGGGCTACGAGCCGCTCATAGAATCCAAAAATAAAGAAGTCGTCACCGCTTTGCGTGAAATTGCCGCCGGCAAAGTGCTGCCGGAGGATTTGACTTACTACGTGCCCATTGATGAAGGCGCGGAAGAAGCGTTGGACAACGATTAAACCTGACCGGACACCCCGGAACCGCCAAAATGTCCCAGCGTGATTATTACGAAATTTTAGGTGTGCAGCGCAATGCCGGCGAAGAAGAAATAAAACGTTCCTTTCGCAAGCTTGCGCTCAAATACCACCCGGATCGCAACCCTGATGACCCGGAGGCCTCGGTGCGCTTCAAAGAAGCCGCGGAGGCCTATGAGGTTTTGCACGACCAGGAAAAGAGACAGCGTTATGACCGTTTCGGACACGCCGGGGTAAGCGGCAACGGGCATAATTTCGGCTCCTCTTCGGATATTTTTTCACATTTCAGCGATATTTTCGCCGATTTGTTCGGTTTTGCCGGCATGGGCGGCAACCGGGCCAGAAGCGGCGGGGACTTGCGCTACAATCTGGAAATCAGCTTTATGCAGGCGGCCAAAGGCGGAGAAGTAAGAATAAAAATACCCCGCCACGAGCACTGCCGGGAATGTGGAGGCTCGGGCGCCGCCGCGGGCAGCTCCGCAAGTTCCTGCCCGGACTGCGGAGGCTTGGGACAGATTCGCCGCAGCCAGGGCATTTTCCAGTTTCAGATGCCCTGCCCCCGTTGCGGCGGCGCGGGTAAAATTATCACAAATCCCTGCCCCAAATGCCGCGGAGCGGGCATTGTTGAGAAAATGCGCGAACTTGCGGTCAGCATCCCGGCGGGTGTGGATACGGGCAATTGTTTGCGTCTTCGGGGCGAAGGAGAAGCCGGAGTCAACGGCGGTTCCCCGGGCGACCTGCATGTGGTTTTGCATGTTCAGCAGGATAAAACTTTTGAGCGCCAGGGCCAGGATTTGCTCGTGCGCCGCGATATTTCCTTTGTCCAGGCAATCCTTGGCGACAGAATTGAATTGCCCACCCTGCGGGAGCCGGAGGCGGGCATTGCCTTTGAAATACCCAAAGGCGTCCAAAGCGGGCAGGTTTTTCGCATTGCCCGTGAAGGGCTGCCTTATCCCGGACGAAACCGCACAGGCGATCTGCTGGTGGAACTGACCGTGCTTATTCCAAAGAATATCAGCCAGGAACAGGAAAAACTGCTGCGCGAATTTGCCCGCCTGGAAAATGAAAAACCTCTGAATAAAGCGAAAAAAGTTTTCAAGAAAATGGGATCCGCCATTGGTTTGTAATTCCAGACCGGGCACGCGCGAAGACCCTGTGCGGGCGGCGGCGCCCGCCGCTTTAATGTTAAAATGCTTTAGAGCGTAATGTATAAAGCGCTCTGCAAGGATTTGCCTGCAAATCCTTGCCGCGAGATTGTCGCGAGGCGAACTTGCTTCGCCGCCAAGCGACAATCTCAAGCGTAAAATGCTTTAGGAAGCGGGCAGCAGCAGGTAAATTCCGCCCTCCTGGTTCAAGTATCCGGCGGCATGTTCCGCCGCTTTGCCCGCTCCGAAGAAAATATCTATGCGTCTTCCCTTTATGGCCCCTCCGCTGTCCTGCGGCAGACCCAGAGCGTAAAGAGGGAGTTGGTGTCCGCCTGTTTGGCCGGGCAGGAGGGTATTGAAAAAAACCAGGGAACCGTAGGGCAATACCCGCGGGTCAACCGCCAGGCTGGCCTGGGGGGTGAGAATGCTCCCCATGCTGCCTATGGGGCCGTCATCGGCCAGACGAAAAAAAACATACGAGGGGTTCATATCCAGAAGAGCGGCTTTTTCTTCAGGGATTTTCAGCAGGCTGTCTCTTATGCTGGGCATGCTGATATTGTCCGCGTCCAGCAAACCCCTGTCGCGCAGCACCGCTCCCAGGGATACGTAGGGGCGTCCGTTCTTTCCGGCATACAAAACATGTTTGACGGAACCATCCGGAAAAATCAGCCGGCCGGAACCTTGAATGTGCAAAAAATACGCATCCAGTTCGTCGCGCACCCAGGCAAGTTCCAGACCGCGCCCGGCCAGAACGCGCAGGCGGTCAATCGCGCGCCGGTCGAAAAACAACTGGTTCGGCTGTAAATCCGGCGGCTTGGAGTAAAGAGGAAAAGCATACATGGGGCCTGGCCGGTAAGAGGCGTCAAGAGTCGGCTCATAATACCCGGTGTAGCCGAATGCGGGCGAGAACTCCCACCAGCGGAATTCTTCGGCCAGAAGTCCGGGGTTTACGTCCAGGTAAGGCAGGAGTTCCAACATGCGCAGCAGGCTGCCGCGCAGTTCGGCCCAGGTTACTTGAAGCGCCTCTCCCGGCTGGCCGGCCGGAAAAACCGCGGCCACAGAACCTTGCGGCTTGAGGTTGACATAGCTGAGACTCTGCTCCAGCGCAAAGCGCAAATCGTTCCAACTGCGCATGCCCTGCCGGGCCGGGTCAAGTTTTACGGCCAAGGTTCTGGCTTCGTCCGCCGTGAGCCTGGTAATCCGGAGGTTTTCCAGCGAAGCGAAGTCGGAGCTTTTACGAATTTCAGGGCCGGCGGCAGCGGTTTTTGCCGGTTCAGGCGGAACAATGTTTTTTCCGCCGCAGGCTGAAAAGAAAAGCAGGCTTGCGCAGACCAGCGCAAACAGTTTATGCCGGAGCGCGGGCAAGGGGGTTCGGGCGCGCGGCGCGGGGTAATCCGGGTGGAGAGTGTACAGCATGGGCTACCTATAATGCATAATATAAAGAGTGACAACCGCGGCGTATTTACAAATACCGTCTGGCCGGGGTATGTTGCCGGATAAACAAGGAGATTGCACACCATGTCCCAAAAGAAGGTTGAACGTAAAAAAGAGCTTGACCGCAAACGCCATCGCCGCGAACAACGCCTTAAGGCCCGTATCCGTGAAGCCAGGGCAGCCGCGAAAAAGTCCTGATCCCATCCGGTACCGTGTCGCACTTATAGCATTTTACGCTTGAGATTGCCGCTTAACGGCGAAGCAAGCTTGCCTCGCGGCAAGGATTTGCAGGCAAATCCTCGCCGAGCGCTTTATACCTTTTCAATGTTAAAATGCTCCGGGTATTCGCTTTATTGCGTGTTTTTATGAGGATTTTTAATAATGCCTATTTATGAATATTGTTGTGACAACTGCCATAAAGTCTTTGAAGAATGGGTCAGGCATATTGATGACCGGGCCACGCGCGCCTGCCCGGAGTGTAACGGCACCGCGCGGCGCATTGTTTCCAATACTTCTTTTGTGCTTAAAGGCGGCGGCTGGTATGTCACCGATTATGGCTACCGCAAGGGTAAAGATGAAAACGGCGGCACGGCTGAAACGCGGCCGGCCGCTTCGGGAACCGAGTCCGGAAACGCGGGCGGAGCTTCCGGCGCTCCCGCCAAAACAGGCGCTCCCGTTACTGATTCTTCCGGCAAAGCGGCCCCGGAAGCCAAGGCCGGAAAGCCTCCTTCCGGAACCGCGGCAGCCGCGGGGGCTTCGGCCCATTCTTCTTCCTCGGCGGCCTGATTTATGATAGAACGCTACACCCGCCCGGAAATGGGCGCGCTCTGGACAGATGAAGCCCGCCTGCAAGCCTGGCTGGAAGTGGAACTGGCGATTTGCGAGGCCTGGTGCAAGCTGGGCGTAATACCGGCGCAGTCCCTGGCGCATATCCGCGAAACAGCCGCGGTCAATCCGGAACGGGTGCGCGCGATAGAAGAAGTTACCCGCCATGACGTCATTGCCTTTCTTACAGCCCTGGAGGAAACCGTCGGCCCGGAGGCGCGCTTTATTCATCTGGGATGTACCTCCTCCGACATTGTGGATACCGCCGGCGCTCTGCTCCTCACCCGGGCCGGCCGGAAAATTCTGCGCGGTCTGGATGAGCTTTTGACAGCTCTGGAAGACCTCGCGCGCAAGGGCAAAGGGATGCTGTGCATGGGGCGTACGCACGGAATCCATGCCGAACCGACCAGCTTCGGCCTGAAAATGGCGGGATTTTATACTGAATTCGCACGCCACCGCCAGCGTTTTTCCGAGGCTCTCGCGGGCATGGCCTACGGTAAAATTTCCGGGGCGGTCGGCACCTACGCCATGCTGGAACCGCAAGTGGAGGAACTGGCTTTGGGCCTTTTGGGCCTGCTCCCCGAGCCTGTTTCCACGCAGATTATCCCGCGGGATCGCCACGCCCATTATTTTACAAGCCTTGCTCTGCTTGGCGGCGGGGTGGAGCGGCTCTGCACGGAACTCAGGCATTTGCAGCGCACTGAAGTGCTGGAGGCTGAAGAAGGCTTTGCCGAAGGTCAAAAAGGTTCTTCGGCCATGCCGCACAAAAAAAATCCTATTTCCGCGGAAAATATGGCCGGCCTTTCCCGGCTGCTGCGCGGCAACGCGCTGGCTGCGCTGGAAAATATGCCTCTCTGGCATGAGCGGGACATAAGCCATTCTTCAGTTGAACGGGTTATCATGCCGGATTCCACTATTTTGGCGGATTATATCCTGCACCGCCTGAAAAAGCTGCTCACCGGCCTGCGCCTCAGACCGGAAAATATGCGCCGCAACCTGCTGTCCTCTTTCGGGCTTTTTTTCTCTCAACGGGTGCTGCTGGCCCTGGTTGAGCGCGCGGGCATGCAGAGGCAGGAGGCTTATGCCCTTGTGCAAGCCTGCGCCATGCGCAGCTGGGAAGAACAAAAACCTTTCCGGGACATGCTGGGCCGGGAAAAGGAAATAACTTCCAGGCTGGATGCCGCCCTTCTGGATGAACTTTTCGACCCCGCTTACTACTTACGCCATGAAGACGTGATTTTTCAGCGTGTTTTCGGTTAAAATGGATCAATTAATTAAAATGAACCAATTAATTATGGATAGCGCGACGCTGAAAAAAAATCTGGCCCGGCTGCTGATGGAAAAATCCTACCTTGAAGGTGATTTTACCTTAAGTTCAGGGCTGAAAAGCGACTATTACTTCGATTGCCGGCAAAGCTCCCTGCATCCTGAAGGCGCCTGGCTTATAGGCATGTTGCTGGTCGAAATGCTTGCGCCTTTGCATATTGACGGCGTCGGCGGCATGACCATGGGGGCTGATCCCCTGGTCAGCGCGGTTTCCCTGGCCGGGCGCGCGCAGGGGTATTTGTGGCCCGGTCTGATTGTGCGGAAAGAAGCCAAAAAACACGGCACAGCCGGAGCTATTGAGGGTTTGGCCAATTTTGCCCCTGGCGCCTGCGTGGGTATGCTTGAAGATGTTGTCAGCACCGGTGGATCTGTGTTACAAGCTTGCGACAGGGTGCGCGCAGCAGGTTTGATTGCGCGCGATGTCTGTTGTGTGCTGGATAGAGAACAGGGCGGCAAAGAAGCTTTGCGGCGGAACGGCTGCGAACTTCACGCCGTCTTTACCCGGGCTGAACTGGTAAGTCTTGCGCGGAGCTGACGTAAAAAAATGACTGGTACAATTTTGTCCGCACTGAAGCGAAAAAGCCGTGAAGCAATCCTTTGTCTTTTGCCGGGGCTGGCCGGGCTGCTCTTCATGGCAGTCCCGGCGGAAGCGTCTTCTGCCCAGGCTCCGGCCGCTCAAAGCTGGAGCGCGGTTTTGGGCGGCCATGACGCTTCCCCTGCCTTTCTTATTGCCGTGGACAAGCACGAGCAAAAAGTCTTTGCCTATGAACGTCACAGCCCCATGCGCCTGGCTGCCGCCTTTCCCTGTACGACCGGCCAGGAAACCGGCGATAAACTTGTGAATGGCGACCTTAAAACACCCGAAGGAGTATACTTTGTGGAAAGCCACATTACTTCGGGGCTGAACTACACCCTTTACGGCAAAGAGGCCTATCCCCTGAACTATCCCAACCCGGTGGATCGCCTGCGGAGAAAAACCGGGTACGGCATCTGGCTGCACGGCAAGGGCGTGCCGCTTACCCCTCTGGATACGCGGGGCTGCGTGGGGATGAACAATCAGGACATTGCCTCCCTGGGCGAAAAAATTCAGCGGGGGCAGCCGGTAACCATAGCTGAACGCATAGAGCGTATGGAGGAACTTTCCGCCGGGCGCGCCGCTGATTTTGCCGCGCTGGAAAAGCTGGTTCCCGCCTGGGCGGAAGCCTGGGAAAACCGTTCGTCCGTCTTGTTCGAGTTTTATGACGCGCAGGCTTATTCTTTGGCGCAAAAGCAGCCGTTTGAGGCTTTTCGCGCCCACAAGGAACAAGTTTTCAGGGCTGTTTCCTGGATCAACAATGAAATAAGCGACTTGCAGATTTTGGAAGGGCCGGGATACTGGGTAACCTGGTTCAATCAAAAATACGCGGCCTCCAATCTTAAAACCAGCGGCACAAGAAGGCTGTACTGGCAAAAAGACGCTCAGGGGCAACTGCGCATAGTCGGCATGGAATGGCTGCCCGGACTTGCCAGCCCGGTTCTGCTGGCTTCATCCGGGACAAGCGGCGGGTTGCCGGCGGGAGGGGGAGAGCCTGCGGCGGAAGCAACTGAACAGGCCGATCCGCCCGGACAATCCGGCGCGTTGCCGCTTGCCCCGGCAGCGCAAACTTTTGCTGAAGCCAGGCCGGGCCGGGTCGAAGCGGCGCCGGAAATACCGGAAGAGCGTATACGGCAGTTTCTGGACGACTGGAGAGAGGCGTGGTTTAAGGCGGATCTTGAAGCTTACGCCGGGTTTTATGCTTCCGGGGCCACCCAGTCCGGCCTGGGTTTGCAACAGATGCTCGCGGCCAAAGGCAAGCTTTGGGCGCAGGCGAAACCGTTGGAAATCGTCTTCGATTCCATTGAAATCACACGCACAGGGCCTGGAATCAAGGTTACAATATTCCAGTCGTATACCGGCAGCAAAGGCTATACCGACCGGGGCCTGAAAACTTTACTTCTGGAAGCGGCGGAGGGTTCTTTGCTTATTGTCCGTGAAGACTGGAAACCTTCAAGAAAATGAGCGGCGCGTCAAAATCTTCATACAGCATTTTGCTCATGCGCGACGACAACACGGTCTCAACTTTCAGGCTGCGCACGTTCTGGTTCAAGCTCGCGGCGGTTCTGCTGCTGGTTATCCTTGGAACCTGCGGCGCAAGCATTTACGGATTGCTGCATTTTCAAGACAAGTATCTGCTGGCCGCGCAAAATCTTGAAGTCATGCAAACCGAACTGAACGAAACCAAGGTCAAGCTGCAGGATCACGCCAATCTGGCTGTTTTGCCCTATGGCGACCCCAGCCCGGGCAACCTCGCCGCTTCGCGCTCCTATGCCCTGAATAACGTGGTGCAACCCTTTCGTTCCGGCAGCGAGCAGGGTAACCCCGGAAATACCGCCTCCACGCAGCCCGACCGGCCGGTGCCGGGCGATGGTTCATCTCCCGCTTCGGGTCAGGGCGCGGGCGGCAAACCGGCCCTGGAAGATATGCAGGAGCTTTTGGGGCAAACCGCCCCGGTGACCACAGCCGGCCTGAATGCCGCAGGCGGCGATCCTGAAGGGGCCGATACTTATCCGGTACAAATTTCCAATGTATCCGCCAGCGTTGAAGCAGGCAAAAAACTGCGCATAAATTTTGATATTAACAATGTCCCGCAAAAAACCACCCTTTCAGGAAACTGTTATATTTTCGGCATAACCAGGCAGGGCGACGAGGTTGAACTTGCGCCGGTTATCCGGGGGGCGCTCACTTTCCGCATCAGCCGTTTCAGGTCAATGCGCGCGACGCTTGCTTTGCCCGACAACCTCCCTCCTTCGGAAATTGTCAGACTGCGCGTGAATGTAAGCGTTATCGGGCTGCCCCCGTACTGGAAGTTTTTCCCCGTATCTTTGTAAATTCCGCGTTAAACCGCCCCATGGAGGCGCCGATTGTTACCCGCTCAAAGCGTCGGTTCCCTGCAAGAAGAATTGACGGAGCTTATTTTCCGCCTGATTGCCTTCCGTTCAACCCGCAACAGACCGGAAGCGCTTGCGGCATGCGCCGGATTTATTGCCGGCTGGCTCCGGGAACACTCCCTCATGCACAGGGTGTTTGACAGTAACGGTATTCCTTCCATCCTGGTGGGAGAATCTTTGTACAAAAGCGGCTCCGTGCCGCCCAAAGCGCTGCTTTTGGCGCATTTTGACGTGGTTGAAGGCGCGGATCATCAGTTTTCCCCCCGGCTCAAAGGCAACGAACTATACGGCCGGGGGAGCGTGGACGATAAATACGCCGTGGCTCTTTCCCTGCTGCTTTACCGCGAACTTGCGGCGGCCAGACCGGATTTTATGCTGCTGTTCACCGGGGATGAAGAAGTGGGCGGCGCGGACGGGGCAGGCTTCGTCTGTGAGCGGGTTTTGCCCAGGCTGGGCAAAATGCCGGAATTCTGCCTTGCCCTGGACGGTGGAAGCCCCGCGGAAATTATCACCCGCCAAAAAGGAGTGCTGCGCCTTGCCTTGCTCGAAGAAGGCAAAGCCGCGCACGGCGCCCGCCCTTGGCTTGGAGATAACGCGGCCGTCAAACTGGCCGGAGATTGCATCAAAGTTACGGAAATGTTTAAGCATATAGAAAAACAATACTCCGGTTCCCCGGAGTATTGGCACCCGACCTGTAATATCGGCATGATCCGCTCCGGTGAGGTGGTCAACCAGGTGCCGGATCACGCGCGGGCCGATTTTGACGTGCGCTACACCGAAAAACAAAACCCCGAACAACTTGTCCAATCCATTGGCGCCGCTCTGGAAGGCCGGCTGGAACTTGTCGCCAGCATCCCGCCGCTCACGCCTTTGCCTTCTCCCCGCCTGGACGCCCTGTTCCGTTGCGCGAATAAAAAACGCAAAACCTCCATTACGGTGGGGCACGGCGCCAGCGACGCCCAGTTTTTTTCCCGGAACAACATCCCCTGCGCGGTATGGGGCGCTGAAGGCAATGCCTCGCAACACGGCTCAGACGAACACCTTTGCCTGGACAGCGCCATGGATATAATGGAAGTGCTGGCTGATTTTTTGAATACTCTTTGATCTCGCAATGGTATCCGCGACAGGACGTCGCGGCGAAGCGGCATCCGTTAAATGGCATAGCCGTTTTACGGATGGCGACAGCAGCGCTATGCGAAGCATTTCGGAGGCAAGGCGGAACCACGTTTCCGCCGCAGCCGATAGATCAAAACTGCATGGATGCAGTTTTGATCTCGAAATGGTATGATTGACGCTCCGGAGGAAGAATGAACGGCAAGACCGGTATGCGGGTTGTGGAGGCGCTGGCTGCGGAACGTCCTCTGGACGGGATCACGGTTTACGGTTGGGTGCGCACCCGCCGTGAGGCCAAGCTGGTATCTTTCCTGGTGATCAACGATGGTTCCTGCCTTTCCGGCCTGCAAGTTCTGGTTGAAGCGCAAAGCAAGGCGCACAGCGCGCTGGCCGAAGCGCAAAACGGCGCGGCGGTCAAGGTTGTGGGCGATCTGGCGCTTTCCCCCGGCCAGGGGCAGAAGTGGGAACTTCGGGCTGCGGAACTGACGGTTTTGGGCACTGCCGATCAAAACAAATATCCTCTGCAGAAGAAGCGCCATTCGGACGAATTTTTACGCGGCATCGCCCATCTGCGTCCGCGCACCAACAAATATGGCGCGGCCCTGCGGATGCGTTCGGAAATCGCCTATGCCGCGCATGCTTTTTTTCGCGCTTTGGGCTTTCACCATGTGCATACGCCCATTTTGACGGGATCTGACGCCGAGGGCGCCGGGGAAATGTTCCGGGTGACCACTCTGCCTTTGGGTTATACGCCTGGGGAAGGCCAGGCGCCTTACGCCGGAGATTTTTTTGGTTGTGAGAGCAGCCTGACGGTATCGGGCCAGTTGGAGGCGGAATGTCTGGCCCTGGCTTTGGGCCGGGTGTATACTTTTGGCCCGACTTTCCGGGCGGAAAATTCCAATACCGCGCGCCATGCGGCTGAATTCTGGATGATTGAGCCGGAGGCGGCTTTTTTTGATCTGCAGGACAATATGGGCCTTGCCGAAGATCTCGCCCGGGCGGCGGCGCGCCATGTGCTGGAACACTGCCGGGAGGAACTGGAGCTTTTCAACTCCTTTGTGGATACGGAACTGATGCGGCGGGTGCGGCAGTTGGCGGAAGGGGAATACCGCAGGATAACTTACCGTGAAGCTGTGGAAATTTTGAATAAATCCGGCAGAAAATTCGAGTATCCGGTTTATTTCGGCGCGGATCTGCAAACCGAGCATGAGCGCTTTCTGGCGGAAGAATATTTTCAAGGCCCGGTAACGGTTTATGCCTACCCCAAGAAGATCAAGGCCTTTTACATGCGGGCCAATGACGATGGTGAAACCGTGGCGGCCATGGATTTACTCGTGCCGCGCATAGGTGAACTGGCCGGAGGCAGCCAGCGTGAAGAGCGGCTGGACAAGCTTGAAAGCCGCCTCCGGGAATTGGGGCAGAATGCGGACGACTACTGGTGGTATCTGGATTTACGGCGCTACGGGTCAGTTGCGCATTCCGGCTTCGGCATGGGATTTGAGCGCTTGCTTATGCTGCTGACCGGCATAAACAATATCCGCGATGTGATAGCCTTCCCCCGCACTCCGGGCAGCCTGGAGTTCTGATTCGGAGTCCAGATAAAAATTGCGTCCTGCAATTTTTATCTGTCGGCTACGGCGGAAGCGTGGTTCCGCCTTGCCTCCGAAATGCTTCGCATAGCGCTGCTGTCGCCATCCGTAAAACGGCTATGCCGTTTAACGGATGCCGCTTCGCCGCGACGTCCTGTCGCGGATTCCAATTCCAAATTAAAAATTAACGCATTTTTAATTTCGAATTGGAATAATACGCATTTCATTCGTTGAGCAGGATTTCTTTCAGCTCCAGGGCGGCCGCATACAGGGCCGGATCATCCCGCACGTCATGGCGCGCGCTGTAAATGAAGAAAAAGATTACCCTCTTGTCCGCAAAAAAGATCCGGTAATATTCCGGGCCCGCTTTAAAGGTCAGACTGCCTGTACGCCCCTCCGCCGGCCTCTTGCGCAGGCTGGTGGTATCGCGGTTTTCCAGGCTCCGGATTTTTTTGACCGGAGAGTTGCTGTCATACGTGAATACAGCCACATGGCATTCGACGCTGCGCCGTTCGTCCCTGGTATCGGGATGATAAGCCAGGATGAACGAATCGCAGCGCCTTGCCCGGTGAAAAATATCCGTGTGCGCGTAAAAACGCGAAAGGTAACTTGCGACGCCATCCCCGCGTTTATGGAAAACATCGTCAAGCCGGGTAAATCTCTGCCGTACGCGGTCAAGAATTGTACGGTCGAACTCCTCCGGGGCGCTGCTTGCGTAGTGCTCAATAACTATCGCGCCTGCCGCCGAAGCGGTTTCCGCTTCCCGCGGAGCCGGTGTGTTTTTGTAAGCGGAACACCCGGTGACGGACAACCATACAAAAAGTACCGCCAGCCCGGACAAAAAATGTCTGAAGCGAAGCATATGCATCTTTCCTCGCGGCAAGGGTTTGCTGACAAGCCCACGCCGCATACCGCCCTACTCAACGCCGATCATCACCGACGAAGCCTTGATCACCGCGTACACTTCCGCGCCGGTCTTGAGGCCCATGCTCCTGATGGATTCCATGGTGATGGAGGAAACAAGCTGCTGTCCGCCAATATCCACCACCACAATGCCGTTGACGGCCCCGTCTTCAATATTAACAATTTTGCCTTTAAGCTGATTTCTGGCGCTGATTTTCATGGTGCAATCTCCTTTTTATTATACACTGAACCGTAAACATATCACGCGCTTACGTTATGCGCACTTTTTCAGACACATAAACAATGGCCAGGGCGGAGAGGAGAACCGAGAAGGCTATACCCAGGTAAAACCCGCTGTTTATGCCAAGGCCGCCCATGACGAAACTGAAGCTTACGGGGGCCAGAGTCTGCCCGAGGCGCAGGAGCATGCCGTTGGCGGACATAACCGCGGCCCGTTCCTCCGCGCCGGCCGCATTCATGAGCTGGGCCTGCACGTTGGGAGTATTCATGCCCTGGCCTATGCCGAAAAGCAAAATGGGCAGGAATATCCATGAAAAATCGTTGAAGGTTACCATCAGCAACATGCTGAGGCAATAGAAAATCTGGCTGCACAGCAAAAGAGCGCGCGCGGAAAAACGCGCGTAAAGCCGGCCGAGCTGCGAAGCGGTCAGCGCGGCGCCAAGGGAGGAAATGACCATGGTTCCTCCTATGGCAGCCGGGCCGGCGTTAAACCTGGCATCGGCCAGAACCGGGAAGCAGGTGATGATCGGGCCGTACAGAAGCAAAAAGGTCAACCCGGTGATGGCTAAAAGCCCGGCAATCCTCCGGGTGTGAAAAATGCGCGCCAGACCGAGAAGGTAGCGGCCGAACGATTCCGCTTTACCGGGGTTGGAAAGCGGCGTGCGCAGACTGATGAGCAAAACCGGCACGGCCAGAAGGGGCAGCAGAAAAGTGCAGCGCCAGTTGAAATGCGCCAGCAGGCCTCCCAAAGAGGGGTAGACGGCCGTGCAGATGCTGAGAACTGTCGCATTGTAGCCTACCACTCCGGCCATGCGCGCGCCTGACCAGGTATCGGCGATTATAGTGACGTTGAGAACGCCCAGGGGAGCGGCGCCCACTCCTTGCAGGAACCTGAACAGAAGCAGGGTTTCAAAACTGTCCGTAAAAGCGCAGGCCGTTCCCGCCAGGCAAAAAATCAGCAGGGAGAGCGTAAAAATGATTTTGCGTCCGAACCTGTCGGCCAGCATGCCCACGAACAGGGTGAAGGCAATGCCGGGCAAGGTGAAGGCGGTGATGATGAGGCTTGCTGTGGGCTGGCTTACGGAAAACTCGCGGGCCAGAGCCGGAATTATGGGCATGACGCTGTTCACGCCCATAACCATGCAGGCGGTTGAACCAAAGGCCAGAATGAGAATGCGCCGCTCTTCAGCTGCGGTAAGGGGCATATGTTACCTGTCGCTACGTTTGCAGAGTGAATAAAAGCCGGGCGAAAGCGTGGTTTTTGCTTGGCTCACGCCACCTCCTGTAGTACGTTATTCGTATACGGCTTTAAGCCTTATAGCATACCGGATAAATATACCGCGGTAAAGCGCATTTGCGCAAGCTGACGCAAAGGGAAGATTATTAACGCGCCCGGCAGCGGGCGGCAACTTTGGGAGAAGAGCACTTATGGATCCTGTCCAGATTAACGAACGTTGGTGTAAAGGCTGCGGCATATGCGTGGCCTTTTGCCCGGCGCACGCCCTCAAGATGGAGGGCGACAAATCCCGGCCCGTTCCGGGCGCCTGCAAGGTCTGCGGGTTATGCGAATTGTACTGTCCGGATTTAGCCATTACAGTGGATCTTGGCCAAAAACCCGCCAAGATCGCGAAGGGGGCGTAAATGAGCGTGAAAAAAGCCGCGTCCAAAAAAGAAAGACTCCTGGTGCAAGGCAACGAAGCCTGCGTACAGGGGGCAATGTATGCCGGGGTCAGCTTTTTTGCGGGTTACCCCATCACTCCTTCCACTGAAATCGCTGAGCTGCTGGCGGAAAAGCTTCCCCTGGCAGGAGGGGCGTTCATTCAGATGGAAGATGAAATTTCGGCCATGTGCGCCGTGTGCGGCGCGTCTCTGGGCGGTTCGAAAGCCATGACCGCAACCAGCGGCCCGGGATTTTCCCTTAAGCAGGAGGCCATAGGCTACGCCTGTATGGCGGAAATTCCCTGCGTGGTCGTAAACGTGCAGCGCGCGGGCCCGTCCACCGGCCTGCCGACCAAAGTATCCCAGGGCGATGTCAACCAGGCCCGCTGGGGTACGCATGGCGACCATTCCATTGTAGTGCTCACCGCTTCTTCCGCTCAGGATGTTTTCGCCATCACGGTGGAAGGTTTTAACATCGCGGAAACCTACCGCACTCCGGTCATTCTGCTTTTCGACGAGGTCATCGGGCATATGCGCGAAGAACTGGTAATTCCGGAACCGGGAGAGCTGAACGTGGTGGAACGCCTGCGCACTGCGGTTAAAGCCGGCGTGGACTACCACCCTTATCTGCCCCGCGAAGACGGGCGGCTGCCGATTTCAGACTTCGGCGGCGTGCACCGCTATCATGTAACCGGGCTGTTCCATGATATTTTCGGCTTCCCCACGGAAAACTCCGAACAGGTGATCAAACTTGTCTATCACCTGGTGGACAAAATAGAAAACCGCTCCGAACTGCTTGCCCGGTACAAGGAATATTATCTGGAGGATGCGGAGAATGTTATAATTTCTTATGGTTCTTCCGCGCGCAGCGCCTTGCATCTTGTTGCCGACAGGCGCGCCAAAGGCGACCGCGTGGGTCTTCTGGAACTGCAAACCCTTTGGCCTTTCCCGGCCCAGGTGGTACGGCAGAAAACAGCGCGCGCCAGAAATATTTTCATGGTGGAAATGAACATGGGCCAGATGCTTCAACAAGTGAAGCTGGCCGTTAATAACCCGGAACGCGTCTTCCTGGTGAACCGCATGGACGGCATGCTGGTTACCCCCGCGGATATCGGTCGAGTAATGCGCATCATCGAAGGAAGGGGGTTCTGATATGGCTTTCAAACAATATATCCGTGAACGTTTTTTCCCGCATATTCTATGTCCGGGCTGCGGCCACGGCACAGTGCTCAACGGTATTCTGCATGTAGTGGACGAACTGCAGCTTAATCCGTCCTCTTTGAGCATGGTTTCCGGCATAGGCTGTTCAGCGCGCATTTCCGGGTATGTGGATTTTCACACCATGCACACCATGCACGGCCGGGCGCTGGCTTGCGCCACCGGGCTGAAAATGGCCAGACCGGCGCTTACGGTGCTTGTGCCCATGGGCGACGGAGATGCCACGGCCATCGGCGGCAACCACTTTATCCATGCCTGCCGCCGCAACATAGACCTTACGGCCGTTGTGCTCAATAACCGTATTTACGGCATGACCGGCGGGCAATATTCACCTCTTTCCGGGGAAGGCATCCTGGCCACGACCGCTCCGTACCGCAGCATTGACCCGGCCTTTGACATCGTGAATCTGGCCATGGGCGCCGGGGCGACCTTTGTGGCCCGCACCACGGCTTTCCACGTTAAAGAATTTGCCGGTATCCTCAAAAAAGCCATCCAGCACAAGGGCTTTTCCGTGATTGAAGTGATGGTGCCCTGCCCGACGTATTTTGGGCGTAAAAACTCCATAGGCGGGGCAGTGGAACTTATGCAGTCCTACCGGGAGGTCACTGTGCCTGTCGGTTCGGAAAAACTTAAAGAGAATCCGGATCTTATTCAGAGGGGTATTTTCCGCAACGAAGCGCGGCCGGAATATTGCGAAGAATACGCCAAAATTTCAACCAAAGCGCGTCATGAGGTGTAAGTGATGGATATATACCGTTTTCTTTTGTCCGGCTCCGGGGGACAGGGCGTTATCAGCACAGCCATTCTTCTGGCCGATGCCGGCCTGCATGAAGGACACCACGCTGTACAGCTCCAGTCCTACGGCCCGGAAGCGCGCGGCGGGGCGACCCGCTCGGATGTGATTATTTCCGACGGGCCCATTTATTTTCCCAAGGTGGAGCAGCCCAACTACCTGGTAGCGCTGACCAATCAGGCCATGAACAAATATCTGCCCCTGATCCGGCCGGGCGGAATGTTCCTTTACGACAGCGATCTGGTGCAGCCGGATCTTAAGGTGGACGCCGTGCGCAAAGGTTTGCCCATGTTCAGGACGGTCAGGGAAAAATTGCAGAAAACCGTGGCCTACAACATCTGTGTGCTTGGCGTTCTTGTCCGGCTTACCGGGGTGGTTTCTTTTGCCTCCATTGAACCGGTGCTGGCCAAGCGTTTTGAAGCCGCGCACCATGAAAGTAACCTGAAGGCCTTGCGGCTCGGCGCGGAAATGGCCGCGTCCGCGATGGAGGCGTGAGCCTGCCGGAAAGCGGAAATCATGCGGCATAACTTGCGCTCCTTCCGTTTTTCCGGCCGCTTTTCCAAAGACGGCCGTGCTCTTGCGGCGCAGCTTTTGCGCGATGAAGGTTTTGTCTTTGAGCCGCTCCCGTTTTATGATCAGGCCATGCGGCTCATTCATGAGCCAAAGCCCCTTGGATCAAGCCTGGCCGCTCATTTCGGACACATTTATATTCAGGACGCTTCTTCCATGCTCCCGGCCCTGAGCCTGATTTCCATAATCGGGCCAGGCCGGGATAAAAACATATGCGTATTGGATATGTGCGCCAGCCCGGGCGGCAAAAGCAGCCTCGCGGCCAATGAACTCGCCGCAGGGTTTGTGCTGGCCAATGAACCCGCGCCCAAACGTCTGAACACCCTGCGCCGCAACCTGCAAAACCTGAATATGTTCAATTGCGCTGTCTCTTCTTATGATGCGGCAGGCTTTCCCCTGAACAATTTCCCCGGCTGGGATTATATTTTACTTGACCCTCCGTGCAGCGGCTGGGGCACAGCCGACAAGGCGCCCCGGACGCTCAAGCTGTGGCGGGGAGATAAATTGCAGCCGCTGATCCGCTTGCAGCGGAAACTGCTTGCCGAAGCGTGGAGGCTGCTCAAACCCGGCGGAAGCCTGATTTATTCCACCTGTACAACCAATGTCCAGGAAAATGAGGAACAAGCCCTCCATGCCCTGGAATACGCGCGCGGTCAGGCGCGTTTATTGCCTTTGCCCGTGCCGGAGGGTTTCGAGTTTGACGAGCCTTGCCTGAACCTGAGCGGTGTTTTGCGCGTGGCGCAAACCTCGCCTCTGGGCCAGGGCTTTTTCATTGCGGCCTTGCAAAAATCAGCAAGCAGCGCGGCTTTTCCCGCGCAGGCTCCAATTATGCCCGATCCGGCCGCAAGCGGGGCGCAGGCAAAGCGGACGCTGCCGGGCGGAGCGATTTCGCCGGAAGATCTGGAGACGCCTCTGGTCAATACCGGATTGCTGCCCCTGGGGCGGATTCTGCCGCGGGAAGGCAAACTCCTGTTTTACCCAGAAGCCGGGCTGGATCTTTTGCCCGCTTCTTTTAAATATTCCGGGTTTTGCCTTGGCGGAGAAAGCAAAGCGGGAGGCGCTCCTAAAATGCCGGATACCGGCCTGCGCGGGCTGATGCCAGACCCGCGGGAGGCGCGGGAAAAAGGCGCGCATATACTGAATATGGAAGATATTGCCGGGGTGCGAAAACTGCTCGGCGGACAAAGCCTGAATATAGGAGAAAACAGCCGTCCGATGAAAGAAGTCGGCCTGTATTATAAAGATTTGCCCCTGTGCCGACTGAAAGTTAAAGGAAAACGCCTTGTTATGTAGTCGGGCCTTGCTCCGGCGGTTCGCACCACCTTGCGATGTCGCGACTATTCGCTTGACGCGACAATAGTTGATTTTAACGAAAAAATTATTAATAATACCGAAGAAGGAGAAGAAGACTCATGGCAAACCTGAACATTCGCGTTGACGATGCCGTCAAACAGCAAGCTGAAGCGGTTTTTGCGGAACTCGGCATGAGTCTGTCCACAGCGACCATGGTTTTCCTGAAGCAAGCCATACGCTGCAACGGCATCCCTTTTGACTTGCGCCTTGATCCTTTCTACTCCGCCTCCAATATGGCCGCATTGCGGGCAGCCGCCAAAGAGGCCGACGAGGGGAAACTAACCGTCCATGAACTGATTGAGGACTGAGCATGCGCAAATTATGGTCGGACAGGGCATGGGACGGGTACCTTTACTGGCAGGCGCATGACAAAATGACGCTTAAGCGAATCAATCAACTTATTCGGGATATTGAACGTGGCGGCTATGAAGGCATCGGCAAGCCCGAGCCTTTGCGCGGCGATCTGTCCGGTTGGTGGTCACGCCGAATAGATGGCGTCAACCGTCTGGTCTATCGCATAATAGACGAAGAAATTGAAATAATTCAGTGTAAAGGCCATTATGTTTCTTGACGGTATTTTCCCGTAAAAGCATGGGAGTTCGAATGTCAATTCCCGCACCCGGATTCTCATGAATCCATCCGGGTGCGGTTGCCAAACGCGAAGCCGACTTTTTCAGCATCGACTATGTAGCCGAGTCGCCGCCGGAGCGGTTCAACCCTTTTGCAAATATTCCTCCACCCAGGCCGGAACAACCGCGCTGGCCTTGCCATAGCGCCCGGCATGAAAAGAGTTCGCGCCCAAAGAGCGTTCCAGGTTCAGTTCCAGGGTGGACGCTCCGGCCTGCCGCGCCAGCATCACAAAGCCCGCGGCCGGGTACACCGCGCCGGACGTTCCTATGGAGACAAACAGCTTGCAGCGCGCGAGCGCATGCTCAATTTCCGGCATATACAAAGGCATTTCTTCAAACCAGACAATATGCGGGCGCAAATGCCCGGTTTTTCCGCATTGAGGGCAAACATCCTTCCGGTTCAAATCCTGCTCCCAGGGCAGCACCGCCCCGCAGCTCACGCAACGCGCCTTGAGCAGTTCACCATGCAAATGCAGGAGGTTTTTCGCGCCTGCCCGCTCATGCAGGTTATCCACATTCTGGGTGACAACCAGCACCTCTTCCCCCAGACGGGCGGCTTCAGTCTCAAGCCGGGCCAGCGCTTTGTGCGCGGCATTGGGCGCAATATCCGGGCTGAGGAGCTTTCGGCGCAGCTGATTATAAAAATTCAGGACTCTTTCCGGATCACGCCGGTAACCCCTGGGGGTAGCCACATCTTCAACGTTTTCATTTTCCCATAAGCCATCGCTGTCCCGAAAGGTGGAAATGCCGCTTTCCTGGCTGATGCCCGCGCCTGTTAAGACTACAATCACTGATTGGCTCCTTGGTTTTTCAGTTGCTGTTTTGCGCCGCCCTTGTCTTGTCCATGCGTTTCAGCCGCGTTGGCGGATTTATCTTCCTTGCCCATACGTTTTACCCGGCTGGCCACAGCGGAAAAATACGCCGCCACATGCCGCCCTTTCAAGGGCGAAGCGCCGGGATCCGTCCCGCTTTCCTCGTCCGGGGCGGCCTCGGCAAGCATATTGGCCGGCAGGCGCAGGCGGCGCGTTTTTTTGGATATGGCGTGATAGTTATTCAGGGATTCGCTGTATTCATCGGAATAAATGCCCAGCATCACGCCCACGAAACTTAAAATCAGCGGGCCGTACGCAATGCCCAGCGCGCCGAAAGCCTTGATGCCGCCCAGTACGGACATGAACAAAAACAGCAGGGAGGTTTTGGTTTTCCCCCGGATCAGCACGGGCCGCAAGAAGCTGTCCACCGAGGTAACCAGAATGGCGCACCATAAAAGCAGGAAAATTGCCGAGTTGCCCTGGCCGTAAATCCACAGATACAGCACGGAAGGAACCCAGACCAGGGCCGTGCCCAAAATCGGCACCAAGGCGGCAAAAGCCATGAGCGTGCCTAAAAACATGGCCGGCATACCCACAATGGCCAGCCCGATGCCTCCCACCAGGCCCTGGAGGCCGGCCACCAGAAAACCGCCGACAAAAACGGCCTTGGACATACGGCGCAGGTTATAAATAATGTTGTCTTCCTGTTCCTCCCGCAAGGGCGTGAGCACTTTGAGGGTTTTAATCATGCCCGCGCCGTCTTTGAGCAAAAAGAACATGATGAGCAGCATCAAAAAGAAATTCGCCGCCATGTTCAGAGAATCAACCACAAATCCTGTGCCCCAGCTGAGCATAAGCTGGCCGGCCTGGCTGGAGACTTTTAAAATGCTCGCGCGGACATCCGCAATATCCAGCTCTACCCAGGAAATTTCGCTGTTCACCCAATTCAGAACCGGGGAGACTTTATCCGTCAGCAAGGCGTCCATCTGGCTGCTGCCGAGCCAGGCGGTGAGCCGGGCGATGGTGGCGGAGGCCTGGGGGATAAGCTGCATGATGAAAAACGCCAGCGGAAGGCACACCAGCACCACCAGCAAAAAGAGCGTGACCCCGGAAGCGAGCCAGGGGCTGTCCTTCATCAGATGTAGAATTTTACTGTAGAGCGGGCTGGACAGGGCGGAAAAAATACAGGCCAGAATGATGGTGTGCAAAAAGGGGCTGACCAGCTGATAGCTTAAATATAAAGCCAGAAACAGCATGGCAAAAAGAAAAAAGTAAAAGATGCTGACGCCGCTTACGGTGGAACGCCCCTGGAATTGGGTTCTCGCGAAACGCCTGACGCCTGTCTTTTCCGGCGTTTTTTTCCTGCCGCGCACAGACCAGCTGGAGGCCCGCACCAGTTTTTTGACCCTGGCAAAGAGGCCCCCGCGCTTTTTTGCCAGCGGATGCTTGGAGTTATATCTGGCGGAACGCGAACCGCCGCCCGGCCTCGCTTGCGCGGGGACGCGCTCCCTGGCGGCTTCAGGCGCCGTGTCCCGCCCGGCGGTGGCGGATAAACGCCGTATAAATTTTTCCAGCACAATTGATCCGCGAGTTAAGGGGTTGAGGGGTTAAGGTACCGGTTTATGCGCGGATATTTTTTTCCGCGGCTTTAACCTCGGCCCAGAGCTGATCTTTTTCTTCCTGCTTCAGCGCGCTGAAATCAAGCCCCCGCTCGGCGGACAGCCGTTCCATGGCTGCAAAGCGCTTCAAAAAGCGGGCATTGGTTTTATCCAAAGCCTCTCCGGCCTTTATGCCCTTACGCCGGCCAAGCTCCACCAGGCTGAAAAGCAAATCGCCAAATTCATGTTCCTCGGCGGCTTTATCGCCCTCCAGCCCGGCGTCAAGCAACTCCAGCCATTCGGCCTCCACCTGCTGCTCGGCGTCTTCGTCCGTATCCCAGGTAAACCCGTTACGCGCGCTTTTGGAGTGAATGCGGTAAGCTTTGAGCAGGGGCGGCAACGCTTCCGGAAGGGTGCCGAATACGCCCGGCTTGCTTTTTTTGGCCGCTTTTTCAGCCTGCTTGATTTTTTCCCAGTTGGTGAAAATGTCTTCCCGGCTGCTTACCCGCAAATCGGCAAAAACATGCGGATGACGGCCAATCATCTTAAGGCGGGTTTCTTCCAGCGCTTCGCTCAAGGTAAACTGCCCCGCGCGTTCCGCCAGCCTGGCCATGAACAGCAAAATAAACAGCACATCGCCAAGCTCCTCACGCCGCTCGGCCGGGCCGCCCCGGCGCACGGCTTCCACCAGCTCGTACATTTCCTCCAGGGCATATTCGCAAAGACTTTCCATACTTTGCTCCTTGTCCCAGGGGCAGCCGCCCGGCCCAAGAAGCTCTTCGAGCAAGGCGTTTATTCCGTCCAGCGCTCCTGTATCCGGATGGGAGCAATCCTGTGTTTTACCATTCATAGAGAATTCCATAGAGCGGTTTAGAGTATTTTAACATTGAAAATGTTGAAATGCTCTGGCGGCGGGCACCGCCGCCCGCCCCGCAGGCGCAACTTGCTTCAGCCGTTGCTGCGCAGCAGCTTACGGATGAAGACAGCAGTGATGTTTCGCCGTAAAGCGCCGGAGGGAGCGTCTCAAAGTTAAATTGCTTCAGAGCATTTTACGCTTGAAAGGCACGTTTAACGGCGAGCTTTCGCTCGCCTGCCGCAAGCCTTATAAAATATTTATTCCCACATGAAAGGAACTGTACAACATAAAAAACATATCCAGTTTGTTCCAGGCCAGGGCCGCAAGATCGGCTATGCGCGACGCGCTGAACAGTTCTTCCCAGGGCAGCTTCCAGGTTGCGGCCAGAATCAGAAACATGGTAATATCCAGCGCGGCGCGCAAAAGGCCGGAAATTCCGCCGAAAAACCGTCCGGCCAGACCGGAAATTTTTAATTCCCGCAACAGGCTGATCTGGGAAAAAAACACCTTCAGCAAGGCAAGAACCAGGTAAAAGACCGCCGCATAGGCGGTGCCTTCGGCATGGCCGCGCTCCAAAAAGGAAAGAACGTCCGCCGCCTGAGTATGCACGGGCGGAGCGACGGTGATGCCCAGAGCCGCAAGCGCGCCCGCAAGGCTGCTCAGTTCCCTGCCCATGCCGTGCATAAGGCCGACGAACAGCATAAGGAGCAAATATGCCGCGAACACGCAATCCGGAATACTTGCGAAACCTATTCCCGGAACGGTCATATTTCCTCTCCCTCCGGTACATCTTTATAACTGCCGCATTCTTCGCCCAATGCGCAGTCCGGACATCGCAAGCCGAAAGAATAGCGGGTTACCACCGCATAACGCCTGCTCAGCCTCAAGAACGGCTTTTCTCCGGGTTTGGCCGGCCCGGGTCTGTACAGCCCCTGCTGCTCCAACAGCTCCGCCAAAGCCGGAGTAAGCTCCGGCAGCGGGGCGCAGCCGGTTTCCGCGACAAAGGGCAGCAGGTCATGCACCGCGCTCATACATAAAGTCTGCGCAAGAGAATTAAGTAAAAATCCTTCGCTGGGCGAAGCGGCAAAGCTTTTGTCCACTTCGTCCTCCACCTGGGCATCCAGCCACACCGCCAAATAGGGCTGGTCTTCCGGCAAGAGGCGCCTTACGTACAACAAGGGAATCCAGGCCGCCCATTTTTTTACCAGCCTGTCCACAACGTTTCCCTTAAGGCTGGTTTTTTCGCTGTTCACCAGCAAAAGCTCCAGATCAAGACAGGGGATAACCTTAAGCGTTTCCACAACGGGCTGGGGCATGTTTTGTCTCCAAATTTAAAAAAGAATAATATGCTATTCAGAGGATTCCAGCAATTCATTAAGCCGGTTTTTTATTTTTTCCGGCCCGAAAAGCCCGGTAATAGCCGCTGCCTTGCGCGGCAAAGCCGCATCAAAACGTTTTTCCGCAACTTTGCGCATGGCCGCCGCCATTTGCGTCAGATCAGGGTCAGCCCAGCGCATATCACGAGTAAACAGGGGGTAGCACAGTTTGAGCATAGCATCGGAAACCGGCGCCAGAACATAGGGAACCGGCAGGCTGTTTTCAGCGTTCATATAGTGCATATTTCCGGAATAACCGGTGGCGATAACCGGCTTGCCGAAAGCCATGGCGCTGGAAAGCCCCATGCCCCAGCCTTCGGCGTGGTGAGCGCTGACATAAGCGTCACACAGGGCATAAAGGGCGTTCATCCGCCCCTTGCTCAAATTTTCAGCCAGGCTGGAGACCCGCTCCAGCTTGTCCAGCTTCATCTCCATCCGGTACTGCTTGAGCAAAAGCCGCACAGGGCGCCGCGAGCCGCGTAACAACAGGTTAAAAGCCGTGAGCAGGCCCTGCAGGTTTTTACGGGGATTTACGGCGTCCACCACCGATAAAAATATAAATTCCTCTTCCTGTCCCTTGCTTTTAATAGCGCGCAAAAAATTTTTCACCCAGCGCGCATCCTCCTGGTTAAAGGCGCCCCGCTGCACCAGATGCGGCAAAACAGAACATTTACGCACATGCGGGCTTATGGCCGAACGGCAAAAATCTGAACAGGTCCATACCTCGCTGACCAGTTGCAGGGGATCTGTAAGACAGCGGTTTAAAATTTCATTTTCCCAGGCAACATAGCCGACAACTCTTTTTTCCTTCAAAAAAGGCCATTGCGCATAAATGGCCGGGTAAACCGCGGGATCTTCATGCAAAATCACAAGTTCGGCCTTTCGGGCAAAATCCTCCTGTTCCCCGGCCGGCAAAAGATCCGCCGGCGCCCCGGACTCCGGGTGTACGACGCAAAGCGTGTGCCCGCTTTGTTTAAGACAGTTCACATAATCCAGCCCGGCAATACAATGGCTGATATAACCGCTCAGATAATAAAAAATTCGCAAAAGTTCAATGCCCCCGGCGGGGTTTGGGGCGGAGCCCCAATTAAGCAGTGTATCGTTAAGTGTCACGGCCAGTACGCTGTCCCGCTTAAAAATGCAGATCAAACAGCGTACTGGCCGCCGGGCGGACAAGCCCGGCGCGCCGCCTTAAGGCTGCGGAGCAAAGCAAAAACCACGTTTTTTGCTTTGCTTCACACTTCAAACGTAGCGAAGCGAAGTTTTAAGTGTGGCATGGTACTGGTACGCTGCCACACCGCGCCTGTCGTCCCGGCGTGAGATCGCTTCGCTCGGGGCGGAGTTTAGCATTCATTTTAAAACAATAACATACATAAAATTTTTGACTTTTGTTTTTAAATCGGGTAATTGAATGAACTGGCGGATTGTCGCGGTTTTCAAGGGTTTAAACCACCTGTTTCAAGCGGGCGGCATGAAAGTGCAAGTAAAGAAAATTTTCCATTTCTGGAAAAAGAAAGCCGACTGGACTGAAACCTCCGGTTCTGGCCCGCTTTTTGCTACACACACACACACACACACACACACACACACACACACACACACACACACACACACAACACCGTGCCATAATTCGCGTTCAGCCAAGAGCAACGCGATTTTGCCATTTTCTGAAACGGCCTTGTCTCTCAGCGTGGGGAGGCAGGGCCGTTTTGGCGTTTTATCCGTCACTATATGGCTTTTCCTGCAACCTGTTACCAGCATTAGAGCATTTTTAACATTGAAAATGTTGAAATGCTCTGCAAGGGTTTGCCGTGCAAATCCTTGCCGCGAAATTATCGCAAGGCGAACTTGTTTCGCCGTCAAGCGATAGTTTCAAGCGCAAAATGCTATAAGTGACGAATGAGTCCGTACTTCTCAGCAAATAATGCCATAAGGAGACTCCGGATCATGACCCGAACCTTGAAATTGTCTTTTATCGGCATGGCCTTCGGAATATGGCTCTTTCTCGCCGTCAGCCAGTTTTGGAGCCTCGGCATGCCTTTCGGGCTGCCGTCGCTGCCGATTGCGAACGACTACGGAACAGCCTTCCTCGGCAGCGGCGGCATGGGTTGCCTGATCCTGCTGCTGGGTATCCTGTGTTTTTCGGTCGAAGATAACAAGGAGTATGAGCAAAAATGAAGAACCTTCGCAACAGCTTCCTTCCGTTCTGCATCACGATGTTTACAGCGGTATTCGTAGCGGCGGGTTTCGCCTTCGCAGCGGAAAAGACCCATACCAACAGCATCGGGATGGAGTTTGTGCTGATTCCGGCCGGGTCGTTCACGATGGGGTCGGACAAGAGTAAGGACGAAGATGCCGATGATGATGAAACGCCGCAACACCGCGTGACCATCAGCAAACCTTTTTACCTGGGCAAGTACGAGGTGACACAGGCGCAGTGGGAAGCGGTGATTGGTAATAATCCGAGTGAACTCAAGGACGGGCCAAATCATCCGGTGGATAATGTGTCCTGGGACGATGTTCAGGAATTTATCGCCCGCCTGAACGAGAAAGAAGGGCACAACAGATACCGCCTGCCCACGGAGGCGGAATGGGAATACGCGGCCAGGGCCGGGAGCGCAAGCGTCTACAGCTTCGGGAACGATGCCGGGCAACTCGGAAAATATGCGTGGTACAGCGGCAATTCCGAAGGAACGACGCATCCCGTAGGAGCGTTGGAACCCAATGCCTGGGGCCTGTATGACATGCACGGGAATCTCAAGGAGTGGGTACAGGACTGGTATGGGAAACAGTATTACGCCACTTCTCCCAGTACAGACCCAAGAGGTCCGTCCTCCGGTTCGGATCGCGTGCTGCGCGGCGGCAGTTGGCTCTGGGGCGCGTATAGCTGCCGTTCCGCCGACCGCGACGACTATTCGCCGGTTCCCCACAGCCACATCATCGGTTTCCGGCTGGCCCTCTCCATAGAGTAGCAGGCCAGGGAAACAGGCGCGTCAAGTAGTATGGAATGAGGGAAGCGGAATGACGGGAGCGAAATGACGTGCAGCCCGCCTGTTGTTAGCGCAAGGTCTTGGGAGACATGTAAAATGGGCAGAAATGGAGCCTTTGCTGAAAATCTTCAACGTGAGAGGAACTGAATGAAAAGAATCAACCTGTGGGGCATAAGCGCTCTTTACGCCTTTTTGCTTATCCTGATGCCGGGAGCATCCTTTGCCGCCGAACGCATAGAGGACAAAATTTCTGGAGTTTGGTATTACGATGCGCAAAAAACTTACAGTTCTGTGGAAAATCTGCAGATCATGTACAAAGACATAGCCAAAGCTACCGGTATGAGTACAAACGATGCGGCAGAATATGTAAAACAAGTGCTTCCGACATCCATCGCGGTGATGGAGGGTGGCAGCCTTGAAATCAATTTTCATTCCAATACGCTTACAATGTACACCAAGACACCGCCGCCGGAGTTAAAAGCTTTTGAGTTCAGGAGGGATTTCAGTGTATTGCGTTTAAGCGGAAATTCCATAACGCTGGATCTTGGCGCTACAACAATGCCAAGCGGAGCCGCAGTCCCGGGAACCATAATGAAATACTCCTTTGAACATGCCGGTGATGGCCGCGATGTCTTGGTGGCTGAAATGGTTAACGGGATGAAAACATATCTTTATCGCGCCCGGTGACGATAACTGCATCGGGTAAGAGGTGGGGTCGCCGCTCCTCCACCCGCTATACAACACTCTTGGTTTCCGGCTGGCCCTCTCCATAGAGTAGCAGGCCAGGGGAGCAGGCGCGGCAAGCGCAGTGGAGCGGAGCGGAATGGCGTGGAGTTCGCCTGTTCCCTCCGGGTGTGGCAAGTGTTTTTTGCCGGTACGCCGGCGGTGCTGTGAATCTTTGCAAGTAATTAACAGAGAGGTATGACGATGAAGTGCAAACCTGGTCTTTTTTCAATGATAATCCGGAAGGGATGGGGAAAACTTGCCCTGGCCATGCTGGTTACGAGTATTTTTATGACCGGTATGCCCCAGGCCGCAAGTGCATCGACGAATGAACTGCAAGGGCAATGGTATTTTCAAAAAATAATAAGCGTTTCCGGTGGCGGGCAGTTGGACAAATGGGAGCGGGATTTAAAACGCGAATTAGGATGGGAAGGGGATGGCGCGAACATTGTTTTTGCGGATGCGTCTTCCGGAAGTATGAAAACCATTATAGTCCACAGGTCGGTTGAAACAGGTGAAAGGAGCATAGAATATGGGATGGTGCCGTTCACTTATACAGCAGGCTCCGGCAAGCTTTCCATGAATTTCGCGGTGAACGGGCAGCCCGGAGATACCTTTGACTGCACCTATGCGCTGAAAGGAAACGATCTGCAAATCAAAGGTTTTCCAGACGAGCGGGTAGAAATTCTTTTGAAAAGAAAATAGCCATCGCAGTCTGAAAATCTTCAACGTGAGAGGATATGCGGTGGCTTTACAGATTTCCATGCGGAAATCTGAACATCAGCCGTCCGGCTGATGTCGCCGCGAAGCGGCGAGAGTCAACCGAAAACCATGTTTTTCGGTTGGCGATCCTCCGCAGGGAAAAGTTTACTTTTCAATACGGATATCAGTGGTTTGATCATACATAATAATCATGGAGTATATTATGATAAAATATGTAATTATGATGATTATTTCTCTCATGGCATTTACTGTAAGTTCCTGCACGGCTGCCCGGCCCCCTTTACCGGGGGATTGGCAAGCCGATGTAAACAATGAGGTAGAAGGTATACGAAGCATATTCTATAGAGATGATAAAATTATAAATATCAGATATGAACAGCCCCCGGAACCATGTGAAATGATAGAACCGTTATTCGATCTCAAACTCAATCCGGTTTCAGGCTATTGCGGATACGTCAATGCTGTTATAGGTTCGCGCAATATGTTCTACTTTTACGGACATGACGGCTATAAGGCCGTTGTGCGCGAGCGCAGTTTCAGAGTTGACAAATGATAAAGCGGCGCACCCTGAAAAGCCGCCATACGCCAAAAAACGGAATACGCTGTCAATCAAACGAAAATGAGGATACGACCATGAGCATAAGGAGAATGCAATGCGTTTGATAATGGCTTTTTTTTGCCTTGTCTGCCTGTTCTTTACGTTCGGCGTAGCGGCTGAAGCCGCGGTTGTTCCGGGAACGGCTTATACCAACAGCCTTGGCATGGAGTTTGTACTTATTCCTTCAGGTTCGTTTATGATGGGTTCAAAGCACCGCCTGGCCGAAGATCATGAGCAACCTGTGCACAAGGTAAACATAAGCCGGTTTTTTTTGGGCAAATACGAGGTGACCCAGGCGCAATGGAAGGCGGTGATGGGTGAGCGGAATAACTTCAGCCAGTTCAAAAGAGACAAAAATCCGGTTGATAGCGTGAGCTGGGAAGATGCGCAGGAGTTTATCAAGCGTCTGAACAAAAGTGAAGGTACGAACATATACCGCCTGCCCACGGAAGCGGAATGGGAATACGCGGCCAGAGCCGGGTCAACCGGCGAATTTTTTTTTGGGAATGACGGTTCCGCTCTGGCGCAATACGCCTGGTATGGCGATAATTCTGATCAGCACACACACGCGGTGGGGCTGAAAAAGCCCAATCCTTGGGGACTGTACGATATTTACGGGAATGTGATGGAATGGGTGCAAGACTGGGGCGCGGTGTATCCCGCCAAGGAGTCCACAGACCCAGGCGGCCCGTCTTCCGGGCCGGGGCGTATAGCGAGAGGCTGTGACTGGTATAGCCGGGGGCTTGGCCCGCGTGCCCCCGTTAGTTGCCGTTCGGCTTATCGGGAGTGGTTTCCGCCCGGGAATATAAAAGAGATTTTGGGATTCCGGCTGGCCATATCCATACAATAGAGCATTTTACGCTTGAGATTGTCGCTTAACGGCGAAGCAAGTTCGCCTTGCGGCAATCTCGCGGCAAGGATTTGCAGGCAAATCCTTGCAGAGCGGGTTATACATTTTCAATGTTAAACCGCTCTGGTCGATGCTGAAAAAGCCCGGAAAGAGGGTTTTTATGCATAAATTCACTTTGTTTCTTACGGTTTTTCCACTAGCCCTGTTTTGCCTGCTGCTTGCGTCCTGCGGCGGCAGATCCTACAGCGCGCTACCGTCCTGGGTTACAGCGAAGCCGGCGGATCAGGATGGCTACAGATATTTCGTGGGCAAAGGTTTATCCAGAGCCGATGCAATAGAAGATTTGACGCAGGAAATCAGCAGGTTTTTCGGCATAGATGTGAACTCTGAAACAAAAACCCGCAGCCTGGTTACAAGCAAAAATGACCGTGTTGACAGAACTGCCAGCGCCATGTCTCAAATCCGGACAAGACTGGCCGGTTATATCAATATCATGGGCATGGAGTGGGTTGAAGACTGCCCCAATGGAGATGAGTATTATGTACTGTACAAGTGGCCTGTTGCGAATATTAAAGCGGAACAGCAGCGACGGAGCGTGTTTGCGCAGTCTTCCGACACGAGCGGAAAGGCGCAGGTTGATTTTCTTGAAGCTGCCGGTGATTCCAACTGTGCGGGAATGCCTCTTGAAATAGTGACCACCCCGGAAGGGGCCGATTTTACCCTGAATGGAGGCGTATACAGGGGCAGAACACCCATACGTTTGCGCAATGTTTGTACCGGTGATTATAATCTTATAATCAGCAAAAACGGTTACGAATCAATATCCAAAAAATTGAGCATAACGCCTGCCGGTTCAAGCAAGAAGCTGGTAATAGAAGAATTGGTCAGAAAAGGAAAGATTATAGAGATAAGAAGCCAAATTCGCGGCGTCAATATTGAAGTTAATGGTGAACTTATAGGAAAGACGCCGGTACGCCACAAATTTTTCTATGCTGAGGAATATACCATAAGGGCTACGCATCCCCAGATTATTCCATTTATAAGAGTGAATATTTTTGATGATACTTCAAAAGATACACTTGAACTTGGGCTTAAAATGAAGCCGAGCCAGATAGACCTTACAGACTTCAGAATCAGAAATCCGGACGTTATTGTCAGATACCGCGGCGAAGCGGTAAGAGGCAATATCCTGACCGGCCTGGATGCGTCGGAACAGCATATTCTGCTTTTTGAATATTACGGTAAATCTGCGCTGCAAGACATAAAACTTACGCCCGGTGAAACAACTTACATTGGTACTGATAAATCAAATTTAAAATTTCGGTAGAGTCAAAGATGGTGTATGGAATAAATATTTGGAGGAATCCTATGAAAGTTTTTACTTTTGTTTTACTAGGCGTAATTTTGCCAACGCTGTTCAGCGGATGCACATCCGCCCCCAAAAACGAACTGCCTGCGGTGGAAGGCACCGCTCCGCCGCAGCCTCCGGTTGTTATCAGCTATGCAATTACCGATCATCAGGGTGCGCGGGCCGGCCGCCCGATACCTGGCTGGATAACCGCCGTTATGGATGGCGATACAGGCCCTTTATACATTATGGAAAAATTCAAAGGCAGAAAAATATTCGTCACATCCGCTTCAGGAGTGGATCGCGACTTGACCAGAAGGCTTGCTGAAAGCAAAATCAGCGCCGAATTTGCGTCAACCATGACTCAAGATATACAAAGCAGTTTGTTAACCAGCGTAAAAGGCGATGTAAATAAAGGCGGTGAAGTTTCAATAGACGACATCACCGCTGTGAGTTCCATTGTAAGCACCAGCGGCCTCTCGAAGGATATGGACTATTGGGTGCAGACAACAGACAGGGGTACAGGCAAGAGAGAGTACACCTATTATATGGTGTACTCAATGGATGAATTTCAATTCCAGGCGCAGTTGGAAGCCGCTTTGCGGCGGCTTGAAGGTAAAAATGCCGTTCTCGGAAAACAGTAAAATTTTGTATTTTTCAACCCTGGGATTATGGCCATGCATGAGGTAAAATATTCTTTAACCGGATGAACTGAAAATAATGTATAAAATACTGTTGCCTGCTCTTTGTATTGCTCTGAATCTGCTTTTTCGCTTCAATACCTCCCATGCTTCAGCAGTGGCTGGAAATATTGGGCAGGCTTATGCGCATGAAGAACAACTTTTTTTTCTTATGCCGCCTCTTTCTTATACTCCGCGTGTTTCATCAAATTTTTCCACCGCCAGGCTTGATCCGGTCAAAAAGCAAAGCGTCAGAGCACACTGCGCTGTAGATTTCGCGGCGCCCACAGGCACAGTCATTCTGGCCCCGGCAGCGGGAAAAATCGTCAAACAGCACGAAGATCCCTATAAGGGAAAATATGTGGAAATTGAGCACAACGCTATTTATAAAAGCAGATATTTTCATCTGAGCGCCCACAGTAAAAATCTGAAAATAGGCGATTATGTTCAGCAGGGAGATATTATCGGCTATGTGGGCAGCACGGGCAATTCCACTGGTCCGCATCTGCATTTCGCGCTGGCCCGGAAGGAAAATTTTATCGATCCCCTGGCTTACGACTTCAAGAAAAAATCCGGTCAATTATATAATAATATAGATATTCCTCTGGTTGCTTATCTGGATAAACCCGAACACGATTGTTCCGGCAGCGGCGTTCCCGCCCCTGAAGGCGCGCCGGTGTATTATAAAAATGGAACCCTTTTCAATCCGTTGACATGGGATGGAGAAGCAAACTTGTACTATGCCAGCGGTAAAGCCTATCTGCTCACCGAAAAAAATAACGGAGAAAGGGTACAAAAGATTTTTTATGAAAATGGCAGCTTAAAAGCGCTGGCTGACGGCAAGACAATCAGAACATACCATGCTGACGGGAAAAATGGCGGTGCCTTTTCTGTAAAGGATAACGGCGCACTGGATGGAAAATACACGGTCTACACCCAAACCGGCCAACTCTCGGAAGAGGGAGAGTTTTTTGAGAATGAGCTGGATGGTGAAAGCCGGCACTACGATGACTCCGGGGCTTTGAAGCAGGCAAATTATTATTTTTCCGGTCTGCTGACTACCAAAGAACAGATGCTGAAACTTCAGGAAGAACGGCGGGAGAGATTGCTGCAAACGCAAGAAGATCTGCGGCAGAGTTTGAAAAAATCCCAGGAGGAAATTCGGCTGAACCATCAGAACAGGTGAACAATCCGGAAAGGTAGTGCTATGCGAAGAATATTCCCGATATTAACAATCACTGTGCTTGCTTTTGCGTATGGCTGTTCATGGAGTCCGAATAAAATTTCTGAAGCCGCCAAGGCCCGGGAGAGCACGGCGACTGAACCCCAAGAGAGAGCGGCGGCTGCCGCGCGTGTGTCATCCTTCAAAAAGCGGCCTGACTACACCAACAGCCTGGGTATGAAATTTATACGTATCCCGGCCGGCGAGTTCATGATGGGTTCGCCTCCGGAGGATAAGGACGCCTCTGCGGACGAAAAACCGCAGCACAAGGTGAGGATAGCCAAAGCTTTTTATCTGGGTATGTATGAAGTGACGCAGGAGCAATGGATTACAGTGATGGGAGATTACCCGATAAAGGACTATCCCGGATATTTGAGAGGGATCGTAAACGCTCCTGTGGCGTGCGTGAGTTGGAACCAGGCGCAGGAATTCATCAGGCTCCTGAACCAGAAGGAAGGCACCAAAAAATACCGTCTGCCCACGGAGGCGGAATGGGAATACGCGGCCAGAGCCGGAACGCAGACCATATATTATTTTGGCGATGACCCCGGGCATTTTGGCCTGGCGCACTATGCCTGGTATCAGGGCAATACATCGTTCAAAACCTCTGACTTGCATTCTGTGGGACAGAAACAGCCTAACCCCTGGGGGCTGTATGACATGTACGGAAACGTGAGTGAGTGGGCGCAGGATTGGTATGATGACGGCTACTACAGTAAAAGCCCTGTTGTCAACCCGCGTGGAATTTCGGCCAGTCAATCCGGGAATTGGGAACAATGGTCAAGCCGCGTTGTGCGGGGCTGTGACGTGGGGCACAACTACGAAGCGGCATGCCGATCCGCTTACCGGATGAATAGTGAACAGGATCGCTATTCTTCCAGACTGGGTTTCCGGTTGGCTGTCTCTTTGGAAGAACCAATAACTGATGTGGAAAGTCATACCAACAGCATAGGCATGGATTTTGTGCTTGTCCCCGGGGGCAGGTTCCTTATGGGCGATAACGGGCTTAAAAACGCGCGTCCCAGGCATCGGGTAATCCTGAGCCAGTCGTTTTACCTGGGTAAATATGAAGTAACCCAGGCGCAGTGGGAAGCGGTTATGGGCAGCAACCCCAGCAACTTCAAGGGCCGGAGTAACCCGGTGGAACAGGTGAGCTGGGAGGATGCGCAGAAATTTATCAGGCGTCTGAATCAGATGGAAGGCACGGATAAATATCGCCTGCCTACGGAGGCGGAATGGGAGAGGGCGGCAGATCCAAGAGTCCTCCCGTCCCAATCGGAGCGGATATCCGGCAGAAACATGTGGGCAGAGAATAATTCGGCAAAAACAACACATCCCGTAGGGCAGCTTGCCCCGAATATATGGGGGCTGTATGACATGCTGGGAAATGTGTGGGAATGGACGCAAGACCGATATGACCCTGATTATTATGCTGAAAGCCACGCCATTGATCCATCCGGGCCGTCCTCCGGTTCACTGCGCGTAATGCGAGGGTACGCTTGGGACACCGAAAGTTTTGTAGCACTGTGCGGCCCAGCCTTCCGCTATGCGGAATCGCCGGATTTTCGCTTGCGAAACTTGGGTTTCCGGCTGGCGTACTCTTATTCCGATTCCCAATAAAAAGTTGCGTTTAAGAGCGGTTTGACATCGAAAATGTCGAACCGCTCTGCGAGGGTTTGCCATGCAGACCTTTGCCGCGAAATTATCGCAAGGTGAACTTGCTCCAGCCGCTGCGGCGAAGGAAGCTACGGATGAAGACAGCAGCGATGCTTCGCCGTCAAGCTATAATTGCAAGCGCAAAATGCTATAGAGGTTATACAGATGCGCATAAGTTTGTTGGTTTGCATCTCCTGCCTGGCGTTTGCGGTACCTGCCCACAGCGCCACATATGAAACTGGGCGGATCGGGCAGACCGTCTACATCAACAGCGTAGACATGGAATTTGTGCTGATTCAGGAGGGCAGCTTCCTGATGGGTTCAGAGGCCAACACGGCAGACAGCTTCTTTATACCTCCGGGTACGGTTAACGATGATGAAATGCCCATGCACAGGGTAAGAATAAGCAAGCCCTTTTACCTGGGACGCTATGAGGTAACGCAAAGAGAGTGGATCACCCTGATGCAGGAGAACGCTGTAAACAAAAAATGGCGCCTGGGCAGGAATTATCCGGTAACATATGTATCTTGGGAAGAGGCGCATCAGTTCATAACACTCCTGAACCAGAGAGAAGGCACAGAGAAATACCGTTTACCCACAGAAGCTGAATGGGAATACGCGGCGCGCGCGGGTACCGAAAGCGCATACTATTTTGGAGATAAAGCCGCTCTATTGGGAACCTATGAATGTTATTGGGATAATGCCGGAGACAGAAAGGCGCCTGATCCTGTGGGGATGAGAACATCCAATCCTTGGGGATTGTATGACATGCTGGGCAATGTGCAAGAATGGGTGCAGGATTGGTACGATGAAGGATATTATGCCCGCAGCCCGGAGGTGGATCCGCAGGGGGCAAGGGCAACGCCGTTTATTGAAGATCGCGCCCTGCGCGTAATACGCGGCGGCAGCTTTTGGGATAAGGCCGATGGATGCCGCTCGGCTAACCGCGCCAGCGGTGTCGAATACAGCCAATACGACAATGTTGGTTTCAGGCTGGCCTTCTCCCCGGAGTAGCAGGTCAGGGGGGACGGCGCGGGCCTTGCGCGCGATACTCCCGGAGATATCGCGGCTGCAAGGCCCGTGATGGCTCCGGTTCTATGCCGATACCTCTTGTTCCATATTCATATACCTCTGCGTTCCCAACTTTTGCCCTGCCATGTACCGGCGGCGGGCCGCTACCAGCATCAGGGCCGCATGCCCGTCCGGAAAGCTCCCGACGACTCGTGCACGGCGGCGTATTTCCCGGTTCAAGCGTTCAAGGGTAGTGTCCAGAATTTTTCGCACTTTTTGTAGCAGCCAGTCAGGCCGACATCCCGCCCGCGATCAGCATGGCCAGGGCAATGAGCGTCGTCTTTTCCAGTCCTTTCCGCCTTCGGCAAATGCCTTGGCCGCGTGAACGCCGGGGAACAGCCCACCGCCGAGAAGCAGTCCGTGCAGTCTGCCGGGTCAGCGCTGCTTGATCAGGCGGGAAACGTCCCGGAAAGACGCATGGCCGGCTCCGGCCAGCAGTTCCATGAGGACGGCCTCATAGGTGGTCAGGGCGGCCCCTTCAAAGGAAGCGCGTTTAAGCGCGAATTTTTTGTCGTTGAATTTGCGCGATCCGGCGCAGTCGCTGACATACGCCACCTTGAAGCCCGCCGCCAGTAAATCCAGAGCGGTTTGCAGCACGCACACATGGGCTTCCGCTCCGCAGAGAATTACGGTTTCGCGTTTCCGCCGCCTGAATTCGTCCACGGTTTGTTTGATGGCCGCGTCCTGATAGCAACTGAAGGCGGTTTTATCAAAAACTTCGGCTTTGCCGGTCACCGCGCGTATTTCTGCCACTGTGTCGCCAAGCCCCTGAGGGTACTGGCGGCTTACCAGAACCGGCACCTTCAGCAGTTCCAGACCGGCCAGAAGAATTTTTGAATTCCGCAGGAAGCTTGCGTTGTCTTCCAGCGCCGGGAGCAGATGTTCCTGGTATTCAATGGCGATGGCCAGGGTGTGTTCGGGAACAATGCGCATGGCAAAGCCTCTCATTCCGTTTCCGCGGCCGGGATTTTTTTCAGTTGCAAATAGGCGATTTTTTGCCGCAGGTAGCTTTTGTCCGTGGTTGCCGGGGCATTGTTCAGCATGGCTTCGCAAGCCTGGATGGCTTTATCCCATTGCCCGGATTTTTCCGCCAGATCCATAAGCGCGACATTTATGGCCAGGGTCAACTCCACCGGGGCATTGCCGAGCAAAGATTCAAGCAGAGCCAGGGCTTCAGGCGTTTTGCCCAGATTGTTCAACTCATTGGCCATGCCCATTTGCGCCGTGAAACGCATGGGGGAATCCGCCGGGACGAGCAGGGAAAGCTCTTCCCAGGCGGAAGAAGCCAGGGCGTGGTTTCCGGCTTCGGCGGACTCGTAGGCAAGAGCGAGGAGGGCAGCGGTTTTAATTTCCGCAAGCTCGACGCGTTGGACAAATGCGTTCAGCGTTTCCAGCCTGGCTCCGGCATCCTGCCCGGCCAAAATGAGGCCCAATTCTTCCCGGGCGTCCGCCAGCCTGTTTTCCTGGTACATGCTCCATCCGCTGACGCCAACGGCGATAAGGATAATAAGCACAATGGACAGGGTTATTTTTTTGGAATTTCTGATCAAAAATTCCAGAAAAGGCGAAGCTTCTTTGGCTGTTTCCGTTTGTATCGAATCAATGAGCGTGCGGTTTTTTTGCTGTGACATGGGCGGGGCTCCTTAAAATTTGTTTTTCTATTATGCCCTGCCGGTATAAAAGTCAAAACTGATTATAGTATCACGTCAAGCGACAATAAAAATGTTTCATTTGCTTCATTACCGAATTTGACTATAATAGCTGAAAAAGTCGTGAAACTGCTTTCAGGGTCGGCTTACTGATATCCGCATTGAAAAGTAAACTTTTCCCTGCGGAGGATCGTCAGCCGAAAACGTGGTTTTCGGCTGACTCTCGCCGCTTCGCGGCGGCATCAGCCTGACGGCTGATGTTCAGATTTCCATGCGGAAACCTGTAACACTTACCGAAGACAAACAACCACCGTATGAAAATAGCTCTTTTCGGCGGCAGCTTCAACCCGGTGCACTACGGCCATTTACGGCTGGCTGTGGAGGTTCTGGAAGCTTTAAAGCCTGACCGCCTTGACTTTATTCCCTGCGCCAACCCTCCGCACAAATCCGGCCCCGCCCTGCTGCCTTTTTCCCTGCGGGTGAAAATTTTGCGGGAAGTTTGCGGCAATTATCCGGAATTTTACGTGAATACTCTGGAGGCGGACAGGGCTGGAGCTTCATATACCAAAGATACTTTGGCCGAATATAAAAAAAATTATCCCACGGAAGAATTATATTTTATACTTGGTTCGGAAGATTTCGCCCAGCTTGACGCCTGGAGATACTGGCGTATGCTGCCGTCTTTCGCGACTTTGCTGGTCGTTCCGCGCCAGGGAGTGGAAGAAGCGGAATTTATTGAGCATGTGGCAAGTTTTTGGCCTGAAGCCGCACGTATGGGGGATTTACCGGATTTTGCGCGTTCCGGCTATGCGGAATGCGGGCAAGGCAAAGTTTTGTATATGCCGCTGCCGCGTTTGGACATCAACGCTTCTTTGGTGCGCAGGCGCTGGATGGACGGGCGTAAAATAGATTTTTGGACGCCTTCCGCGGTTATCCGGGAACTGGAAGAACAGCGGGATTTGGTGGAAACGCATTGGAAATAATCAATTACTGATATCCGCATTGAAAAGTAAACTTTTCCCTGCGGAGGATCGCCAACCGAAAAATGTGGTTTTCGGTTGACTCCCGCCGCTTCGCGGCGACATCAGCCGGACGGCTGATGTTCAGATTTCCATGCGGAAATTTGTAGTCCATGCTGAAAAAGTCGGTTCCGGCTTTTTTCAGCATGGCATGCTTCGTTACGTTTGAAGCGTGAAGATCGCTTCGCCTTTTCGTCGGGGTTGTATATGTCGAACAGCAGTTTGTTTAATGCGCCCGCCATGGTTACGCAAAACATCGCCAGAGCGCGGGGCTATCTGCGCCGCAACGACGTTTTGCGCGCTTTGGAAACGCTGGCCATAGCCGCTGAAATATTTGATCCTAAAAAAGTTGTGGGTAAAGCCCGCTATGAAACGGAAATCCATCTGGCCGAGTGTGTGGATGAACTCAGCAAACATCCCACCATTTCCGCTTTTTTAAAAACGCTCAGCAAGGGCGCCGCTCCCTCCATTGTTTATGTTGCCGGGCAGGAAAGCAAGCTTGCCGGCACCCTGCGCGTCATCCACAAAGTATTGAAGGATCAGGAAGATGAAATTTCCATGATCGAAGGCGATACCAGTGAGATGCGCCGGGATTCCATGTGGGAAAAAGGCACCCGGTGCCTTGCCGAAGGCCAGACGCCCAAAGGCAAGAGCATCCTGCGCCGTATGGGCGAGGAATTCGGCGATGAAGAAGGAGTGCTGACCCGGATCGGCGAAGCCCTGATTAACAGCAATTGCCTGTTTGAATCGGCGGAACTGCTCGAAGAGGCCCTGGAAAAATTCCCCAAGGATCATAAGGCGTACAGTTTGTTGATCAAAAGCTATACGGAGCTGCGTGAATACGAAAAAGCCGAACTTTTGTATATCAAGGCGCTCAAACAGTTTGGGCAGCACCCGCTTACGGTGCTTAATCTGGCCAAAATGTACCGGCAGTGGAACAAACGGGACAAAGCTTTTGAAACGGCCATGACTGCCAAACGCCTCGACCCGTCTAACCCGGAAGCGCAAGAACTGCTGGACTGGGCTGAAGGCAAGAAACGATAGTGGATCTGCGAAGCGAGCTTAACCCAGCCCAGTATGAGGCCGTGAGCATTCTCGACGGGCCGGTGCTGGTCATTGCCGGCGCGGGGAGCGGAAAAACCCGCACCATAGTTTACCGCCTGGCCAACATGGTGCGGCAGGGCATTCCGGCTACCTCCATTCTATTGCTTACCTTTACCCGCAAAGCCGCCGAACGGATGCTGGAGCGGGCCAGAAGAGTGCTTGTTTCGCAAAACGCCCCGGAGGCGTCCGCTGACTTTTCTCTGGAAGCGGTGCAGGGAGGAACCTTTCATTCCTTTGCCTATTCCGTGCTGCGCATTTTCAAGCCCGTAGGCTATGAAAAAGGCGCCATAGTGATGGATACCGGCGATAGCCTGGATATTTTGCAGCAGTGCAGGGAGTTTTTTGACGCAGGGCACAGTGATCGCTCGTTCCCGCGCAATCAGGCCGTGATGTCGCTTTTGAGCAAAAGCCGCAATTGCGAGCGGCCGCTGGAAGACATTTTGCGGCGTGAATCCGCGCATCTCTTGCCCCATGCGGAAAGGATCGGGCAAATGGGCGAGCTTTATGCCAGAATCAAGAAAGAGCGTCTTTTGCTGGATTATGACGACCTTTTGTTCGAGTTTGAAAAGCTCCTGCGTTTCAATCTGGACGCCCTGAATTATTGCCGGCGCAAATACCGTTACCTTATGGTGGACGAATTTCAGGATACCAACCTGGTGCAGGCCAGAATTACCGCGCTTATTGCCGGCGGGTACGTCGAAGACGGCGAGCCTGAAGGAGCCGTCTCCAAATACGCGGCGCCGGGAGCCGGCAATATCATGGTTGTGGGCGATGACGCGCAGTCCATTTACGCTTTTCGCGGCGCCAATATCCATAATATTTTGAAGTTTCCCGAAGTTTACCCCCGCGCCAGGATTATCCGGCTGGAGGAAAACTACCGTTCCACCCAACCGGTGCTTGATTTGGATAATTCTTTGCTGGATCATTCCGGGCAGGGCTTTAAAAAACGGCTGTACACCACGCGGCCCGGCGGGGAAAAACCCGAGCTTTTGCGGCCCCTTTCCGATTTAAGCCAGGGCAGAGTGGTGGCTGAAAAAATTGTCGAGCTGTTAAAAACCTGTCCGCCGCGCGAAATAGCCGTGCTGTTCAGGGCCGGGTATCAGTCCTACCAGGTGGAGGTGCAGCTCGCCAAACGGGATGTGCGCTTCCGTAAATATGGCGGTATACGCTACAGCGACGCCGCGCATGTCAAAGATGCCCTCAGTTTTGTGCGGTTGATGGTAAACCCGCTGGATTTCACGGCTTTTCTGAGAGTTACGGCTCTGGTGCGCGGCATAGGCGTAAAAACGGCGCATAAGCTGCACCAGGCCTTGCAGGGGGACGATCGCAAGAGCATAGACAAAGCCTGCGTGAAATTTCCGGAGCTGCGGGAGCATTTGGAGTTTTTGGATGCGCAGCGCGCTTCAGGGTTATCGCCGGTTGCGCTTATGGAAAAAACCGTGGAGTATTATAAGCCGTTTTTGCGGGACAATTACCCGGATAATTACCCCAAACGCGAGCAAGAGCTGGCGGAGCTTGAGCAGATTGCGGCTTCGTACAGCCACCTGGATTTATTTCTTGCGGATTTGTCCTTGAATGATCCGCTGGCCAAAGAAGACCCGCGCGATACGGTCACTCTGTCCACCATTCACTCGGCCAAGGGCTTGGAATGGGGCGCGGTGTTCGTTCTGGATTTGGTCAATGAACGCTTTCCTTCGCGCCATGCCATGCTGCGCGCGGAAGACTACGAAGAAGAACGCCGCCTGATGTATGTAGCTTGCACCAGAGCCAAAAGCTACCTGGGGCTTTGCGTGCCCGTTTCGTTGTATGATCGCGGCCGCGGCGGCAACATTGCCGCTGAGCCGAGCCCCTTTGTCCGCGAGCTTGACGCTGATTTATACGTGGAATTGCGGGAATCTCTCGCCGGCGGATGGGTAAGGCGGGAAAGCCGTGTCCGCCGCGTTGCGGAGGACAACCTGGAGGACAACCTGGAGGGCAGGAGCGGGTATTGCAGGCATAAAATATTCGGCCAGGGCAAGATCATCAAGTTTATCCCGCCGGATAAATACCAGGTGAACTTTAACGGAATCGGGCTTAAAGTGATTATGGGTTCGTTTCTGGCGCTGGATGAATAAATGCCCAAAGTAAATTCGGAAGATCAAATTTTGAGTCTGCTTGATGCCGAGTTCCCCAGACGCCACCCCGGTCTTATTCTCGGTCGCGGCGATGATTGCGCGGAGTTTTTTTCCGCCTCTCCCCTGGCGGTTTCCAGCGATTTGTTTTTGGAGCATATTCACTTCCGGCGCAGCTATTTTACGGCGGAAGAAGTCGGATACAAGGCTCTGGCCGTGAATTTGAGCGATTTGGCCGCAGCCGGAGCCTACCCCTCGGGTTTTTCCCTGAATCTGATTTGTCCGCCCGCCTTGGATTCCGCATGGCTGGCAGCCATGTTCAAAGGCATGGCGGCTCTGGCGCGGGAATGCGACCTTCCGCTTGTGGGAGGGGATATTTCGGCCGGCGCTTCTCTGGGGCTTTGTATAACCGTTTGGGGCGGGAGCAGGGCGGGTGTTTCCGGGCCGGAGGCGCCGGGAGCATTTCTGCGGCGGGGGGCGCAGGAGGGAGACGTTTTGTTTCTGCTCGGCCCGCAAAATCCGTGGGACGCCTGCAGCCTTGGTCTGGCCGCTCTGGGTCTGGAGGTGCTGGAAAAATACGGACGGGCGGCCATAAAGGATTATCCTGAAGCCTGCGCGGCTTTGCTTTCCCCGAAACCTATGCTGTCCGCCGGGCAGGCCATGTCTTCCCTGTTATTGGAACCTGGCTGGGCCGGCCGGCCGGCTCCGCTCAAAGCCATGGATCTTTCTGACGGTTTGCGCCGGGATTTGCCGCGCCTCCTGGGAGGATTTCAACAGCAACTGGCCGCGGGCGCTGTTTTTGCGCCTGAAAACTGCCGGACGGCGGCGAGTCTTGGCGCCGGACTTACCTTTACCGTGGAAAACCTGCACCCGGAGCTTACGGCCTACCACGCGGGCCTGGAACAAAAGGCTCTGGGCATGGCTCTTTCCGGCGGAGATGAATATGCTTTGCTTTGCGCCTGCGCGCCGGAAAAAATGGATTTTTTGCGCAAAACCCTGGCGGAGCGCGGAGGCGCGCCGGCATTGCAAATTTTGGGTCTGGTGACGGAAAGGGAGGGTATACGCTGGCAGGGGATACGCCTTGCTGATATATTGCCCGGAACCGGCTTTGATCATTTTGAGGTTTAGAGCGTTTTAACATTGAAAATGTATAAAGCGCTCTGCAGGGATTTGCCTGCAAATCCTTGCTTCAGCCGTTGCTGCGCAGCAGCTTACGGATGAAGACAGCGGCGATGCTTCGCCGTTAAGCGACAATCTCAAGCGTAAAAGGCTATAAGTGTGACATGGTACAAGAAAAGAGGTCATTCATGTCTGATAAAGGTTTGAAATACCCGTCTGCGCATTCCGGACAATCCGCCCCATACGCTGTCTCCGGGAGCCGCCCGGGCGGATTTGCCGGTACGGGGCGGGAGGATTACGGCACAAATTTTGATTCTCTGCTGGAAACCCTGGATGTTTCTTCCGGCGGCGGAAAAACCGAAAGCGCCGCTGTTTCGCGGATCAGTGTTTCCGCTGTGGGCTGGGTGCGTTCGTCTCTGGATAAACTGGAAGACTGCCCGGCCTGGAGCGGGCGGGCTCCTGAAGCGGTACTGGAAATTCTTCCGGATTTTGTCGCCGCTCTGGACGGCTTGCGTCCGGGGTTGACGATTACGGTGGTTACCTGGCTGCATCTGGCCGCGCGTAACCGTTTGCGTGATCCGGGCACCCCGGCTCTTTTGCGCGAGCCGGGCACCCCGGCTCTTTCGCGCGAGCCGGGCACTCCGGCTCTTTTGCGCGAGCCGGGCACTCCGGCTCTTTTGCACGAGCCGGGCACTCCGGCTCTTTCCGCGCAGACTGGCGCAAGGGGCGTTTTTGCCGGTTGCGGCGCGAACAGGCCCAACCCTGTGGGCATACATCGCGCGGTTATCCTGAAGATTGAAAAGCAGGCCGAGGCTGCGCTGGTATGGGTGAATTCCCTGGAGGCGCTGGACGGCACTCCGGTTCTGGATATCAAATACGATTCTTTGCCGGAGCAGGGTCTGGGCGAAGATTTGGCCGGCCTGAAAAAGAAGCTGGTCAACCTTTGCGCCAGGGCGCATACTTTCGGGCTGATGAGCGGGTTTAACGGCAACGCCAGCCTGCGCCGGGGCAATTTCTGCATCGTCACCGGCAGAGGCGCGTTCAAAGGGGCTTTGCATCCGGAAGACCTCGCCGTTCTTGACCTGGGAAGCGGGGAGTTGCTTGAGGGCAAACGTCCGTCCAGCGAGGCCGCGCTGCATTTGGAAATATATCGTTCCCAACCGGAAGCCGGAGTCATTCTGCATACGCATCCGCCGAAACTGCTCGCTCTTTCTTTGCGTTTACCCGGCCTGCCGATGCAGGAACGCCTGAACATGCCCGTGGTGGAATATGGCGGCGGACGTTATTTTTGCGCCTCAGTCGGGGTTCTGCCCCCGGGCGGCGGGGAACTTGCGCGGGCTGTGGCCGCGGAGAGCAAAATCCGGCAATCCATATGGATGGAAGGACACGGACTGTGCGTATGGGGCGCGGACGCAATGGAAGTTCTGGGTCTTTCCGAAGGTCTTGAACACTTGGCCGAGGTGCGTATTTTATCCGAAGGAGCGCACTGATGTCCGGCAAAGCGCGGCTTGGAAAAACAGGCGCGGGCTTCCTCAAGGTTCTGCATTTTTGTTGCGCCGGCTGTTGGCTTGGCGGCACCGTGGCCATGCTGTTCCTGAACCGTCTCGGTGACGCCGCCTTTATCGGGCCTATGCTTTACGGCATCAGCCTTTCCACCAGGGTGGTGAATATGGGAATGGTGGCGGCTTGCGGGGCGTATGGCTGCCTCGTTACCGGCCTGCTCTATGCCCTGTTCACGCCCTGGGGCTTTTTCAAGCACAACTGGGTGAGCGGCAAGTGGGTTATAACCGTGCTGGCTTTGGGCAACGGAATTTTTTTGCTCGGCCGCTGGGAAACAATTATGCTGGCCCAAAGCCAGCAGATTGGGCTGGCGGCTTTTTTCACTCCGGCTTTCAACATGGCGAGGAACGCCCATTTTTGGGGCGGAGCGGCGCAGCTCGGCCTGCTGTTTTCGGCGGTGCTTCTTGCCGTGTTCAAGCCCTGGGGCAATAAGCGCGATGTGTAGCATCCATGCAAGATTCCACTGACTCCGCGGATAGCCGGGGGCAAGACCAGGCTGCACCGCTGGCCGAAGCCGCCTTGCTCAGCCCGCCTTTCAGCGTTTTAAGCTACAAAATACCCTCGGGCTTCCCGGAAGATTTCTGGAAAGCCGGTTTGCGCCTTGCGGTTCCCCTGGGACGCGGCCTGCGCCTGGCCGTGCTTTTGCGGGTTGCGGGCGCGGCTCGTTCTCTGCCGGACAAACCGGCTTTTGTGCTTAAAGAAATTGTCTGGCCCCTGGAGCATCAACCGCTGCTTTCTGAAAATTATCTCGATTTTGCGCGGCAATTC
Organism: Deltaproteobacteria bacterium; assembly: GCA_031266055.1. GTDB lineage: Bacteria > Desulfobacterota > Desulfovibrionia > Desulfovibrionales > Desulfovibrionaceae > WRHT01. Next base: position 51,140 of record JAISBT010000168.1, read on the forward strand.
GCCTTGCGCCAGGCCCAGCCGGAAGGGCGCGTGCTTTACGGAATGCTCCCGGCCGGGTTACGTATGCTCAAGCAGGGCTTACGCGTGCGTTTTTTTTGCCTTTCCGGACAGGCGGAGCTGACGGCTGCGGATTTTGACCTGCGCCAACTGGGGGCTTTGGGCGAAGAGAAGCGCGCTGAACTTGCGCGGCTGTGGGGGCAGGGTCTGGGGAAACTGTTCAAGGCAAAAGATTCCGCTGATGATGAATTATATCTTCTCAAGGCCGCTCCGCCCTGGCCTGTCCGGCCTAACGCGGTTAAACAGCTGCGGCTGCTGGATCTGTTTGCAAGTCCGGGCGGCGGTTCGCAAATGACCAGGAGGCAGATTGAGCGCCGCTTGGGCCGGGAACAGGCTCCCGTGCTTAAACAGCTTGTGCGTAAGGGCTTGCTGGAGCTGCGGGCGGCGGTCGCGGAAAAACCCCGCGTAAGCGGCGGAGGGTCGGATTGGCTCACGCAATATGGGCCTGTACTCTCCGGAGCTCTTTCTTTCAGTCTGAACGAGGAACAGACCGGGGCGCTGAGCGATCTTACGCAGGTTCTGCGCGCGGGCAAGTTCGCCAGCCGCTTGTTATACGGCGTGACCGGCAGCGGCAAGACGGCGGTATATCTGGAGTTTTGCGCCCGGGTGCTGCTGGGCGGCCGCTCCGTTCTGTTGCTGGCCCCGGAAGTCGGCCTGGCTTTAAAGTTACGCCGGGATATTGCCCGGCGTTTTCCGGGCCTGCCCCTGTATCTTTTTCATGGGTATCAGCCGCAAGCCGCGCGGGAAAACTGCTTCAGGGAACTGGCCCTGTCGCGTAAACCCAGCCTGGTGGTAGGCACCAGGTCAGCGCTTTTTTTGCAGATGAACAATCTGGGAGCGATTATTCTGGATGAAGAGCATGACAGTTCTTTCAAGCAGGAAGACAGATTTTACTACCAGGCCAAAGATCTGGCCTGGTACAAGGCTGTAAAAGCCGATGCCGTGCTGGTTTTAGGTTCGGCTACCCCGGATGTGAAAACTTTTTACGCTGTGGAGCAGGGGCGCATACGCATGCTCCGTCTGAACAACCGCGTATGCGGCGGCGCGTTGCCGGAAATTGTGCTTGCGCCCATGCTTGGCGGGAAAAACGGCGGCATTTCCGGCCTGCTCACGGAAGTGAGCAAAGAGGCTTTGCAGAGCAGTTTAAGCCGGGGCGAGCAGGCGGTTATTCTGCTTAACCGCCGAGGCTATTCCCCCGCCATGTACTGTTTGGATTGCGGAACATCGGCGCGTTGCCCCAACTGTGAAATAACCCTGACTTACCATAAAAAACGCCAAAAACTGCTTTGCCATTATTGCGGCTATGCCGCCCCGTTTCCTTCGCCTTGCCCGGTCTGCAAATCCGTACATTTTCTGCCTTTGGGCGAAGGCACGGAAAAACTGGAAGAAGTTTTGCCCGGTCTGTTGCCGGCGGGCAGCCGCGTTTTACGGCTGGATCGCGACAGCACCGGCAGGGCGGGCAGTATGGAAAGCATCCTGCAGGCTTTTGAGCGGGGCGAGGCGGATGTGCTTGTAGGCACGCAGATGCTTTCCAAGGGGCATCATTTTCCGCGGGTAACCCTGGCGGTAGTGGCGGACGGCGATTTGGGCCTGTCCATGCCGGATTATAATGCCGCTGAACGCACTTTTCAGCTTTTACTCCAGACTTCCGGCCGTGCCGGCAGGGGCGGGCGGCCCGGAAAAGTTATCATCCAGACGCGCGATATACGGCATTATTGTTGGGAATATGTAAAAAACAGCGACTATGAAGGGTTTTACCAATATGAACTGGCTTTGCGCCGGAGGCATAATTATCCGCCTTTTGTGCATCTTGCCCTGGCGCGCTTCGACTTTGCGCAAAGTTTCGCCGAAGGCCCCAAGCTTCTGGCGGAACTCAGCCGTAAACTGCTGAACCTGGGGAGGGCTTTGGGGGTCGCTGTGCTTGGCCCGGCCCCCGCCCCTATACGGATGAAAGACAGGAACCTGCGTTTTCAGTGCCTTTTGAAAGGCTTGGACTGGCAGGCTATACGCGGGGTTTACTACGGCATGTTGAAAGGTTTTTCCGGATCCGCGCAGATGCGGATCAGCCTGGACATTGACCCGTCCAATATGCTGTGAGGGGTATGCTCTATGGCATTTTACGCTTGAGATTGTCGCTTAACGGCGAAGCATCGCTGCTGTCTTCATCCGTAAGCTGCTGCGCAGCAACGGCTGAAGCAAGTTCACCTCGCGACAATCTCGCGGCGCGGTAGCCGTTAACCGTTCTTTCCGGCTTACGGATAGCGACAGCGGATCGAAGCTTCGCGCTTTGTGTAACCAATTGCTGTCTTCATCCGTAAGCTGCTGTGCAGCAACGGCTGAAGCAAGGATTTGCAGGC
>JAISBT010000057.1 GCA_031266055.1 Deltaproteobacteria bacterium
TCCATTAGAGCGTTTCAACAATGAAAATGTGGTAACGCTCTGCAAGGAGTTGCCTGCAAATCCTTGCCGCGAGATTGTCGCAAGGCGAACTTGCTTCGCCGTTAAGCGACAATCTCAAGCGTAAAATGCCATAAAGCGTTTTAACATTGAAAATGTTGAAAATGTTGAAACGCTCTAAGGAAACGCTGATTTATTTCCTTGAGTGGGGTTTGCCCCCGCAGACTCCCCGGCAGGGAAATGATTCCTCCTGCACTCTCATTTTTATTTCAATGAGATATAATGAGGGGGTTCGGGGGAAATCATTTCCCCCGGCGGGGGTTGGGGCGGAGCCCCAATTAATCAGTGTATCCCTAAATCCGTTCAAGAAAATAAATGGATTCCGGTTCTATGCGGATCAGGCGCTCCGAAGTCAAAGCGCTCGCGCTGAGTACGCATTCGCGCGGCACGAGGCGGTGTACAGCCGCACTATCCACAGTACAGTCAAAAAGATGCAGGGTATCGCCTTTGAACTCCAGGCCGCTTGTCCAGTGCGAGACAACCGGAGGCTGCCCGGGATACAAATACCGGTGAAAACGCAAGATCAGCCCATTCCGCTGTTCCCCGTCCCCGGTGAATTTATTGAATAAATCGCCCGCAGGCAGCCAGTTTTGCAAAAGCGGCCAAAGCCCGTCCATGCTCCAGTTTTTTTCACGCTCAGTACGCTCCGCGCTTCGCAACGGACGCAGATACATGTGTTCGCGCCCCAGTTCATCCAACTTTATTTCTTCCGCGCGCTTAAGATCCAGCCGGGCGCGCATTTCCGCCTCCGCAATTCCATATGTCCTGAACGGGGCCTGCCGCTCCGTCCGGCGCTCTCTGCCGTCCATGAGCGCCAGGGGCGCCAGGGGCAATTGCCCGAGGTTAAAAGCCGCTCCCGGCTCACGCCCAAAACGCCCGAACAGGTAACGCATCAGCCAGTAATAATCGGAATCATTATCCAGCAGAGCCTGCCAGGGGGTCGGATGAGCGGAAATTTCCCGCAGAGCTTGCGCGAAAATCTGCCGCGCGGCTTCAAGGTTCAAAACGCCGATCAGCTTGAGGCAGTTGATAAAAGCGTACAGACCGCAAAAAAAATCCAGTTGTCCCTGATGATAGGCTTTCATATATGCTATTGTACTGGACATAAATTCTTTTGCATAGTAAGAAACTTGAAACCAATATATACGGATATATTGATATATCCTCGGAAGTCTGTCGGGTTAAACGTGCCGACAACCCGCTTTCAGGCAAATAACCACTATAGGAGCCATGATGACCCGCAAACAAGAAAAATACTTTTTTACCTCGGAATCAGTTACGGAAGGACACCCTGACAAAATCGCCGACCAGATATCCGATGCCGTGCTGGATTGCCTTATCGACGCGGATCCGGAAGCGCATGTGGCCTGCGAAACCATAGTCACCACCGGCATGGCCTTCATTGCCGGTGAAATTACCACCAGCGCCTATGCCGACTTGCCGGAAATTGTGCGCGGCACCATCCGGAATATCGGTTATACCAGTTCCGACATGGGCTTTGACGCAAAAACCTGCGCGGTTATTTCGTCCATTGACAAACAGTCCCCGGATATCGCCCAGGGCGTTACCCGCATAAAAGATGAAGACCAAGGCGCCGGCGACCAGGGCATGATGTTCGGCTTTGCCTGCAACGAAACCCCCACGCTGATGCCCGCGCCGATTTATTGGGCGCACCGGCTTTCCCAGGCCCTCACCCAAGTTCGCAAAAACGGAACCGTTCCTTATCTGCGCCCGGACGGAAAAACCCAGATTTCTTTTGAATATGTTGACGGCAAACCTGTGCGGGTCAATAACGTGGTTGTTTCCAGCCAACATGCCGAGGGCATCCCGCAGGAACAGATCGTGGACGATCTTACAAAAAAAGTCATTATTCCCACTCTCCCGGCCGACCTCTTCGACCCTGAAAAATGCGAAATACTCATCAACACCACCGGACGCTTTGTCATCGGCGGCCCCATGGGCGACTGCGGACTGACCGGGCGCAAAATTATTCAGGATACTTACGGCGGGATGGGACACCACGGCGGCGGCGCTTTTTCGGGTAAAGACCCCTCAAAAGTGGATCGTTCCGCCGCCTACATGGGCCGCTATATTGCCAAAAACATCGTCGCCGCCGGGCTTGCCCCCAAATGCGAAGTGCAAATCGCCTACTGCATTGGCGTGGCCAAACCGGTGTCTGTACTCTGCTCTTCGCTGGGCAGTTCTGAAATAAGCGATGAAACGCTGACCCGCATAGTAAAAGAAGTTTTTGACCTGCGCCCGTATTTTATTATCAAGCAGCTGGATCTGAAGCGGCCCATATACCTGAAAACGACTTGCTACGGGCATTTTGGACGTGAAGAACCGGAATTTACCTGGGAAAAAACCGACCGGATCAAGGACTTGCTGACTGCGGCCAAGGCGTGAAGCAATAAACGGACATGCCCATGCCAGGCCGCTTTCCACAGCGGCTTGGCATGGCTGTTGCTGAAAAAGCCGGGAAACGGCTTGCTTCAGAATTGGAATCGGGCGGAGTTATCTTTTGCTTACGTGAAAATCATCGCGTCGGTTCCGGCTCATTCCCGCTTCGTCCCGTCCGGAAGCTTGCGGGCTGCTTTTGCCGTAACTGACGCTGTCAAGCTGGGCGCGGGGCACGCCCAGCCCGACAAGGTAATCTAAAGCGGCTTTGGCTCTTCTGCCGCCAAGAGCGTAATTATAGGCGTCCGTGCCGCGCTCGTCGCAATGCCCCGCAATAATAACCTTGAATGCGGGGAAAGCCTTTATTTTTTCCGCCTTCTGCCCAAGCACCTGCTTGGCCTGCTCCGTCAGAGCGGCGCTGTCGGTATAAAAGAAAATCGGGGCTGAATAAATAAAGGTGGCCGCCTGTTTTTCCTCAAGACTCCAACCCTCCAGACCAGCAGCATTCCCCGGATCAAAGGAATTCTTTATACCTTCCGCCGCCCCGGCTTCAGCGTTTGCCCTGGCTTTGGGGGTCACGGGAATACGCTGCTCGCTGCCGGGAACCTGGTAGGAGTTGCCGCAACCCGCAACGAATATACACAAAACAGAGAACAAAACCGGAAAAATCCGGCGCGCCGCGCAAGCGGCACACCGGGACAAGCGCCCTCCGTCAAGATGGCCGGCCATGCAATCAGTACCCTACATTAAACTCGTCACGGCGGTTTTTATTCCAGGCCGCTTCGGTGTTGCCTTGAACCGCCGGGTACATTTTCCCGTAACTATGCGTGGAAAGCTGGGCGGGTTTTACGCCGAGCATCAGCAGATAATCGTAAGCGGCCCTGGCCCGGCGCTCGCCCAGAGCCAGGTTGTATTCATCCGTGCCGCGGCTGTCGCAATGCCCGGAAATTTGTACTTTTATATCCGTATATTTATTCAGCAAGTCGGCCTTGGCCTGCAAATCGGCCCGGGCGGCGCTGTCCAGATCATACCGGTCAAAAGCGAAATAAATGGGATTATTTTTAAGCAAGGCAACGGCCTGGTCATGCGTTATGACGGAACCGCCGGCATCCCCGCCCGGCGTCGGCTGCGGCTTTACCTGTTCCCCACCGCCGCACCCGGCAAGCGCCAGCAACCCGGACACGAGAAGCGTAAGCAAAAAACCGCGAAATACTTTATTCATTATACCCTCCTGAAGCAGTTTAATTTTGAGGCGTTCCCTTAAAGCAATTTGACGTTGAAAATGTCGAACCGCTCTAAAAAGAAAATCCGTTATCCATGCCCGATATTTACAATTTTATAGTTATGCCGGGTTTTGTCAAGCCCGCGGCAACAAACCTGAACAACCGGCAAGATCCCCGAAAAACATAAACGCCGGCGCAATATGCGCTACCGCCTGCGCGCGCCCCAGGCCGGAAACGCCGCCTCGCCCGCTCCGGTATTAACCGGTTTGGCCTCGCCCCCGTGTCTGGTAGTAAGGTATATTTTTTTGCTCCCCGCACGGGTGGAAGTGAAGGCAATAAAATAACTGTCCGGGGCGAATTCCGGTTGTTCGTCGCTTCCGGGGCCGAAACTTATCTGCTGTTCCTGTCCGGTGCGCAAGTCATGCGCGAAAATGCGGTGCCCTTCGCCCATCTGACGGGCAAAAACCACCAAAGTGCCGTCCGGGCTGATGCACGGGTCGGTATTATACTTGCCCTCATTGGACACTTTAACCGTTTCTCCGGTTTTCAGATTGGTCATAAAAATATGCGGATTGCCCAGGCGGCTGGAGGTGTACACCATACGCTCGCCGCTCGCGTCCACAGAAGGGGAGACATCAATAGCCCAACTGGAAACCAGAGTCTTTTCTTTTTTAAAGTCCCGATCCAGCAGAAAGATGCTGGGGTTGCGCCCATCGCTCAGGCTGACCGCCACCTTGTTGTCCGGCATAAAACAGGGGCCGATTACGGTATTTCCCGGAAAACGCAGGCGTTGCAGGTTGTTTGTAAAGGCGTCCCACACTCCCAGCGCATGGGAACGCTCGTCAATATGCCCGAACACAATAAACCGCCCGTCGTGCGACCAGGTGGGCGAAATGGCATGGCCGGGAATATTGGTGATTTGCCGCAAATCCCCGCCGGTGGGTTTGACCACCCAGATGTCGCTTTTCCTCGGCCCGCCGCTTTTGCTGCAGGCCAGCATGGATCGGAAAAAATCACCCCGCCCGATCAAGGCTTCCATGTACTGCGCGCAAAATTCATCCGCCACGCCGCTCACCGCCGCGGCATCCGGCACCTCAAACCCTGCGCCGAAAATGAATTTGCCTTCCAGCACCTCATACACCCGCATTTCAACCTTATGCTCGTCCACCCAACGCGCGGTGAGCAGGTTATCCGTACGGCTGATGCGGAAACGCTCAAAGTCGATTTCTTCTCCAAGAGCCGAACCAAGAAGCGTTCCGCCGGGCACTGCGCGTGGATCCACAACCTGCATAAACGGCAGGTAGGAAAGATTATGCTCCACCGAGGCATGCAATTCACGCTTGTACAGGCTTTCGCCCAGAGGTTCGGCCATGACCGTCTGCACCTGATAAGCCGCCGGCCCGACCGGCGCCAAAAACCGCTGGTTCAGGGACGGTTGCAGACCCGCGCCCTGCGGGACATACTCCGGCTGCGGGGAATTTTCCGGCTGCGCGGCAAAAACCGCGGAAAAAGAAAGCAGGATCAAGACCCAGGCCGCGAGCAGAGGCAGGACAAACCGGCCGGCTGGCCGGGAAAAACTCCGCCCCGCGCCAAAAACCGCCCGCTGCCGGATTGCTTTATCTTTATTCATATAACTCACCATTCAGCCGATATACATATCGGAAGTGAAAATAAGCGGCACCCTCTGATCGGCGGAACTCGGCGGAGGCTCCATAGCTCCGGCGTCATTTATCGCGCGCATGACATTTTGGTCAAAGGTGCTGTCTTCGGAGGGGCTTACCACCGTAACCCTGGTTACCGTGCCGTTTTCGGCTATATCAAGAATAACGCGCATTTCAAACACTTTTCCATCCGCCCGGGGCCTGGTTATGAAATGCGGCTTTATCCGTGAAATTACAGATTCCCGGTAACCGGCAAGAACCCCGACCCCATCGCCCAAAAATTCGCTGTAGCTGCTTCCTTGCGCAGTGGCGTTCCGCTTGTCGTCCTCCACGGCGCTTTCCGCTCTGGCGCTCTCTATGGCGGCAAGCAGCCTGGCCTGCTCAAGCTCACGGCGCAAAATTTCCTCCGGGCCGGGTTTGGCCGCGGGTCTGGGCTTGACTTCAGCACCTGGTCTGTCCGCAGGTTTCGGCTTATCCGCAGGCTTGGGCGGATCCGCCGGTTTTTCCGGCGCAACCGCTTCAACGGGCGCTTCCGTCCGCAAAGCCTCTTGTTGTTCCGTCTGGCCCAAGGATTCCATTTTCGGAACAAGCGCCGGGTTATCCTCCTGCGTTGCGGGCGGGGTAGGCGCAACCGGCGGCAACGCGGCGGTTTCCGTCGGCTCCGGGTCGGATTTTACCGGGGGCGCTTTTCCGCCGATAGTCATTTGGCTGAGGTTTAATACGGGCAAATTCAAATTGGGCTTGTACCTGCTGTTTACAGGCCAGTATACGGCAAGCGCCGCAATAAGCGCATGCAGGCAAAGCGCCGCCAAGAAGCTCAGCAGCATGGAGCCTTCAAGACTCGCGGATTTGAACCTGTCGCCACGCACTTGCAATACCCAGCCCAGTTTAATTTTGAGACGCTCCCTCCGGCGCTTGACGGCGAAACATCGCTGCTGTATTCATCCGTAGCTTCCTTCGTCGCAACGGCTGAAGCGCGGTAGCCGTTAAGCGGCTTGCCGCTTTCTTGAGATTGTCGCTTAACGGCGAAGCAAGTTCGCCTTGCGACAATCTCGCGGCAAGGATTTGCAGGCAAATCCTTGCAGAGCGTTTCAACGTTTTCAATGTTAAAATGCTCTATTTCCCGGCTTCCTCCGGCCTTTGGGCCACGATGCCGACATTGTCGATACCGGCAGCCCTGGCCTGCCCCATCACTTCCACCACCAGCCCGTAAGGCACTTCCCGATCCGCCTGCAGAAACAACTGTTTACGCTGAGCCGTTACCCCGCGCCGCAGAACAATATCCAGATCCTGCATACTGACCTCGGTCTGGCCCAAAAACATCCGCCCATCCCTGGCAATGCTTAAAACCAGATTTTCCGCTTTCGCAGGCAGCGACTGCGCCTCTTTGGTCACCGGCAGGTTGACCTCCAGGCCCTCGGTAAGCATGGGCGCGGTGACCATAAAAATAATCAGCAGCACCAGCATCACATCCACAAAAGGCGTAACATTGATTTCCGCCGCAAAACCTTTCTTCCGCCATGAATTCATCAACATTTCCTCGATGTTACGCCTTGGCTCGCATATTGGCGTACGCGGCATCAACTTCGCTTTGCACCCGGTTGATAAAAGCCCGACTGAAGTTTGTCAGCTCGGTTTCTATTCTGTTTATACGGTTCAGAAAAGTGTTATAGGCCACGGTAGCCGGTATGGCCACAAACAGGCCAATGGCGGTGGCAATCAGGGCTTCGGAAATGCCGGGAGCCACGGTGGCGAGCGAAGCTTTGCCTGCCTCGCCTATATTGTGAAAAGAATTCATGATGCCCCAGACTGTTCCGAAAAGCCCGATAAAGGGCGCCGCATTGGAACAGGTGGCCAGAAAAGAAAGGGAGCCGCCAAGACCGGCCAGCACGTCTCCGACGCCCTGCTCCAGGGAACGGCTTACGTTATTGTAAATAATTTCGGCGCTGTTGCGGTTGTCCTTGAGGCGGTTGAATTCGTTTATCCCCTGTTCCGCAATATAATATACCGGCGAAGTAGGCATAAGATTCAAGTTGGCGACGGCAGCGGCCAGATCTTTCGCCTTGTGGAATTGTTCCAGACTGCGGACGCTTTTACGCAGGGCCGCCCCCAGTGAAAAAAATTTGTACAGTATCAAAGACCAACTGACCAGAGACATGACCAGCAGCAGGGCCAATACCGCCTTGACTACAGGGGTGGCTTTGATCAGCATCAAAAGTATTTCCATTTCCCGTTCCAGATTTTTTAATGTTTACTGGTGAACAGATTAAAACATAACCAGGCTTAAAGCAACGGCCTTTTCACAAGCTTTACATTTAATGTTTTTTCTGCCATGTCAGGCGAAGCCGGCCATAACCAGTATTATGCCACACTTGAAACTTCACTTCACTCCGTTTGAAGTGTGAAGATCACAGTAACTTGAATCTATTCGGGCCAACCGCTTATGCTGAAACTTTTTGCCGCCTCCATCTTCTGCGCAGCCATGCTGAGCGTGGCGAACCTTGCCGAACCGGCCGCTCCCAAGCCCGTTTCCGCCACAACCGCTTCCCGAGGATCCGAGGAAAACGCGGCCTCACTGAAAAATCAGTATACGCTTTTCGAAGCGGTGCAGCGCGCGCTGGACTATAATTTTTCCGTCAAAGCTTCCGAAGAAAATGTCAAAGCGGCTGAAAACTGGCGCAAATCGGTACGCGGCAGTTTCGGCCCCGCTCTGAGCACAAGTTACGGCTATACCCAAAGGCAGCTTGATGACGAAGATTTGTACAACTGGCGCGTCGCGCTCACGCAGGACATCTTCTCCGGCTTTGCGACGCTGGCCGCCTATCAGAAAGCCGCCCTGCAGCAGGACAGTTCTGAAGCCTCGCTGTATAAAGCCAAGCTTGATCTTATCCTGACCGTGCAGCAAAATTTTTTTCTGTACCTCAAATACTCGGCCGACGTGCGCAGCGCGGCAGACTCGCACCGGCGTCTCACCGAACAGCTCAAAGTAACCGGATCGTTCTACGATGTGGGTCTTCGGCCGCGCCTGGACGTTTTACAGGCCGAAGTAAACGTGACTGAAGCTGAAGACGTGCTGCTCAGAGCCAATAATGCGGTGGAAACCCAGCGTGTGCGCCTGAACACGCTGCTGAATATTCCGCTGAACACTCAGCCGGAATATGTGGGCAATCTGGACTTTATTCCTTTTGTGGCGACATTGGAGCAATGCCTGGAGCAAGCCTACCTGCGGCGGCCCGACCTGGTGATGGCCAAAAAATCCGTGGCCATGGCCATGCAGGACAGGACAAGCTCCGCCAGCGGTTTTTACCCCAACATCAGGGGCGAGCTCGCCTGGGCCACGCAAGGGGACGGCTGGCAGGCCAACGGTTCGGACTTGCGCCCGCGCGACTATTCCGAATGGAGCGTATCCGTCACCGGCAGCCTGAACCTTTTTGAATGGGGGCGCACCTACTACGGGGTAAAGCAACAAACGCACATCATTGCCAAACTGCGGGCGGAAGAAGAAGAACTCAGGCAGGAAGTGGCTTTTCAGGTACAAGCGCGCCTTTTGGAGCTGGATAACGCCGCAAAGCGCATTCTGGTTTCACGCAAAGGGTTGGAACAGGCACGGGAAGCTTACCGCGTCGCCTCCGCCAGATACAAGTCGCAGGTCGGCACGTCTATTGATGTTCTGGACGCCCAGGCCCGCCTGACCCAGGCGGAAGTATCGCTCACCGGGGCGCAGGCTGACTATTTGAGCGCCCTGGCCGCTCTTTTTACCTCCATGGGGGCTGAAAATCACGCTTTGGCCACACAGACCGAGCATTAGCGCCATGTCACACTTAAAACTTCGCTTCGCTGCGTTTGAAGTGTGAAGATCGCAAAGCAAAAAACGTGGTTTTTGCTTTGCTCCGCCGCCTTCGGCGGCGCGCCGGGCTTGTTCGCCCGGCGTCAGTACGCTGTTCTATACGAACTTTTAAGTGTTACAGCGTACTAGTACCGCGTCAACGGCACTGACATCATAACTTTGAGGTCGACCGAATGCGAATATATATTTCCAGACTTGCGGCATATTTCGTAGCACTGTCCTTTTTATGTTCCCTCACGGCCAATGCCGCCCAAAGTTCCAGAATAGATTGCGGCGCGTACAGTTTCATCTCTCCGGACGGCTTTGCCTTTAATCATATAGATGAAAACAGCGCCAATTTCAGCCGGGAATTGCTCCTGTCCCTACCTTCCGGGAAAAATGCCGAACCTGCGCTTATAATCTGCATGAGAGAAAAAAAGGCCGATTATTACGATTTTGTGCTTTCCAGAAAGCAAAAAATCAAAATTCAGGGAGGGAACCTGCCCCCCGCCGAATTGAACATCGAGGCGACGGAAAATCTCACGCGCGGCAACATTCCCCTCCGTTTCAGCATACTTGAAGAAAAAATCACCAGCCGCCGCGAGGCGCGCGGCATATATTACTATATACCCGTGCTGGAAATAGCGGCACTGGATGACGAGCACCACACCTTGATCTTCATCAACGAGTTGCGCAAAGAAGGCGAGTTCTTCGATATGGAAGAATACAAATCTTCTGCGAACAAAGCCGCTTTGACTGTTTTGCGCAGCATCCGGCGGAAAAGCCCGTAAAGCCGGTTCCAAACAGGCACTTCAACATTCCTGGTGGCCTGCCGGATAAACTGAGGCAACGGGCTTCTACCGGAAGAACGGCTTTCAATTTTTTGGAACCGACGACGAAGGCAAAGAAACTCGTGCAATGTATTCTGACCTCGCCCGGCCCATGGATGGGTCATTTCCGGTATATGCAGCTTGATTTTTGTGTAGGGTACGGATATGTTCCGCATGTCCCGCAAGGGACAAAAACGGGGCCTCCACTCCGAGAGTCCGCAAGGATGGCGTCGGGAGTAAAGGAGGCAGTCGTCAAAAGCAGACGAGCGAAACGCTTGTTCTGGCTGGCGATAAAAGCGGCCCTGTGGGGCGCTCTTTCTCGACTGGTCGGCAAGCTCATTGAGAAATTGATGGGCTGAGGTTGTTCCCGGTGGAAAAAAGCGGCCCCCAACAGTCGCAACACCGTTGGGGGTCTTTCCATCGGGAAATGTGGTTCAACCGCATAACCGGAGGGGAGGCCCGAAACTCTCCCGCGCCGGGGGTCAAGGTGTTAACAGCACTTTGACCTCTTCTTTTTTATATAGGCTCATTCTTCGCCAAAAGCAAGTCCCTAAAAAAACTGCCCCATGGAAAATTCAAAGCGCCCGCTCAATTTTTGGCCGTTCCATCCGTCATCCAGCGGCCAGCCATAGCAGAAGCGCAGGTCGCCCATGGGGGAGCGCCAGCGTAATTCCAGCCCGAAGGATCTTTTGATTTCGTCAGAAAAACTGTATTCGGCGTCAGTGTTGATGTTCACGCCCGCGTCAAAGAAGGGCACCAGGTTGAGGCCGGCTTCCGGGCTGAACGACCATATATATTCCAGATTGACAAAGGCCATGCGGTTACCGCCGAGGCGGTCGCCCGAAGCGGCGTCACGCGGCACTATGTCCCGGCTGCTATACCCGCGGATGGTTTCCATGCCTCCCATCCAGAAACGCTGATAAACCGGAACTTCATCGGAACCGTTATTAAACAATCCCGCAACCCTGGTGCGCGCGTGCAACAGGTGATTTTCCCTCAACTGCCCGTAAATGCCGAACTCCGCGCTGGCTCTGACAAAATCGTCGTCGCCGCTGAGAAAACCTCCGCCGTAATCAGCGGACAGAATGAAGGTAGTGCCGTTGGATGGGCGCATGCGGTTTATCGTACTGCGCGAAAAGCGCAAAGATCCGATGCTGGCCATGCGATCCCCCGCGTATTGCGTGATCAGCGGAGAAGCATCGGAATCAAAATTGGACATGTGGTAGAATTCCATGCGATACCCGGCGGTAATGTAGCTGTTCCTCCCCACAGGATGGCCGACTCTGACTCCGGCGCCAATGGTTTTTTTGTCGTAATCGTACAAATCATCATCCCAGTCATATAAATCCACGCCCAGAGCGAAAAGCGAGTCGTTAACCCTGGGGTTGGTGAAACGGAAGTCATAGGCCGTGCGGCGGCCGGAAAACAGGGCTTGCAAGGCGACATTGTAGCCTTTGCCCCACAGGTTAGCTTCCTGTATGGTGCCGGTTACCCCGAAGGCGTAATAGGTGTTGTAGCCCAAACCGACCATGATGGAGCCGGTGTCTTTTTCCTGCATCTTTATTTTAAGATCGACTTCTTCCGGGTTTTCCGTGGGAATCAGCTCCGATTCCGCAAGTTCAAAAAATCCCAGGTTGTTCAAATTGCGGATGCTTCGCCCGAGAGCCGCTCCGTCAAAGGCGTAGCCGTCGGTAATCAGCATTTCGCGCAGGATTACGTTATCCCTGGTGTGCGAATTGCCTTCAAGCACAATGTTGCGCACGTACACTTTCTGTTTTTTGGAGATGTTGTAAGTGAGATCCACCATAGGCCGGTCATCGTCATCGGTGGTTTTTTCAGGGAAGGCGTTTACGGCGGCGAAAGCATACCCATATTCCGCATAGTATGCGGTAAGCTTTTTGATATCATCCTGCATGACGGACAAATCAAAAAAGCCTTTTTTCGCGGCCACTTCATCCATGGCAATGACTTTTTCCATCTGGACGTTGCTGTCCAGAACCTCGCCGGCAAAACTCACCTTGTTCACACGGTAACGCGACCCTTCGCTGATCTTGTGCGTTATGACTATGCCGTCTTCCTGGTAATCAACATCGGGATGGCCGACCGCCACATCCAGAAAACCGTTATTCATATAATAACTGCCGATGGCCGAAACATCCCGCTCAATCAGTTCCTCCTTGAGCACCCCCGTGCCGGTGACCCAGGACAGTATGCCTCTTTCCGTCAGAGCCAGTTCGTCCTTGACGTCGCCCTGCGACAGGCTTTCCACGCCTTCAAACCGCACGTCCGTGATATACAGCCGGTTGCCTTCCTTGATATCAAAGCGCAGGGCGGCGGACTGCCCTCCCTGGCGCGGTTCGATGCTGTAAGTTGTTTCAGCGAGGTAATAGCCGTCTTTACGGTATAGCTCCTGAATGCGCTGCAAATCGGAAGCAAGGACTTTTTCGTTAAGAATTCCGCCGACTTTGGTGGTGAGGGTGGACAAAATATCCGCCTGTGAAATTTCGTGGGCGCCGGAAACGGTAACGCCGTCAACCCTGGGTTTTTCCGTAACCGTGTAGACAAGGCGCAGACCGTCGTCGGTTTCTTCCAGTTCAACGGTTATATCACTGAAAAAACCGATATCCCATATGCGTTTGAATTCCGCGTCTATGGCGCGGGGGTCGACCACATCGCCCTGTTTGGTATTAATGCGCAGGAGCACCACATTGGGGTCAAGCACATTGGTTCCGCGCACTTCCACCTGGGAAATGACGCTGCTTTTAAGTAAAACGGCAGCCACCCTGGAAGACAGCTCTTCCACCGCCATCAGCAGGTTTACGTTGGCGCTCTGCTCAACGAAAAAAGTTCCGGTGGGGGTTTGCGCATCCGCATATACCAGCCGGGCATCAATGCTGAAGGCCTGGCCAAGCTGGCTGTACACGCCGTAAATAGCGGCAAGCGCTCCTGCCCGGCGCATCAGCGCGCGCACCGACGCTATATCCAGTTCGGTCACGTTGTTTTTTTTGAGCATGTCTTCCACGTCGTCCAGGGGGACAACCGGAAGCCCTCTGGCCAGCAGGCGTTGCACCACAAGCTCCGGCAATTCCTGGTTCAACCTCGACATTTCCTTGCTGGCGTTTATCTGAAAAGGCAACACCAGAACCGGGCCTTCCAGGTCTTTGCCGTAGGCCGGCGCGGCCAGACATACCACCAGGCAGGCCAGGGAGAACAAGCGAAACATTTTGCTTAGCATAGGATGTTTTCCTTTTATTCGATTTCCAAAGCATTTCGGCGCGACATCCTGTCGCGCTTAGAGCTCATGCAGGCGCCCTGCTTTCAGCTCCAGGCAACGCTGCATTTTACCGGCAATTTCATGGTTATGCGTAACCACCACCAGGGTTGTACCCAGGCGGCGGTTTAAATCCAACAATAAATCGGTGATCTGCCGTCCGGTTTTTTCATCCAGATTTCCCGTCGGTTCATCGGCCAGGAGTACCGAGGGGTTCGCCGCGACCGCTCTTGCAATGGCCGCCCTTTGACGCTCTCCGCCGGAAAGGGTGGTCACCGCGTGCAGATTCCTGTCCTGCAAGGCCACAAGGCTGAGGGTCTGTTCCGCTTTTTTCAGGGCTTTTTTTTTGCCTTCACCGCCGATAATGGCCTGCATGGCCACATTCTCCACAGTATTAAATTCCGGCAGCAGATGGTGAAACTGAAAAACAAAACCTATTTCCTTGTTGCGGAAGTCCGCTTTTTCCGAGGGGGTCAGGCCCAGCAGGTTTGTGCCCCGGCAAAGTACGCTCCCTGATGTCGGAGTATCAAGAGTGCCGAGAATATGCAAGAGGGTGGATTTTCCAGAACCGGAAGCGCCGACCACAGCCACGGTTTCTCCTTCTTTAATGCAAAGGTTTATCCCGCGCAACACCTGTAATATTTCCGTGGGGCCGGCATAGTTTTTGTCCACATTTTCAAGCAGATATAAATAGTTGTTCATTCGCTGCGCAAAGCCTCCACCGGCACAAGAAGCGCCGCCTGCCGCGCGGGATAGAGGGTGGCCAGAAAGCATATGAAGACAGTGCCGAAGGCAATAAGCGCAAGTTCCGGCCCTTCCACCAGCACCGGAACATAATCGGTAAGATAGGCTCCGGGCGGTAATTTGATGAATTTATAGCGTTTCAGCAAAAAACACAGGGTCAGGCCGAGGATGAACCCCCCGGCCGTGCCCAGCGCGCCGATGATCAGCCCCTGAAGCATAAATATTTTTTTTATGGCCGCGCGGGTGGCTCCCATGGACATCATAATGGCGATGTCGCGGGTTTTATCCATGACCAGCATGATCAGCGTGGTTATGATGCTGAAAGAGCCGACGGCAATAAGTAAAACCAGCACAATCCCCAAAGCCAGGGCTTCCAGCTTTAAAGCCGCCATGAGCTGGGGGTTGGTTTCCATCCAGGGATAGACCGAAAAGCCGCGCTGGAGTTTTTCGCGGATAAGCCGTGCGGTTTTGTCGGCTGCAAACACGTCCTGTACGGTAATTTCAAAGCCGCTGACCAAATCGCCTTCCAGACCGAGCATCTTGCGGGCGGCCGCGATACTGGTGAAAGCGAAATACAGGTCAACATCCGCCATGCCGGTTGAATAAAACCCTGATACGATAAAGGGCTGAATACGCGGAGAATATCCGGCGCTGCTCTGCGTGCCGGCGGGAGCGAGAAGAAAGACCCGCTGGCCGAGGTAAATATTCATGCGCTCGGCCAGCTGCTGCCCCAGAATCAGCCGGGGAACCTGTTTTTTGTCGTCAGCATCGCTGTCCAGGCTGTCCAGGTCGCCGGCCTCCAGCCGGCGCAGAGCGGTTATAACCTCCGGAGCGGTTTTTACGTCTATTCCCCGCAACAGTATCCCTTTGACCTTGCTGGAGGTGGAAAGCATGAGTTCAGTGTAAAGATGGGGGGTAACGGCTTTCACTCCGGGCACCGCCAAAATGCTCTGCCGGATTTTCTCGTGGTCATGCGTATAGCCCTGCACTAAAATTTCAGCGTTAACCCCTAAAATTCTATTCCGGAAATCAGTGGAAAAACCGTTCATAACCCCCATGGCCACAATCAGGGCGGCTACGCCGACAGCTACGCCCAGCATGGAAATCAGCGCAATCACGTTGCCGAAGGATTGTTTGCGTTTGGCGCGCAAGTAACGCAAAGCTATGAACAATTCAAAGCGCAAACTAGTACTCCGGCTTCAGCGTGGGGAACAAAATTACCTCGCGGATAGAGGGCGAATCCGTGAGGAGCATGACCAGGCGATCAATGCCTATTCCTTCGCCGGCCGTCGGGGGCATACCGTATTCCAGAGCGCGCAGATAATCTTCATCCATGAACTGGGCTTCTTCGTCACCGGCTTCCTTTTCCGCCACCTGTTCCTCAAAACGCAGGCGCTGATCCGCCGGATCATTAAGCTCGGAAAAGCCGTTGGCCATTTCGCGGCCGGTGATGAAAAGCTCAAAACGGTCAGTTATGCAGGGGTTTACATCGTTGCGCCTGGAGAGGGGTGAAATATCCGTGGGGTAGTGGTAGATAAAGTGCGGCTGGATCAGCTTTGGTTCAACATCCAGGTCGAAAAGTTTGGCCTGAAGCTTGCCGAGTTTTTCATCGGTCACGGCCTTTTCACCCCGGCTTTTTATGTATTCCACCATACGCGCCTGGTTATTGTACATATCCGGGTTATGTCCGCCAAGCACGCTCAAGGATTCATAAAAGGGCATGCGTACCCAGGAACCGGCGCTCAGGTTTATTTCCTGCCCCTGGTAAGTTATGCGGGAACTTCCGCAAACCCGCCGGGCCAGTTCGGTGAAAAGATGTTCCGTAAAATCCATGAGCTGCTCAAAGGTGGCGTAGGCCCAATAAAATTCACACATGGTAAATTCTGGGTTGTGTCTGGTGGAAATGCCCTCGTTGCGAAAACTGCGGTTTAATTCGAACACTTTATTGAATCCGCCCACCACCAGGCGTTTTAAATAAAGCTCGGGCGCAATGCGCAAAAACAACCCCATGTCCAGGGCATTATGGTGGGTGGCAAAGGGTTTGGCCGTGGCCCCGCCGGGAATAGGCTGCAAAATGGGGGTTTCAACCTCCAGAAAACCGGCGTCTTCCATAAGCTCGCGGAAAAGACGGATGATGAGGACGCGCAGTTCAAAAATTTTTCTGCTGGCCGGGTTGGTAATAAGATCAACATAACGGCGCCGGTAACGCTGTTCCTGATCTTTCAGCCCATGAAATTTCTCCGGCAGAGGGCGTATGGATTTGGTCAACAGCTTGAATGCGCGGCACTTTAAGGTCAGCTCGTTGGTTTTGGTACGAAACAAGATCCCGCTTAGACCCACAATGTCGCCCACATCGGTTTTTTTAAAAAATTTGTAACTTTCCTCATCCATATCTTCTTTGGCGCAGTAACATTGCAGACGCGTCCCTTCATCCTGCAGAACCAGAAAGGCCACTTTGCCGAAAGAACGCAGGCTGAGAATACGCCCGGCCAGGGAAAAACTTTTGCCGGCCAGGGCCAGCTTTTCCAGTTCTCCAGCGTCCAGGTCGCCAAATTCCGCAATAACACCCGCGTTGGAGGTATTTTTTATAAACCCGTTGGCATAAGGGTTTTTCCCTTCATCCATCAGTTCACAGGCTTTGCCCACGCGGTTTTTAACCACTTCGTTCAGTTCATTCTGCGCCTCCAGCCCTTCCAGCATGGGCATAAAATATTGCGCCTTGTCCGACCTGACGGGCAATTTAATTTTCCCTTTCCGCGGATTATTTTTTGCAGGCTGCCGGCTGCCAGCCTCTTGATTATCCATGTTCTGCAAGATGTTCCTCTGATTGGCGCTTGGGCGTGACGCCCGCGCAATATGCGCGCTGCAAGGCCGCGCCTGTAACCGGCGCGCTTTCCTGAAAAAAACCGCCCCGGACTTTTTCCGCATCGGTTAAGTCTTAGTCCAAAGAAGAACAGGCGTCAAGAAATCGCCTGCTTTCAAAAAAACAGCGGCCACGCATTTTTTGTATTGACGAAAACTCAAAATGTCAGTATTTTAGAAGTTCGCTTTACGCGCAATACTGTTACGGTAAGCTATACAAATTATTCCCCAGTAGCTCAGCTGGCAGAGCGGGTGACTGTTAATCACCATGTCCGCGGTTCAATCCCGTGCTGGGGAGCCAGAAAAATCAAGGGTTTTGTGAAGTCTCGCAAAACCCTTTTTCTTTCCGGGCTACCACCGGGCTACCACCATATATACAAAACAACAATAGGTGTGCCGGGGGTGTGCCGGAGGGGAGACACAGCTAGACATGTTGAGGCTGTAGGCAAAAACTCCAGGTGTGTCGGGTGTGCGGGGTGTGTCGGGTACACTTCTCATTATTCAATGTGGAGCGACTAATAAAGAATTGGTAAGCCCCAGGCTTTGTTAGCCGCTCCGCCGTGCAGAAGTTTGGCCGATTTAAAATACACTATTGACCAATAAACTTTATAACCTAGCCCAAGTTTAACATGTAGTAAAAAATAAGTAATATATTCAGTGTATTAAAGCATATGCGCCTGAGTACAGGCACTACATGCTTGTATTTGGGACAGGCACAGAGTGTCGCTTTACTCCT
>JAISBT010000029.1 GCA_031266055.1 Deltaproteobacteria bacterium
GTCGTTTCCCAATTTTTTCAGCATCTACTAAACCCGGCCGATGCAATCGACCGGGCGCGGCGGAAAGCGAGCCGCAATTTACTTGCGGCGTCCGCGCAGCGGCGCTTGGAGCCGGCGTGCCTTTCTGAAAAAGTCGTTTCCCGACTTTTTCAGCATCGACTATATAAGGAGCAGCAATGCAAAAAGCCGCACATGCCTATCTGCAGACCAATGTTTCAACCACTTCCCCCGGAGAGCTGGTTATTCTGCTCTATGACGGCGCCGTCAAATTTCTTAACCGGGCCAAAAAATTCATTGCCGAACGCGACTACGCCCGCAAGGGCATAGCTATTTCCAAGGCCATGGACATTATCAACGAACTCAGTTCCACCCTTAACCGCGACAAAGGCGGAGAACTGGCTGAAAATTTATATAAGCTGTATTTTTGGTGCAATACCCGGCTGGCCATGGCCAACCTGAAACTGGATGCGGAGATTGTAGACTCGGTAATCAAAGTTTTAAGCGGCTTGCGCAGCGCCTATGCCCAAATTCAAAATCTGCCGGAAGCGCAGGCCGCCGCCGCCCAACTGGCCGCGAGCCAAACGCCGGAGGGCATGACCAGCCGCGCCATCCCCACCTTCCAACACGGCAACGCCTTGCCCGGCCTGGCGCAAAACCAGGCCAGCGCCCTGCGCATGCGCACGGCTTACAATAAAATCGCCGAAAGTTCCCTTTAGTAAATTTACACTTGCTGAACGGCGAGCTTTCGCCCGCCTGCAAGCATTTTGCGGCACAACTTTTCAAAGTTGAACGGCCCTTAAACTTTTAGATGCGCCCTCCCTGACAACATGCTATTATGCCGCACCAAGGCGCTTTGCGGCCTGAACAGTGCCCGTTCGCCCCCGGAGCGGGTCTATACATGCTCTAATCAGGAGACGATCCCATGGAAAGCATAACTTTAGGCAAATCGGGGTTGAAGGTCAGCCGTCCGGCTTTCGGGGCTTTGCCCATACAACGTGTGTCTGTGGACGCGGCTGTGGCCATATTGCGCCGGGCGGCGGACAACGGCATAACTTATTTCGATACAGCCCGCCTTTACTCCGACAGCGAAAAAAAACTCGGCATCGCCTTCGCGGGCGTCCGCAAAAATCTGATCATTTCTTCAAAAACCATGTCCGACACCAAAGAGGGCATACAAGCCGACCTGAAAATTACGCTGGCGGGATTACAAACCGATTATCTGGATCTGTACCAGTTTCACAACCCGAAAACCGTTCCCATGCCCGGCGACGGCACCGAACGTTATGAAACCCTGGCCGCCCTGAAAAAATCCGGAGTAATCAGAGCCTTGGGGATAACGAGCCATTCGCTGCAAAATGCCCGCCTGGCCCTGGAATCCGGCCTTTATGACACCTTGCAGTTTCCGTTCAGCCTGCTCGCGACTGAAGAGGAAGAAGCGCTGGCCGCAAGCGCGCGCGCCTGCCAGGTGGGTTTTATTGCCATGAAAGCTCTGGCCGGCGGCCTTATTGATAATATCCCGGCCGCGGTGGCCTATATAGGCCATTTTGACAATGTCGTGCCGATTTGGGGAGTACAAAGCATAAAGGAACTGGACGATTTTCTGAACTTAAGCAAAAACCCTCCTGTCTGGGACGCGTCTGTGGCCGGCCAGATTGAAGCGCTCAAAAAAACGCTGGGGGCGCATTTTTGCCGCGGCTGCGGTTATTGCCTGCCTTGTCCGCAAGATATAGACATACCGTTTATCGCCCGCATGGATCGCCTGATCCGGCGCGCCCCCTGGAGAACTTACGCCACGGACGCCTGGATCGAAAAAATGTCCCTGGCCGCAAGCTGCATCAATTGCGGCGCCTGCGCCTCCCGATGTCCGTACCAACTGAATACGCCGGAGCTTGTGGCCTTTAATGTGGCTGACTACAAAACTTTTATGGCTGAACAGAATATAGCGCTGCCTTTCTAAAGCCTTTTAATTCCGTTTCCGGATCAAAAATGCTGTTATTTTTGATCTGGAAACGGAATAGTGCGACAGGATGTCGCGCCGAAGCGGCAGCCGTTAAACGGCATAGCCGTTTTACGGCTGGCGACAGCAGCGCTATGCGAAGTATTTCGGAGGCAAGGCGAAATCACACTTTCGCCGCAGCCGACAAATCAATAATATGTTTCTTGAGATGATCGCTGTGTGAACGCCATGTTAATCCGTTGTCCCGAATGCGCTTTTGCCCGTGAGGTGGATGAACGCAAAATTCCGCCCCGCGCCGCGCTTGCCACCTGCCCCAAATGTTCGCGCCGCTTTCGCTTCCGCACCCTGCCGGATGCGGAAAGCGGCGCTGCCCGGCCGGCTTCGGAACATGCGGCGGAAGAGGCGGATTACCTGGAGCAGCAGCCGGATCCGAAAAGCGCCGGGCAAGCCAAGCCTGCCCCGGAACCGCCAGGCCCGAACAACGCCGGGCAGGCCGAGTCTGCCCCGGAACCGCCAGATCCGAACAATACCGGGCAGACCGAGTCTGCTCCGGAACCGCCAGGCCCGAACAATACCAGGCAGGCCGAACCTGCTCCGGAAGACATCTGGGCCGCGCTGGAAGATTTGCACGAGCCGCGTGAGCAGCCTGAGCCGTTGCCGGAAACTCCGGACAAAGGCCCGCCAGAATCGGCGCAACGCCGAAGCGGAGCGTCTCCAAGCCGGTTGCTGGCAAATACGGGCAGCATCCCCTGGGAATACAGGGGGGGCTTTTGCACTCCTAAAGGTCTGTTCCGCACACTGCTGCTGGTTTTGACCAAAACCCCGGAATTTTTCGCGGGCGCCCCGGCCAAGGGGTCGCTGATACCGGCTTTTGTTTTTGCCCTGCTGATGAACATCGTGCAGTTCGCGGCCCTGATCCGGGCGCAACTGCCGCTGTTTGAAGAAATGTTCCTGAATAAAATCGAGTTTTCCGCGGGCCTGGTCATGGAAATAAGCGTACTTTTCGCGCTGGCTATAATTATTGTACTGCTTATTTTTTCCTGGGCCATCAACTTTATAGCGAAACTGGCCGCCCCGGCCGCGGCAAATTTCAACATTACCTTTAAAATCGTCGCTTACTCCACAGCTTCCCTGATTTTTTCGCTTATACCGCAAGCGGGATTTTTAATGGCTGAACTGGGCTCAATGTTGCTGTGCGCAACCGGGGTACGCTATGCCTACAAACTTAAATGGAACGTTGCCCTGCTGGTTATTTCGCCGCGCCTGCTCATTCTGCTGGCCATGAATGTATGACCGGCCGCCGGGAGGGCAAGCCCGGCGCGCCGCCGGAGCATTTCAGCATTTGTTAAAATGCTCTATTTTTTCTGTTTAAAATCAGGCAGAAAAACGGCCCGCCCAGAAGGGCCGTCAGTACGCCCACAGGCAGTTCCTGCCCCATGGGCAGGGCGGAACGGGCCAGAGTATCCGCCCAAAGCAGCAGTATGCCCCCGGCTAAAGCGCTGTTGATCATCAGCGCCCCATGTTTCGGCCCCTGAAGTATGCGGATGAAATGCGGCACAATAATGCCCACAAAGCCCACAATGCCGGAAACAGCCACACAGGCCGCGCTGAGGCAGCTTGCGGACAAAAGCAGGATAAAGCGCGCCCGGGCGGCGTGGAGGCCGAGAAGGCGGGCGGTGTCTTCGCCCAGGCTCAGTAAATCCAGTTCGCGCCGCATGAGCAGCAAAGGCAGCATGCCGACGATGCAAAAAGGAAAAATCATTTTTACATCTTCCCAGGTGCGGTTTTGAAAGCTGCCCATAACCCAAAAAACGATGCTGCTGACGGAATCTTCATTCAGGGTTTTGACAAGAGCGATGAGAGCCGCCAAAAAAGCCGACACCACCACTCCCGCCAAAATTAAAGACTCCTGGCGCAAGCCGCCGCGCACAGACAGAATAAGCACGGCGAAAAGAGCCAGGGCCGCGCCGCCTAAAGCCCAGAAGGGCAGGAGCAGCGCGCTGACGCCGAAACTGATGGCTAAAGCCGCGCCTAAAGCCGCGCCGCCGGAAATTCCCAAAGTAAAGGGGTCGGCCAGGGGATTGCGTAAAATGCCCTGAAAAGTCACTCCGGCCAGGGCTAATCCCGCGCCGGCCATGTAAGACAGGCAAACTCTGGCTAAACGTATTTTAGTGACAATGATCCGGAGTTTTTCTTCCTCGCCGGCCAGCGGCCCGGCATTAAGCCCAAAAAGAGCTTCTTTCCAAAAGCGCAACAAAAAATCCGCCGTAAGCGCGCTGTCCAGTTCTCTGGAACCGAAAAAACAGGCGGCCGGAATCGACAACAGACCCAAAACGCCCAGCGCCGAAAACAGCAGGAGCGCGCGCGGCACATACGGGGTATGTTTTTTCATAAAAAATTCCGGCTCCAGAGCTCACGCCTCTTGCCCTCGCCGACGAAAAGAACCGCTTCGCCACGGATGAAGAGCAACAATGTTTCGCCTCTGGGCGCCTTCAAGGGCGCATCTCAAGCAGCTTGCAATACCCAACTCATCTTCTCAAGCCAATCAGTTGGGGGGTACTTTACCAAACATTCCCAGTCTGAAGGTGTGTATGTGCTTGAAAAGCAAAATTTGCTAACAGTAAAACCGGCAAAACTGACAGCAACTTTTTTTGTCAACGGTCTACCGCTAGCTAATCATTTTTTTCAACAATACCAACGAGTTTTTCAAAATAGTAAACAGTCGCTCTTTGACCTGATCCATGCCGTAATATTTTAATTATATTATTTTCTACCAGCTGCTGCAGTACAGTTCTTCCGCTCGACCAGTAATGGGCGATAATCTTTTCCAATCTATTTCTATGGGTGGAAACTTTCCCATGTGGTAATACACTGGTGGCATTTGATCCCCGTTTTGAAGGTAAATTTTTTATAATCCGCGCGGGAGGGGTTGCCCCCTCCCGCCGGAAATTACAGGCCGCTCCTGGCCTTTTCCCAGTAATTCTTGTATATTTGCAAGGTCTTGCCGCCATAGTTGAGCAGATATTCCGCGTTTTTCAGTTCATCGCCGGTGGGCACCAGAGTACGGTTGGCGCGCTTTTCGGCACTGAGCAGATCCAGAGTTTTCAGGTTGGGCGTGGAATACATATATTCTTCCTGGCATTTTTTGGCGATTTCCGGGCGGAGTAAAAAATTGACGAACTTGTGCGCGTTTTCCACATTTTCCGCGCCGACGGGCATGGCAAAGCTGTCCACCCAGACCAGGGCGCCGTCTTCAGGATAGACAAACTCCAGTTCAGGTTTTTCCTGCTGGGCTACCAGAGCGTCTCCGTTCCAACTGGTTCCGATTATAACCTCTTCACTGATGAAAGCCTGCTTGACCGCCGACACGTCAAAGGTGACCACTGAAGGATGCAGGGCTTTGAGAAATTCGTAGCCTGCCTTGATGTCATCGGGGTCTGTGCTGTTGGCGGATTTTCCCACAGCGTGCATGGCCATGCCGTAGCAGTCGCGCATGTCGTCGGTAAGGATGATTTTTCCTTTGTATTCCGGACGCAGCAGGTCTTTAAAGGAACGGGCGTTTTCCGGCTTCACATATGCGGTGTTTATGAGGAGCCCGACGCTGCCCCACATGTAGGGGATGCTGTATTCGTTCCCCGGGTCATAAGACGGATTCATGAGTTGCGGGTCAAGGTTCACGATATTGCTGAGTTTGGAATGGTCAAATTTTTTGAACAGCCCTTCCTCAATCATCAGGTGCAGATAATATGTGCTGGGGCAAACCAGATCGTAGCCCTTGCCGCGCAGCAGCTTAATTTTGGCGTACATGGAGTCGTTGGTTTCGTAAGTGGAGTAAACCACTTCCACGCCGGTTTCCTTGGTAAACTCGTCCAGCACTTCCTGGGGAATGTATTCCGACCAGTTATATACAATAACTTTGCCGTTGTTTTTTTCGGCGGCCAGGGCGTTTGCGGACAGCCATCCGGCGGTGGAAGGAAGTCCCATAAAAACAAAGCTGAAAGCCAGAGCAAGTAGCACAACTTTTTTCTTCATTTTTTTTCCTTAAAGCAGTTTAATTTGGAAAATAAGCAGCCGCCGCCCGAACCGCTCGCACTGGCCGGATGCTTAAATTTTTTTACCCGGCCTAATCTTTCTGCCGGTATTTTTTTTTCGGGCTGGCCAGAAGCTGCGCCAGAATGACGATAATGAGCGTCAGGCTGAACATGATGGCGCTTAAAGCGTTTATATCCGGTTTTACTCCCAGGCGAACCATGGAATATATTTTCAGAGGCAGAATTTCAAAGGATGGCCCGGTGACGAAAAAGCTTATAAGCACGTCGTCCAGAGAGAGGGTGAAGCTCAAGAGCCAGCCCGCGGCCACTGCCGGCGCCGTCAGGGGCAAAAGCACATACAGAAAGGATTTGACCTCGCTGGCCCCGAGATCCCTGGCCGCTTCAATGAGGTTTTCGTTGAAGGCGGCAAGCCGCGCCAGAATGGTCAGGGTAACGAAGGGCATGGCCAGGGTGACATGGGCTATGAGCAGGGTGGTGAAGCCAAGCTCGATGTTTATGGATACAAAAAAAATAAGCAGGGCGATGCCCATGACAATGTCCGGCGAGATGGTCAGCATGTAGATGCAGCCGTGCAGGATTTTTTTGCCGGCAAATTTGTAGCGGTGTATGCAGAGGGCCGCCAGAGAACCCATGACCGTGGCCAAAGAAGCTGAACATACCGCCACTTTCAGCGAATTGTACGCCGCGTCGATCAGGGGTTGATTTTTAAACAGCAGTTCGTACCATTTGAGGGTAAAACCGTGCCAGTCGGTGGAAAAACGGGCGTTATTAAAAGAAAAAATGATCACGACCAGGATGGGTATATATAAAAAAGCATACACCAGCCAGAGGTAAGCATAGGGGAAACGGGTTTTCATATCAGGCTGCTCCGGCGTTTTGTCCGGCCTGCGCGGATCCGTCCGCTTGCCGGTTTACCAGACGGTAGACCAGAGCCATAAAAATCAGGATGCCGGTCATAATCATGCTGGCTGAAGCGCCCAGGGGCCAGTCCCGCGCAACCAGGAACTGATTTTTGATAAAAGACCCCAGGAGCATGACTTTGGCTCCGCCTAAAATCTCCGGAATATAAAAAGTCCCCAGCGCCGGCAAAAATACGAGAATGCAGCCGGCCACAATGCCCGGCAGGGTCAGGGGCAGGGTTACATGCCAAAAGCTGCGCAGAGGGCTGGCGCCCAGGTCTTGCGCCGCGTCCAGCAACCGCCGATCCAGTTTTTCTATGGAAGCGTACAGAGGTAAAATCATAAACGGCAGCAAGGTATAGGTGAGGCCGACAAATACAGCGATATCATTGTACATGAGTGAAAAAGATCCCTCGGCAAGGCCCAGCGAGAGCATAAGTTTATTGATCAACCCCTGATTTTTAAGAATAATAACCAGGGCATAGGTGCGGATGAGCGAGTTGGTCCAAAAAGGTATAACCACCAGCAGCATAAGCCAGGGGCGTATACGCTTGCCTGCGCCGGCCATCAGGTAAGCGAAAGGGTAGCCGATGAGCAGGCAGGAAAGCGTGCTCACCCCGGCAAGGTACATGGATTTCAGAAAAATGTTGACAAAAGCCGGGTCTAAAAGGCGCAGATAGTTGTCCAGGGTAAAAGCCGGGATAAAATAATCCACCTCGCCCCGATCCAAAAAGCTTACCAGAAACAGGGCCAGATTGGGGACAAGGGCAAAAACCCCAATCCACAGCCATACAGAGCTGATGCTGAATTTGCGAAAACCGTTATTCTCCCGCATAGTTCAGCACCACTTCCCAGCCGGCAACCCAGCTGACCGCCACCCGCTCCCCGGTATCGTAGCTTATATCGGCGTCATCCTCGTTAAAAAATTCAGCGGCCTGAATTTTGACGCCATTATCCAGGGTAATGGTCAAATCAACGGTGGCCCCTTTATAAATGCATTCGTCAATGTGTCCGTAAAGCTGCGGGCCTTCCAGACCTTTATCCTGGTGCAGGTTGATTTTCAAATCTTCAGGGCGCAGGAGCACCATGACTTTATCGCCTGCGCTGAAGCTGCGGCGCGTGCGCAGGGTGAAGGAAACCCCGCCGATATCCGCAAGGTATTCGTTTTCGCCTTCCACGCTCAGGATGGCGGCCTGGAGCTGGTTGATTTCTCCCACAAATCTGGCCACAAAAAGATTTTCAGGCTCTTCATAAATTTCTTTGGGAGTGCCGGTCTGCTCAATGTAACCCTGGTTCATGACCACAACCCGGTCGGACATGGCAAAGGCCTCCTCCTGGTCATGGGTGACAAAAATAAAAGTGATGCCAAGCTGGCGCTGCAAATGTTTGATTTCAAACTGCATTTGTTTGCGCAGTTTATAGTCCAGAGCGCTGAAAGGTTCATCCAGAAGCAGCACCATGGGGTTGTTCACCACGGCGCGGGCAATGGCCACGCGTTGCTGCTGGCCGCCGGAAAGCTGCGCGGGCATGCGGGAGGCGTAGTCTTCCAGGTGCACCATGCGCAAAGCTTCATTCACCCTGGTTTTAAT
Organism: Deltaproteobacteria bacterium; assembly: GCA_031266055.1. Lineage (GTDB taxonomy): Bacteria > Desulfobacterota > Desulfovibrionia > Desulfovibrionales > Desulfovibrionaceae > WRHT01. The sequence goes on from JAISBT010000029.1 coordinate 8,498, forward strand.
TTCGGCCTTGGGTTTTTTTTGCATGCGCAGACCAAAGGACACATTGTCGGAGACGCTCATATGCGGGAATAACGCGTAGTTTTGAAATACCGTATTTACCTGGCGTTTTTCCGGCACAATATCGGTAATAAGGCCGCCGTTAAGGAATACATCGCCCTTGGTGGGTGTTTCAAACCCGGAAAATATGCGGAGGATGGTGGTTTTGCCGCAGCCTGAAGGGCCGAGCAAGGTGAGAAATTCCCCGTTTTCCACCTGTAGATTTATGTCATGCAAAGCAGGACTAGAACCATAATATTTGCTGACCCCCTTAAGCTCCAAAATAGGCCCGCTGTATTTTTTCAATGCGTTAGCACCTCTGCCTGGTAAAAATATGCCGGTTACAGATTTCCGCATGGAAATCTGTACATCAGCCGTCAGGCTGATGTCGCCGCGAAGCGGCGGGAGTCAGCCGAAAACCACGTTTTTCGGTTGACGATCCTCCGCAGGGAAAAGTTTACTTTTCACTGCGGATATCAGTAATAAAATGTACGAATTTGTACTGCCATTAAATACGGTTCTAAACAAGAAAATTTTATATTGATAATATCTTGTATTAATTAATTTTTACCCCGGAAGCCCAAATTTTTTTCCAAATCCGGCCAAATCTTGGGCTTGACATAAATGCAATAATATATCATTGCATTTTCCGGCGCAACTTCAAGTTTACAACATACCGGTTTTGATTGGAAAGAGGCAAGGCGGAACTACGCTTCCGCCGCAGCCGACACATCAAAACTGCATGGATGCAGTTTTGATGTGGAATTGGTGTTATATAGTTTTTCAGGGCCGACTGAGGCAATTTAACTTTGGGACGCTCCCTCCGGCGCTTGACGGCGAAACATCGCTGCTGTCTTCATCCGTAAGCTGCTGCGCAGCAACGGCTGAAGCAAGTTTCGCCTACGCCTGCGGGGCGGGCGGCGGTACCCGCCGCCAGAGCATTTCAACATTT
>JAISBT010000031.1 GCA_031266055.1 Deltaproteobacteria bacterium
ATCGCTGTCGCTATCCGTAAAGCGGCAGGCCGCTTAACGGCTACCGCGCTTCAGCCGTTGCTGCGCAGCAGCTTACGGATGAAGACAGCAGCGATGTTTCGCCGTAAAGCGCCGGAGGGAACGTCTCAAAGTTAAATTGCCTCAGTTGCGCCAAGTTTGTTTCCAACGGAAAAAACGGGCGGTATTTTTGCTATACGCCGGCCAGCCGTTCATACATCGCCCCACGTTCCTGCGCGGCCTGTTCCGCATAACGCAAGAGTTCCTCGGCCTTGTCCGGGAACTGGGTCAGCAACGCTGAATAGCGCACTTCCTTCAAGAGGTGGTCACGGAAGCTGCCGGTAGGTTTCCTGGAATCCAGGATGAAGGGAGTTTTCCCTTCCCGCTTGAGCAGGGGATTATAGCGGTACAGGAACCAGTAGCCCGCGTCCACGGCCTCCTTGGCCTGGGCGAGGCTTTGGGCCATGCCGCCTTTGATGCCGTGGTTGATGCAGGGCGAGTAGGCGATGACAAGGGACGGGCCGGGATACGCTTCCGCTTCCATGATGGCCCGCAGAGTCTGGGCCTTGTCCGCGCCAAGGGCCACCTGGGCCACGTACACCGTGCCGTAGGTCACCGCCATGAGGCCGAGGTCTTTCTTCGGCGTCGGCTTGCCGCCCGCCGCGAACTGAGCGATAGCCCCGGCAGGGGTGGCTTTGGAAGACTGCCCGCCGGTATTGGAATACACTTCCGTGTCGAACACGAAGGCGTTTACGTCCTCGCCGCACGCCAGCACATGATCCAGGCCGCCATAGCCGATGTCGTAGGCCCAGCCGTCGCCCCCGAATATCCAGTGGGAGCGCTTCACGAAATAATCGCGCTGCCGATATATCTCGTTCAGGAGCGGATCCGCTCCCTTGCAAGCGGACAAGGTGTCTTCCAGCGCCTTGGCGCGCAGTCTGGCGCCGTTCCCGTTCCTGCGGTTGTCCAGCCAATCCTGCATGGCCGCGCGTAGCGGCTCGGGCAGGCTCTTGGCAAGGGCCCGCGTAATCAGATCCGCGATGAGCGTCCTGACCTGCTCCACGCCCAGCGACATGCCGAAGCCGTATTCCGCGCAATCTTCAAAAAGGGAGAAGCCCCAAGCCGGTCCTTGCCCGGCGGCGTTCCTGGTGTAGGAAACGGATGGAGCGCCCGCAGCCCACACGGTGGAGCACCCGGCGGCATTGGACAGCATCATGCGATCCCCGAAGAGTTGGGTGATGAGCTTGGCATACGGCGTTTCTCCGCAGCCCGCGCACGCGCCGGAAAACTCGTTGAGCGGCTGCAGAAACTGGCTGGTCTTGACGTTTATCTTGCCGTCTTCCAGCGGCTTGTAGCTGATGCGCGCGCTGGCGAAGTTCCAAAGCTCCTCGCATTTGGGGCGTTGCTCTTCCAGCAGTTTCAGGCCTATGGCCCCGGTCTTGGCCGGGCAGGCCTGGCGGCAGAGACCGCAGCCGGTGCAATCCAGAGAGGAAATTGCCAGGTGGTAGGAGAAACCCTTGTACCCTATGGCCGGAAGGGTCTGGAAGCCTTCAGGCGCGCCCTTGAGCTCCTCTTCCGTTGCCAGGAGCGGGCGGATAACCGCGTGCGGGCAGACAAAGGAACACTGGTTGCACTGGATGCAGTTGGCCGCGTCCCAGCAGGCGGTCTGCACGGAGACGCCGCGTTTTTCATAACCGGTGATGCCCACGGGCCAGCGGCCGTCCTCGTAGCCCCTGAACGCGCTGACCGGGAGTTTGTCCCCTTCTTGGCGCAACATGGGCACGACAACTTCGTCATAGAAGGCCGGGCGGTTTTCCGGCTTCCGGGACGGCGTATCCGGCGCTGTTTTCCAGGAATCGGGAACCGTCACCTTGTGGATGGCGGAAATGCCCTTGTCGATGGCCGCGAAGTTTTTCTCCACAACGGCGCGGCCCTGTTTGCCGTAAGAATCCTCGACGGCGTCCTTCAGGTACCGCACCGCGTCGTCCGGAGGGATGATATTGGCCAGCTTGAAGAAGGCGGCTTGCATGATCATGTTGATGCGCCCGCTGATGCCGAGATCGTTGGCTATGCCTATGGCATTGATGAGGTAAAAATTGATGTTGTTGTTCGCGATATAGCGCTTCATGGAACCGGGCAGATGCTGCTCCAGATCTTCTTGGAACCACATGCAGTTGAGCAGGAAGACGCCGCCGGGCATGAGGCCGTTCAGAACGTCGTACAGGTGGACATAGGCTTGGCTGTGGCAGGCGATGAAATCCGCCGCGTTCACGTTATAGGTGGAACGGATGGGCTTGTCGCCAAGGCGCAGGTGGGAGATGGTGACCCCGCCGGACTTCTTGGAGTCGTATGCGAAATAGGCCTGGGCATACATGTCCGTGTGATCGCCGATAATTTTGATGGCGCTCTTGTTGGCCCCAACAGTACCATCGGATCCGAAGCCCCAGAATTTGCAGGCCGTCTGGCCGCTTCTGTCGATCTTCACCGGCTCCTTGGGTTCGGGAAGAGAGGTGAACGTCACGTCATCCACGATGCCGACCGTGAAGGATTTCCTGGGTTCGGCCCGGGCGAGATTGTCAAACACGGCCTGAGCCTGAGACGGGGTGAAATCCTTGGAAGCCAGACCATAGCGGCCCGCTGTGACCATGGGCGCGTCCGGCCGGCCGTACAGCGCGTTGCGTACGTCAAGGCAGAGGGGGTCAACCCCGCCGGGTTCCTTGGTGCGGTCGAGCACGGCAATGCGTTTGACCGTTCCGGGCAGCACGTTGCGGAAAGCCTGCTCGACAAAGGGGCGGTACAGGCGCACGTTGACTAGGCCGACTTTCTCGCCTTTGGCTGTCAGGGCGTCCACCACTTCTTCGATGGCGCAGCAGGAAGAGCCCATGGCCACGATCACGCGTTCCGCGTCCGGCGCGCCGTAGTACTCGAAGAAATCATAGCGCATCCCGGTCAGCTCGTTGATCTGCCGCATGGACTCGCGCACGATGCCGGGAAGCGCGTCATGGAAGGGGTTGGCCGCCTCGCGCAGTTGGAAAAACACGTCCGGGTTCTGGGTCATGCCGCTCAGCGTGGGATGATCCGGGTTGAGCGCCCGGCGGCGAAAATCATTTACTGCGTCCCAATCAAGCAGCTTTTCCATTTCCTCATATTCCAGCACGCCGATTTTCTGCGTTTCGTGTGAGGTGCGGAACCCGTCGAAAAAGTGCAGGAACGGCAGGCGGCCCTTGATGGCGGCAAGGTGCGCCACCGCGCCGAGGTACATGCAGTCCTGTACGCTGCTGGAAGCCAGGAGGGCAAATCCGGTCTGCCGGGTGGCCATGACGTCCTGATGGTCGCCAAAAATGCTGAGGCTGCTGGAGGCCAGGGAACGGGCCGAAACGTGGAACACGCCCGGCAAAAGCTCGCCTGCGATTTTGTACATGTTGGGCACTTTCAGGAGAAGCCCCTGGGACGCGGTGTACGTCGTGGTCAGCGCTCCGCCCTGGAGCGAGCCATGCAAAGCGCCGGCCGCGCCGCCTTCGGATTGCATCGCAACCACGCGAACCGTCTGGCCGAAAAGGTTCTTTTTCCCCTTCGCGGCCCATTCGTCCGTGAGCTCGGCCATTTGCGACGACGGCGTGATCGGGAATATCGCGGCAACCTCCGTGAAGGGATACGCAACATAGGCTGCCGCCGTGTTGCCATCCATCGTCATCATTCTCCGTTTCTTCATCGTGGCATTCCTTTGTTAGTTGATACTCAAGCTGAACACAGAGCAGTTTAATTTTGAGACGCTCCCTTGGGGCGGGCGGCGGTGCCCGCCGCCGGAGCATTTCAACATTTTCAATGTTAAAATGCTCCGGTACGTAATCAGGATTATTTTTTAAAACATATATATTTAATAACAAAACAGTATAAAACCATATATAAAAATTTATCTTTATAATTCAATATAATAACTTATAATAGCATATTTTTGTGCCGTAATACAAAACGATTATTTTGTTTTTTGACACATTACCCAACCTGTACCAAGCTGTCAAGCACTTCGCATACGATCCTGTAAAAAAATTTATCTTTATAATTCAATATGATAACTTGTAAGCGCATATTTTTGTGCCGTATTATAAAATAATTATTTTATTTTTTTGACACAGCACACAACCCGCACCAGGATATCAAACACTCCGGCTATGGGTTCGGTTGTGTCCTGCCGCAAAATGTGCTATCCGTGCCTTTATCAATCACCAGCAAGTTGCCTTCAAACGGGTTTGGGCGCGGAGCGGATGGCGGAGCGGCCGCTTACCGGTTCATTTTCTGTTGAAAGCGGCACGGCACAAAAACTCAAGGAGACGCTTTTATGCTGCAATGGCCAAAATCAAACGATGCCCTTGGAACGACGAATCGGGGCAACCCCGCCGAGTCCGGCTTGTGTACCCTGTGCAGAGCCGACTGTACCGGAAAATGTGAGACCTGGCTTTCCAGTCTGCGCGGCCGCGACCTCATTTATCCGCGTGATTTCGGGAGCATAACCGCGGGCAGCGAACATACCGTTTCCGTTGGCGTATGCTACTCGGCCCTGCGCATCCAGGGGTATTGCTACGGCGCGCATGGCGAAACGCTCAAAGCTTCCAAGGGCGATGTGCTTTTTACCGATGTGAACCTTGAAACCAGCTTCGGCCGGAAGCACAAAATTTCCTGCCGCTACCCCTTTGTCACCGGCGCCCTCGGTTCCACCGCCATTGCCGCCAAATACTGGGACTCCTTTGCCTGCGGTTCCGCCCTTTCCGGCATCCCCATTGTCATCGGCGAAAACGTGGTCGGCATAGACCGGCAGGCGGAAATTGCCGGAGGCAAGATTAAAAAAGCTCCCGAACTGGACAGGCGCATAGAAACCTATTTGCGTCATTATGACGGCTATGGGGCCATTCTGGTTCAGCTCAATGTTGAAGACGCCAGGAACGGAGTGGCGGAATACGCCATTGACAAATTCGGCGACAAGGTGGCCGTTGAATTGAAATGGGGGCAGGGCGCCAAGAATATCGGCGGAGAAATCACCGTAAACGATATCGGATACGCGCAATTCCTTCAGCAGCGCGGCTATCTGCTGGATCCCGACCCCTTCGGAGCGGCGTCTCTGGCCGCGGCAAAGGGCGGCCAGGAACTGCATTTCGCCCGGCACAGCCGCCTGGGGTATACCAATCTGAACAGTTATGCGGAAGTGCGCGAAGACTTTCTGAATACCGTGGAGAAACTGCGTAAACTGGGCTACAGGAATATTACCCTGAAAACCGGGGCTTACGGCATGGAAGGGCTGGCCATGGCCATACGCCTGGCGGCCGAGGCCGATTTGGATTTGCTGAGCGTTGACGGAGCGGGCGGCGGGACCGGCATGTCACCCTGGGACATGATGGAGCATTGGGGGGTGCCTTCCCTGCAGTTGCACGCCAAAGCCTATGAGTACGCGAGCATTTTGTCCGCGCGCGGAATCAGGCCGCCCGACATGAGCTTCGGCGGCGGTTTTGCCAGATCCAGCGCCATTTTCAAGGGTCTGGCCCTGGGCGCTCCCTTTGTCAAAATGATCATCATGGGGCGGGCCATGATGATTCCCGGTTTCCTCGGCTCCAATATTGAAGGCGTGCTCAAACCGGACAACCGGGCCAAAGTCAACGGCAACTGGAGCGAACTGCCCAAGTCCGTCAGCCAGTTCGGCGATACGCCGGAGAGCATTTTCGCCGGGTATTACGCTCTGCGGGAAAAGCTCGGCGCCAAAGCCGTGGAGGAAATTCCTTACGGCGCCATCGCCATGTGGACGCTGGTGGATAAATTTGCCGCCGGATTGCAGCAGTTCATGGCCGGCTGCCGCAGATTCAACCTGGACGAAATCCGGCGCAGCGACATTGTCGCGGGCAACCACGAAACGGCGAAAGAAACCGGCTTACAGCACATCTGCGCGGCCGGAGACGAGTTTGCCAAGGCCATACTCAATTCATGACGACCTTCCGCCGTCCGCCGCTTGCGCGGCGGACGGCGGATCATCAGTCCTTCACCATATGTATTGTATGCCACTTGCGGCTTCTGAAGCGTAAAGAGGAACACAGCGCGAGGAAGAACACGTAGCAGGAAAAAAGCAGCCATAGCGCGTGCAGGCCCACATTGCCGGTCAGCCGCAGGATCAGCATGGGAATGAACAGGGTACAGGTAACGCCCGCGATGATTATGACCATGACGGCCATAGTGTCGCCCGCGCCTTTAAGCGCGCCTATGTAAATCAGGTTGGCGGAATCAATCAGGGAATAGACCGCCACATAATAGAAGAGGACTATTCCGGTTTGTTTTACCGCTTCAAAATCCTGCGCGTGTTCGCCGGAGGCGCGGAAAATTTCCATAAGCGGCCCGGCGAAAATTATAATGAGGCAGGACACGGTAACCATATAAAAAAAAGCCAGATGCAGGGCGTGCCGGGTAATTTTTTCAGCTTGCAGGGGGCTCTCCATGCCCATGGCCTGCCCGACCATGGCGGCTGTCGCCATATTCAGGCCCACCATGGGCATGAAGGTCAGGGAGTTTACGGTAAAAGCGATATTGCTGGCGGCCAGCGCGATTTTATCCAGGTTGCCTATTTGAAAAATAAACCAGGACATGCCGGCAAATTCAACGAACATATTGACACCGCTGGGAAGTCCGTAAACAACCAGCAGTTTGAAGATCTTCCAGTCCGGACGCCAGCCGCGGCGCACCTGAAATTCACGGTCGTATTTTTTTCTGAAAACCAGCAAAGCCATGACTACGGCGGTGAACATCCAGCTTATGCCCGTGGCTGTGCCGGAGCCGACAACGCCCAGTTCCGGCGCGCCCCATTCGCCGAAGACCAGGGCGTAATTCAGGGGCACATTCAGTATGGCGGCGGCGATATTGACCAGCATCACCGGTTTGGTCTGTCCGCGCCCGTAAAAAAAACCCGAAACAGCCGCGGCCAGCAGGCCGAAGGATGACCCGGCGGTCAGGAGCTGGAAAAATTGTATTTCCAGCTCGCGTATTGCCGGTTCATGGCCGATCAGATTGAAGACAGGCGCAGCCAGCATGCAGGCCAGCAGCAAAACGGCCGTACAAGCCAGGGCGCACCAGATTCCCTGCCATACGGCCGGGCCGACCCGTTCGGGAGCGCGCGCCCCCACATACTGGGCGGCCAGGACTCCGGTGTATCCGCAAAGGCCGAACATGCCCATATGCAGAGTCATGGCCGCAAGGGTGGCCGGCATGGCCGCGGCGATGGCGTCAATGGAGTAGCGGCTTAAAAACATCCGGTCAGTGAACTGCATGACCATTGACGAAGCCATGCCGGCCAGGAGCGGCAGCCCCACGCGTAAAACTTCACGGTAGCCCTGGGGCGTGCTCCAGTGTGTACGTATATAATGCGCTATAAACATAGTTTCAGGTACAATGTCACACTTAAAACTTCGCTTCGCTCCGTTTGAAGTGTGAAGATCGCAAAGCAAAAAACGTGGTTTTTGCTTTGCTCCGCCGCCGTCGGCGGCGCGTCGGGCTTGTCCGCCCGGCGGTTAGTGCGCTGTCTCATGTACATTTTTAAGCGTTACAGCGTACTGGGGGAAGGCCGGAGGCAGCCCGGAAAAAAATGTTAAAATGCCCTGAAATCCGGGCGATATTGATTTTTATTTGCTTGCTTAACAGGCTGAATATAATTTATTAAAGGGACAGCGCGACCAACAAAAAACTCAGGAACAGCCATGAGCGAAGACATTCGTAATAACCCCGATTTGAGCGAACATCCTGATACCCTAACACCAAACGAACCCATAAGCAAACCGCTGGAGCCGGATAGCGCGGAAAACCCGGCGGGGGAGAGCGTCGCTCCGGAAAATCTTCCCGGAGAGTCTGTGGATGAAGCCCCTGAATCAGCGGATAAATCACCGGATACTCCGGAAGAACCCGCTCCGGAGCCGGAGCCGGAACCCGTCCCGGAGGCGGAAAAGGCCCCGGTGCGCGTCTACCCCCTGCTGACCGTGGAGGCGAAGGCCGCTCCGACCTTATGCTCCCGCTTGTTCAACGGCTTATCTTTACTGTATCCGCTGATTCTCACCGCCCTGCTCCTGGGAGCCGCTTTTTTCCAATTGCAGCATATTCGCGGCCTGTGGGCGCCGGAGGAGACGGTTCTGGCTGAAGTGCTCAAAAATATGCTGAACGGCGACTGGATAGTCCTGCAATTTAACGGTTCTGTATATTATGACGCGCCGCCGCTTTATTTCTGGTTTCTGGCCGGCATTTACAAACTGCTGGCCTGGCCGGCCCTGGGGTTTTTGCATGTTCTGCTGCCGCATTCTCTGGCCGCGCTCATGTTCATCGGCGCGGCTTTGTCCAGCCTGTTCCTGCTCTGGGCCACGCTGTTCGCGGCAAGATATGTGGCCGGGTTTGACCGCCGGGGTTGTTTCGCCTCCGGCTGCGTTCTGCTCGGCTTTTTCCTCTTCGCGGGAACCCTGCATTATAATTGCATGGATACGCTGTTCGCGGCGCTGGTGGTCATGGCGGAAGCGATGATGTTTCTGGCTTTAAAGCGTTCCAGCTCCATGTGGCGCATGGGCTTGGGATTTGCTTTCGCCGCGTTGGCTTTTCTGGTCAAGGGGCTTCCGGGCCTGCTTGTGCCGGTGGCCTGCGCCGTGCTGTTCGCTTTCTGGCAGGCCAGGCCCTGGAGACTTTTGCGGAAAGATTTTCTGCTCGGCTTCATAGCTTCCCTGCTGCCTGTGGTGCTGTGGGTGGGTTCCATCTGGGCCTCCGGCCACCACGAAGTGGTGGTAAGGCTGATTCGGGAGCATTTCATCGGGCCGGTCTTGAACGGTTGGCAATTCAACGAAGCCTGGTGGTATTACTGTCTGGTTCTGCCGCTTATGCTTCTGCCCTGGGCTTTTCTGATTCTTTTCCCCAATTGGCTGGGTTTGTTCAGCAAAGGCGCTTTTAAAGTCATTGCGGGAGCGTTTCGCGGGGCTTACCAGGGGCTTTCCTTTACCTGGCTTTCACTGCTTTGCGCCGGCGCCGGGTTCCTGTTTTTAAGCTCCAAACAGCCCGCGGCCCTGCTGCTTCTTGTCCCGCCTCTGGCGATCATCGCGGGCAGGTTGATTTTGGGCCTGTCCCCGCTGCGCAATATGTTTTTGCATCGTCTTTTCGCCTTGTTTTTTATTCTGCTCGCGCTGATTTTTGCCGTGCTGCCGGTTTATATAAGCGGCCAGGCGCCATCCGTGCTGGATTGGCTGGGCGGCTTGGGCATTCCGGTTTTAGGAGTGGAAATCGGCGGAGCGTATATCATTGCCCTGGCCTGTCTGGTTGCGGGCTGCCTGTTCATAGGCGGGCTTAATTCGCGCAGGCCGGAAGGGATGCTTCTGGTGATGCTGCTTTTGGTTACAGGCCTTTCCTGGCCTGTTTCGCTGCTGGCCGCGCCTTCGCTGGACAAAATTATGAGCCCGCAGAGCGCTTGCCCGGAGCTGGAACAGTATGCCGGTAACGGTTATGCCGCGCTGAGTTTGGGTGTGCCGGTCGCGCCTTTCGTTCATCAGACCGGCGGCGCAGGTATGACTTTGCTTCAGGATGCGGAAGCTCTGGAGCGGATGCGGAATGAAAACGGAAAGTTTATCCTGCTGGCCGAAGCGGAGGCTTGGGACAAGCTGCCGGAAAAACCGGCCCTGACCGAAGTGCGGAAGTTCCGTCTGGCCGCGGGGCAGTATGTTCTGCTGGCGCATGAAGGCGCGGCGACGGCTCCTGCGGAAGCCGGGCAAACTCCGGCGGGAGCGGCCGTTACAGGAGCGCCGGAAGAGGAAACCGCTTCTTCTGCGCCGCCTGAGGATTGAGCAATATGACCAGGTTTAAATGCCCTGCCTGCGGGCAGGAGACGGACGATGCCCGGAATCCTTTTCCCACTGTGGATATGGTTATTTACGACCGGGAGAGAGGCATTGTGCTGGTAAAACGCCGTTTTCCTCCTTTGGGCTGGGCTTTGCCCGGAGGTTTCGTGGAATATGGCGAAAGCGTTGAAACAGCCGCTGTGCGTGAGGCAAAGGAAGAGACCGGCCTGGATGTTGAACTGAAAGGTCTGGTCGGTGTTTATTCCGATCCGCGGCGTGACCTGCGCAAGCACACCATCAGCACTGTTTTTTGGGGTGAATGCGCCTTTTCCCAGGCGCCGTCCGCCGGTGATGATGCCGCTGAAGCGTTGTTTTTCAGGTTGGAAGAACTCCCCGAGCCTTTGGCTTTTGACCATGCGGAAATTATAAATGATTTTTTGGCGAAAATGTTCTTCCAATAAAAATTGCCGGACGTGATTTTATCCTGAATCTGCGTCATAATGATCCAGCCAATGGGGGCGGAAGTGGAGAGGACGGTATTTTTTGTTACCTCGGAGATGTATCCTTTTTCTAAAACCGGCGGTTTGGGCGATGTTTTGGGGGCGCTGCCCCTGACCCTGTTCCGCATGGGCGTGCCCGCGGCCGTCATCCTGCCTTTTTACCGGCTGACCAGCAGCAGGCATAAAATCCTGCAAACTTATTATAATATCCCCGTAGGCTACCCTTGGGGGCCGGTCACCGCCGACGTCCATAAAATTGTTTTCAACGGCATGCCGGTATATTTTATTGAGCGGGCGGAATATTATGACCGGGCCGCTTATTACAATACCCCCAAAGGCGATTATTTCGACAATGCGGAACGCTTTATCTTTTTTTGCCGGGCGGCCTTGTCCTTTATCCGGAATCTGGAAGAAGCTCCGGCGGTAATTCACTGTCATGACTGGCAAACCGGGCTTATCCCCGCTTACCTGCATTATTACCGCAACGCGGATTCCTTCTGGCAAAATACTTCCAGCGTTTTTACCGTACACAACCTGGCTTTCCAGGGGCGATTTTCCTCCCGGCTTTTTGTGGACAGCGGTTTGCCCTCCGAGGCCTGGAGCTTTTCCGGAGTGGAATATTTCGGCGACTTGAACATGCTGAAGGCCGCGCTCAATTACGCCGGAAAAATCACCACGGTAAGCCCGAGCTATGCCAGGGAAATCCTGACGGAAAAGTTCGGATGCGGGCTGGACAGCGTCCTCAGAACCAGAGAAAGAGACCTGGTGGGCATTTTGAATGGCGTGAATTATGCCGTCTGGGGGCCGGAAGCCAGCCGTTATTTGCCGAGGCTCTACTCCGGCCAGGATATGGCGGGTAAAAAATTATGCAAGGATGCCCTCATTCTGGAACTGGGCATGTCGCCGCATTTGCGCAACCGGCCTATTCTGGGTTTTATCGGCCGGCTGCGCGAACAAAAGGGCATTGATATATTATATAAAATTGTGCCGGAGCTTATGCGGCGGGATGTCGGCATAGTGGTTCTGGGCGAAGGCGACCATACTTTTGAGGCCGCGTCCGAGCGTTTCGCGGCGGAATATCCGGGGCGCTTCTCTTCAATAATCAAATATACCGAGCCGCTGGCCCACAGGCTGCATGCCGGCAGCGACGCCTTTCTCATGCCTTCGCGTTATGAGCCTTGCGGCCTCACGCAGATGTATGCCCTGCATTACGGAACCCCGCCTATAGCCACGGCGGTCGGCGGGCTGCGCGACACCATCACCCCCTGGCCGCACAGCGAAGCGACGGGCTTTGTCTTCAGAGACAGCAGCCCGGAGGATTTTCTGGAATCGATTTTACAGGCCGTGGAACTGTGGGAAAATAACCCCGAGGCGTGGGCGGCAATGGTTCGCCGGGGCATGGAAAAAGATTTTTCCTGGCAAAGATCCGCGAATGCGTATATTGAAATATATAGAGAGCTCGGATTTGCCGACGGAAGCGTGTATTATTGAGGAGCATTTTTGAGGCAAGGCGAAACCACACTTTCGCCGCTGCCGACAAATCAAAACTGCATGGATGCAGTTTTGATTCGGAAATCGAATAAAGGATTGCTGATGAAATGAACAGTTCGGTCAAACCGGGAATCACCTGGCCGGTATTTATAGAGCCGTTTGATCTGTATCTCTTCGGCCGTGGGGAACATTTGGATTTATACCGTATTCTGGGAGCTCATCCTATGACCTTGCAGGGCGAAGAGGGTTTCCGCTTTGCCGTCTGGGCTCCCAATGCGCTGGAAGTGCAGCTTGCGGGCAGTTTTAACGACTGGCGCTGGGCGGAGTTTCCGCTGTACCCTGTGGGCAGTTCCGGGATTTGGGCGGCTTTTGTGCCGCATGTGCGCCGGGGCGATTTATACAAATTCGGCATACGCGGGGTTGACGGCAAAATTATCTACAAAACCGACCCCATGGCTTTTTGGGCTGAAATGCGTCCGGGCAACGCTTCCGTAGCCTGGGGTTTGCGTGAATTTGCCTGGAGCGATCAGGAATGGATGGAAAAGCGTAAAAATACCAATATCCTGCATGATCCGCTCAGCATCTATGAAGTTCACGCGGGTTCCTGGCGGCGCCATCATGACGACGGGAACTCCTTTTATTCTTATGAAGATCTGGCCGCGCACCTGATCCCCTATGTCAAGGATCTGGGGTTTACGCATATTGAATTCATGCCGCTGGCCGAGCATCCGCTGGATCTTTCCTGGGGCTACCAGACCGGGCATTACTATGCGCCTACCTCACGCTTCGGCAACCCGGAGCAGCTCAAGAAATTTATCAACAGCTGCCACGAAGCCGGCCTGGGCGTACTGCTTGATTGGGTGCCGGCGCACTTTCCCAAAGACGAATGGGGGTTGGGGCGTTTTGACGGAACGGCTCTGTATGAGCACAGCGACCCGCGAAAGGGCGAGCATCCGGACTGGGGAACCTATATTTTTAACTACGGCCGGCATGAAGTGCATAACTTTATTTTGGCCAACGGCTTGTATTGGCTGGAGGAATTCCATTTTGACGGTCTGCGCCTGGACGCTGTCGCCTCCATGATCTACCTGGATTATTCGCGCAAAGAAGGCGAGTGGGCGCCCAATGAATATGGCGGCAAAGAAAATATTGAAGCCATAGAGTTTATACGCAAGCTTAATTCCGTTGTACATGGGAAATACCCCGGAGCAATCACCGTGGCGGAAGAATCCACCTCCTGGCCCGGAGTTTCAAGGCCCGTATACACCGGGGGTCTGGGGTTCACGTTTAAATGGAACATGGGCTGGATGAACGACACCTTAAGCTATATGGCGGAAAACCCCGTACACAGATCATATCATCATAACATTCTGACTTTCTCCATGCTGTACGCTTTCAGCGAAAACTTCATTCTGCCCATGTCCCACGACGAAGTGGTGCACGGCAAAAAATCCCTGCTGGCCAAAATGCCGGGAGACATATGGCAGCAGCAGGCCAACCTGCGCTTGCTCTATGCTTATATGTGGGCGCATGTGGGAAAAAAACTGCTGTTCATGGGCGGCGAATTCGGGCAATGGAATGAATGGTCGGAAAGCCGGGAACTGGATTGGATGCTCCTGGATTTTGCGACGCACCGGGGCCTTATGCAGCTTGTGCGCGACTTGAACGGAATTTTACGCCGGGAGCCGGCCATGCACATGTATGATACTGACTGGCAAGGCTTTTCCTGGGTGGATTTTTCAGATTACCAGGCGTCCGTGATAAGCTTTGTCCGGCGGGGCGAGGGAGCGAGGCCGATTTTCTGGGTGTTCAATTTTACCCCTGTCCCCCGCTATGATTATAAAATCGGCTGCCGGGATTTTGACCTGTACAAAAACTGGCATGAAATACTGAATACGGACAGCGCCTATTACGGCGGCGGCGACTTTGGCAATTACAACGGCATCCGGGTGCGGGAACAGGTATTCAACCAGCATCAGTCCCATATTTCCCTGAATCTCCCGCCTCTGGGCGCGCTGGCTTTGGCGCCGTGCACATAGTTTTGTTTGAGCCGGAAATTCCGCCCAACACCGGCAACGCAGCCAGGCTGTCCGCCGCTTTTGGCCTTCCCCTGCATTTGATTGAACCGCTTGGTTTCAGCCTGGAGGATAAATACTTGCGCCGGGCCGGTCTGGATTACTGGCCCAGCGTGCGGCTTTTTCTCTGGCCGGATTTTGCCGCTTATCTGCGGGAGGGCAGAGACGGGCACCGGTTGGTGATGACCAGTTGCAAGACCGGCAGCCCGATACAGCGCTTTGCCTTCAGCCGGGCTGACGCTTTGGTTTTCGGGCCGGAAAGCCGGGGTTTGCCTGCGGAAGTGCTGCGCCATGCCGGGGTTTGCCTGCGTATTCCCATATGCGATGCGGTGCGCAGCATAAATCTTTCTTCCGCCGTGGCCATAGCGGCGTATCAGGCCATGCTCGGCAGCGGGATGCTGGACGAACTTCCGCAAAGACCGAAAGAACATTGATAATGATGCGCTACCACGAACTCCTCGCCCTGTTCCGGAACAGGGCCGATTATGCCGGCGCCGGCATTGATTTCGGCAACGGACTCGTTCTGCGCAATTTTGATTTTCACTCCAGAGCGCGTTTTCCGCACCTTTCGCCGGAAACGTCCCGCAACACCGCTGTGCCGGCTTCGGCGTCCGCGGATCTGCGCGGCCAGGCGGGCGCCTGCTCCCTGCTCGACAAGGCGGATGCGGAAATAGAAGAAAATCTGCGTTTCCGCTATCAGGTAATGCTCCCGTCCGCCGACGGGAAGGCGCGGGGCGTCATCATCATGCTCCACGGCTTTAATGAGAAGCGCTGGCTCAAATACCTGCCCTGGGCCGCCCACTTCGTCCTGCGTACCGGCAAGGCCGCGCTCATGTTCCCCATCGCCTTTCATATGAACCGCGCGCCCGCCGCCTGGAGCGACGCCCGCTCCATGCACCGGCTCAGCCGGGAGCGCAGAAGGCTGTATCCGGAACTTGTCGGCAGCAGTCTTTCCAACGTCGCCATAAGTACGCGCCTGCACAACATGCCGGCCCGCTTCATCTGGTCGGGACTGGAATCATACCACGACCTGCTGGATCTTGTGGAAGCGATAAAAAGAGGAGAACATCCGGCCATTGCCGCCGGAGCGGACATTGATTTTTTTTCCTACTCCATAGGCACGCTCCTTGGAGAAATAACGGTACTGACCAATAAAAACGGATATTTTTCCCAATCGCGCTGCGCGGCTTTTTGCGGAGGCCCTGTCTTCAACCGGCTCTCGCCGGTCTCGAAATTCATTCTGGACAGTGAGGCGAACGTGCGCCTGTACTCCTACCTGATTGAACATCTGGACAGCCACATGAAGAGCGATCCCCGGCTTGAGCGCCTGCTCACCGGCGAGGAGGAAGGCATAAATCTCCGCAGCCTGCTCAACTACCGCGTCAACCTCGCCTATCGCGAAGAAAAGCTGCGCGCCGCGAGCGGCAGGTTTTACGCCGTTGCGCTGGAGCGGGACGAGGTGGTGCCGCCGTATGAAGTGATCAACACCTTGCAGGGAAGCCGCAAGGATATCGGCATACGGGTGGACATTCTGGACTACCCCTACCCCTACCGGCACGAGGAGCCTTTCCCCGCGGGCGTATCCGGCGGAGCTTCCCTGCCCGGGGAGATTGACCGGCAGTTCCGGAGGACTTTCGATTCCATAAGCGCTTTTCTGGCTTAGAGCGGTCTAACATTGAAAATGGCGTATTTTCTTTCCGTAAATTATTTACTCTTCATTCCGCTGGCCATAGCGCTGGATTTTTTGCTGGGCGATCCCCTTTCCTGGCCGCATCCGGTAAAGCTTATCGGCAGGATGTTGGACGGCCTGGAAAAGTTTCTGTTGTCCGCGCTTACTTTTCAAAAAACCGCAGGGGTCGTCTGCGTGCTGGCGGCTGCGCTGGCTGCCGGGGGGTCGGTTTTTGCGCTGCTTGACTGCGCGAGAGGTGTGGCCTATGCGGTACTGGCGGTTTACCTGGCCTATGCCGCGCTGGCTCTGGGCTGTCTTCTGCGTGAAGGCCGCAGAGCCAATGCGCTGATCAGCGCGGTTGATGCCCGGCGCTTTTCCTCGCCTGAGCTTGAGGCCGCGCGTAAGGCGGTTTCTCTGCTGGTAAGCCGGGATGTTTCGCGGCTTCAGAAACCCGCTTTGTACCGGACGCTGGCGGAAACTTTAAGTGAAAATTTTAATGACGCCTTCATTGCCCCGCTGTTTTGGCTCCTGCTCGGCGGGCAGACCGGGGTTTGGGTGTATAAATGCGTGAGTACGGCGGACAGCCGCTGGGGTTACCGGCATGACCCCTGGTCGCGCCGGGGCTGGGCCGCTGCCCGCCTGGACGATTTCCTGGCCTTTATCCCGGCGCGTTTGTCGGCCGTGCTGCTGTATATGGCAAGTTCGGCCGAGGGCAGAAAAGCCTGGCCTTCCTGGGCGGCGCTACGCAGAGATGCCGCTCGGATGGAGAGCCCCAATGCCGGCTGGAGCATGGCGGCCGCGGCCTGGCTGCATGGCGCGGGCATGGGCGGGCCGGCTGTTTATGCCGGAAAGATCAAGGAAAAACCTTGCCTCGGCCCGCATATTACCGGGGAAAGCGCCTGGAATGAGGATAAAATCGCCGGTTTGCTCGCGCATTTACGCAAAGCCGGGCTTTTGGGCGCAGCCCTGCTGTGGGCCGCGCCTTTGGCTGCCGTAGGTCTGGCGCGGGGATTCAGGGCGCTGCTTGCCGGTTAAGGCAATTTAACTTTGAGACGCTCCCTCCGGCGCTTTACGGCGAAACATCGCTGCTGTCTTCATCCGTAAGCTGCTGCGCAGCAACGGCTGAAGCAAGTTTCGCCCACGCCTGCGGGGCGGGCGGCGGTGCCCGCCGCCAGAGCATTTCAACATTTCAATGTTAAAATGCTCTGGCGTTGTCTTTTTCAAACCATTTCCAGGCTGTACTCAAAATATTATCCAGCGAAGAATGGCATGGAATCCAGCCGAGAATTTTTTTGGCCGCATCCACTCTGGCCACCAGGGAAGGGACATCGCCGGCCCGCCGTCCTTCCAGAGTAAAGGGAATTTTTTTCCCGGCAATGCGGCCGCAGCGCTCCACTATTTCCCTGACCGAATAGCCGGTGCCGGTTCCAAGATTGACCTTGAAGGATTGCCCCCCGGCCAGCAGTTTCTCCAGAGCCAGCCGGTGCGCAACGGCAAGGTCGCTCACATGGATGTAATCGCGCAGACAGGTGCCGTCCGGAGTGGGATAATCCGTGCCGAAAACGCTTAATGCCGGGATAAGCCCGCAGGCCGCCATAAATACGCGCGGAATCAAATGCGTTTCAGGCTTGTGCCGCTCGCCGAGCTCGGCGTCCCCATCCGCCCCGGAAGCGTTGAAATAGCGCAGCACCGCGCTTTTAAACCCGTAAGCCGCGCCGTAATCATCCAAAAAGCGCTCCATGAAGGCCTTGCTTGCCGCATAGGGATTCATGGGGTTAAACGGGGTTTCTTCGCCTACGCGCTCAGCTTCGGTTTCCCCATATACCGCGCAGGTGCCGGAAACCACTATGGCGCGCAGGCCGGTTACCCGCATGGCCTCCAAAAGACTCAGAGTTCCATGCAGATTATTGACGTAATATTTGCCCGGGTCAAGAACGGATTCCCCGACATTGATGAAAGAAGCGAAGTGAATCACGCCCAGAGGCTTTTTTTGCAGGATCAGCTCAACAAGTTTCGCGGTATCGGTTACATCGCCGTGGCAAAACTCGCCGTAACGGACAAAATCCATATGTCCGGTTACAAAATTATCATAAACAACAGGGACATACCCGTGCGCGGCAAGCTCCTTGCACGTATGTGCGCCGATATATCCCGCGCCGCCGGTAACAAGCACATATTCAGACATCTGCCGCTCCTTATAAATTGCCCGCCGGCGCATACTTGGCCGCCTCTCTGTCCATATTGTAAGAAGAAAGCTGAGTGGCGGCGGCTTTGCCGTAGTAGGTCTGCGGGTAATTGGCGCTGAGTTCGGTCAAAATTTTTTCCCATTCCCCCATGCTTCCGCGCCTGCGGTGCAAAGCAGCCATATTGTACATAATGGAAAGCGCGTCGTCCGAGCCCTGGTCGGAATATTGCAAGTATTCGCCCCCGTAATCCAGGGCGTCCTGAATCATGCCGCTCGACTGGGCAATACCCATGAGGGAACCCAGAATATTTTTGATCTTTTCCGTATCCGCCTGCCCCGGATTCAAGGCCGCAAGGTCTTTCAGCCGGCGCAAAGCTTCCTGCCCGATACGGTAAGCCGTTTCATAATCTTTATCTTTTTCCGCCTGACGGGCCAGGAAATAGTCGGCATAAGCCTGCTGTTCCGGCGGCAGAGAATTTTGCTCGTAGAGATTTTTCCAAATGGGCAGGGCGGACGGGCTTTTGCCCTGGTTTTCATAGGCCAGCCCGAGAGCATAGTCCATCTGGCGTCTGGTTTCCGGGGTTATTTCCCACATTTCCACCCGGTTCAGCAGTTCTTCCACCGCGGCCCAGCGATCATACTCCACTTGTATGGTCAAGCCGAGAATCAAAGCCATTTCGGAATATTCAGGAATTTTTCCGCCCAGAAAAAACGGCTCCAGAGTGTCCAGAGCCGCGTCAGGGTTGGCCCCCTCCCACTGGCTTACCGCCAGGGCCAAGCGGCTTTCCGGATCCAAAAACTCTTCCTGCGTGTGCAGCAGGGGGTAGCGGTTCCAAAAATCCAGCACCCGGACATAGCGTTTGGTGTTCACGCTTTCCGCCGCCAGCATGGAAAAAGCGTTGCGGCTTACCTCCAGAGCCCTGGCCGCCAGCGGGTCATTGGGCGCGGCCATGACAATTTCGTTGCACAGGCTGAAACAGGCGTCATAGTCCTTTTGCCACAGGCTCCACATGGCCAGCTTCAACTTGGCCAGCATGGCCAGCGGGTTATCCGGAAAATCACGGATAATTTTCCGGTAGGTTTCCGCCGGAGCCAGATTGTACGGCTGTTTAAACACCTTGAACATGCCTGCCAGAGAGGGATCGTCGTTAATCCCGTTTTCCACCATGCGCATCATGGCGATAATACCGCCGTCTTTGGCGGGAAAACGTTTTGCAGCTTCTTCATAGACATGGCGCGCCGCATTGCGGTATTTCTGCGACTGGTAAATATCGCCCAGGCGGGAAAGGATAATATCCGCATCCGCAGCGTTGGGCTGCAGATTATAATAAAGCCAGTAGGCCTGCCGTGCCCGATCCACCTGCCTCGCCCGGTAGGCGGTATCGCCGATCAGACTGAGTACCGGAGGGTAATCCAGGTAAAAGCGCGGCCAGCGTTTTTCCACATAATCAATAATTTCATAGGCTTTATCGTAATAGCCCAGGCGGTATAAAGTGCGGGTAAGGCCCAAAGCCGCGTCGCGCGAATAGCGGCTGTCCGGGAATTCTTCCACCACAAACCGGAATTGCAGAACCGCGTCATTCAAATTGCCCTGCTCATACTGATAATCACCCATGTAGTAATAGGACAGGGGGATATTTTCGTCCCGGGGAAACTGCTGGCGCAACAAAGTAAAGTAGGCTTCAGCCTCATAAGCGTTGTCGGCCTTGAGGTTAAGATAGCCCAAACGCAACCAGGCTCCGGCATTACGCTGGGAGCCGGTGTTGAAATTTACGGCCTCGGTGGTGGTATCCGTGATTTCTTTAAAAAATTTTCCCAACTCACTCCTGTGCAAGGAAAAAAAGCTGTCCGCCCGGCGATGCAAAATATTTTCCCGCTGCGCGCGGCTGAGGTTGCTTTGTTTCAGAAGTTTTTCCGAAAGCTCATAGGCCCCCTGGAAATTATTTTCCAGCATCATATTTTCAAGCTCTTCCGAAGCCGTTTGCGGATCAAGCGGCGGATCGACAGGTTTACCTGTTTCATCCACATAAACCACGGTCTGCCCGGTTTCCGCACGAGGTTCCGCGGCCTGGCCGCCGCGCCCGGCGGAAACTTCAGGCTGCGCCGCCGGCGCGGTTGACCCGGGCGGAGGAGTTATACGCTGCGTTATATTGCTGGACGGGCCGGAAGGCACGCCGGCGTCCGCCCCCGGCCGCGTTTGCGTCTGAGCGGGTTGCGGACTTGCGGGCGGGGAAGACTGCGGGGCAGCCGGAGCCGCCGGTTGCGTCCGCTCAGGCTGCGGGCTTGCAGGCGGGGACAACTGCGGGGCAGCCGGAGGGACAGCCGGAGCAGCCTGCTGCGTTGGCGTCCGGCCCGGTTGCGGGCTTGCCGGGGACAACTGCGGGAGCGGCGGCGGGGAAGCCGGAGGAGCCTGCTCCGGCTGCTCCCGGCTGGAGGGATCAAAACCTGTTCCGGGCGGCACGGCGATATATACCGGTATTCTGGCTTCAGACGGCGAAGGCTTCGCCCCCTCCTTAACCAGCCCGGATCTGTAAATAAAAGGCGCATCAATTATATCCGCGCCGCCCAGGCTTGCGGCGGCATGAGCCGTTTTCGCTCCAAACGGCCATAAATCCGCGAAATTAAGGCCGGAAGCTCCACCCGGCACGCTGCCGACGCCTTGCCGGAACAAAGGAGGTTCAGGCGCGGCCGGCAATTTTGACGGCATATCCAGCGGTTCCCATTGCGGCAGTTGCCCGTCGCCTTCCGCGTCCCCGTCCTGCGGCTCAATTCCGTTTCCGGGCGTGCCCGGACTGAGCGCAGGGGGATTATCGCCGTAAAATCCGGCGGGGCCCGCGGATCCTGCGGGCCTGGATGGCGTTGCGCCTTGTACGGCAGGATTGAGCAGGGAATCCGGCATGGAAGGAAAGCTTGTGCCGGCCGCTCCGCCGGCAGCTTGATCCCGTGCATTCATCTGCGCCCCCGCTCCGCCGGGTAATGCCTTCTCCGGCCGGACTGGCCCGCTTCCTTCCGGTGCGGAACCGCCCGGCGCGGAAACACCCGGAGCGGAAACCGGCGGCGCGGCGGGAGGAGTTGCGGCAGGCGGTACGGCTGCGGCAGGCCCGGCAATATCCGGCGTCCGGATCGGCTCTGCCGTTCTGTCCGTGGGTTGAAGCGTTTGCCCGGGCTGTACGGCCGGAAGCCTGGACGCATCCGGGGTACGCGCCCTGGCGGCGCCTTCAGGCAGGGAAGCCGCCTCACCGCCCTGAGCTTTGTCCGCGGGAACCCGGCCGGAAGCCGCGCCCGGCTGAAGAGCGGCCGCCGGAACCGGCAAACGCTGCTCCGGCTTCCAACGCGCCCCCAGACGGCTTTTGAACAAGTCAATCTGCAGCACTCCCCTGGAAGGCCAGGAAGCGACAAAGCCGAACTCCGCTTTTTTCACCTTCAGCAGCAATCCCGCGGGGCCCGGTTCTATGCCGTCAAATATTTCAGCTTCCGCCGGAGGCTCCACATACAGCCCGCCGGGCAAAACCGCGCCAAGCGAAGGCCAGACCATCTCCACGCTCAACATGCCGTTACGGACTATCTCCCGCGGTTCGTCCACCCCCTCCAGGCGCAAAACAACCCGTTCCCGCCCGGTGGCGCGATCCTGAATGTTCCAGAAAGCGGAAAGAGCCGAAACCTCCGGGGCAAAGGCCGGCAACAAGAGGAAAAACAGCAGGATCCCGGCTGTTTTACTCCCTGAAATCAACTTTCCGCCGCTTCTGAAGTACATAATTCTTTTCCGCTTGCTTTTTCCGGCGTCATGCCACGCATGTTAAAATGCTCTCTATTCCATATTTCTTTTTTTCAATTTTTCAATGAGCGTAGTGCGTTTTATGCCCAGCGCCTCCGCAGCCTGGTTCTTTACTCCGCCCGAAATCTCCAGCGCCTCTTTCAACAGCTTTTCCTCAATATATTCCAAAAAATCCCGCAGGTTCATCCGGTATTTTTGTAAATCCGCCAGGGCCGGCCACACAAAGCCCCGCGCTGCCGCCTCCGCCGCTCCCGCGGCAGCGGCTACCGGCGCGCCTTGCGCGGGCGCTGAAACCAGCGCGGCCGCATCTCCCGCGCTATCCAGAATTTTACGCGGCAGATCCTCCAGCGTGACTATATTGCCGTCCACCAGAATGGACAGCCGCTCCATAATATTTTCCAACTCCCGCACATTGCCCGGCCAGGAATAATGATCCAGCACCGCTCCGGCCCGCGGGTCAAAAACAATTTTTTTACGTCCGCCCTTCCGGCAAAACCCTTCCAGAAAATAATCGGCCAAAACGCTCACGTCGCCGCCACGTTCGCGCAGAGGCGGCAAATGAAGAGGAATGACATTAAGGCGATAAAACAGATCCTCCCTGAACTGTCCGGCCAGCACCGCTTGTTCCAAATCCCGGTTGGTGGCCGCCACCACGCGTACATCCACTTTTTTACCGCCCACGCCGCCCACACGCTCAATTTCTTTTTCCTGCAGCACACGCAAAATTTTAACTTGCAAACTGAGATCCATCTCGCCTATTTCATCAAGAAAAATGGTTCCTCCGTCAGCCAGTTCAAAACGGCCGGGGCGCATGCGCAAGGCATGGGTAAAAGCGCCTTTTTCATGCCCGAACAGCTCCGATTCCAGAAGATCTTTGGGAATGGCCCCGCAATTGATCGGTACAAAGGGCTTGTCCTTACGCGCGCTGCTGCGGTGCAGGGCGCGCACCAGAAGTTCTTTGCCCGTGCCTGATTCTCCGGTCACCAGAACAGTGCTGTCGGTGGGAGCGACCTTGGCCAGCACCTTGAACACGTCTTTCAAAGAAGTACTCTGGCCTATGATCTCTGAAGTATCAATATCCATCCATCCTCCGAAATTCCTGTCAATATTATGACAGAAAACAAAAAGTTGGAAGGTTTTTTACTTAATTTTTCTAGATTTTTTTTAAAATATTTTGCGAATGCAGAGAGAATAAGCGGCAAGGGAAATTGTGTTCAAACGCATACATAACAGACGTGGCATGGCAGTGTTATGTCACGCCTCGCCTGTCGCCAGGCGTGAGGATCGCTGTTAGAATGCTCTAATCAGATAAATTCATTTTCCCTATGTAAAATGCCATTGTACCCTAAAAAAGTTTCGCTTGTTCCATCCGGGAATGTAACCGTTCCGTGGGGGTATCCCGTCACGAATGGAGTTACTGTAAGCGTGCCGTTGCAACGCTCGCAGCTGTGTCTCACTGTCCCAGGCGCATGTCCCGCCTTGATGATGGGAATATCCTTTGACAAACTGCCACAGAGGCGGGATTCGGCTAAATTTTCATGTCCAAAAGGGAGCCGAGCATTTGTTCGTAAGACTGCACGACTTTGACATTGGCGGAATAGCCGTGTTCAAAACTGAGCATGTCCACGAATTCCCGCTCGATTTGCACGGTATTGTCCTCGCGGCGGATGATTCCGGCGTCGGTCATTACATCCACCTGCTCAAAGGGGTAAGGGTTGGTCAGGGAAACATCCCGGTGAATCGCGCCTACCTGGGTGCCGTGGCCATGCGGCCCGGTCTCGAATTCAATTCTCCCGGCCTTGAAAAAAGGGGTATTGAGGTTGGCTATGTTGTGCGCCACAACATCCATGCCCACGCCGAAAGCCCCCAGGGCGGAAACCGAAGAACTCAGCAAAGTTTGCACGACCGGCCTCGCGGGTAAATTATTAGCGATCCTCACGCCGGGACGACAGGCGAGGCGTGACCTGATATTGAGCCGCAAAGAACAGCCTTTACGGCCTCTTCTCTGCCATATCGGATCATTACGCTTTTTCTTGAGGGATGGCAAGCCGGTTCAAGGCAATTTCAGCCACAGCCCGGCCTTGTCCAGCATCTTTTCATGTTCTCCGGGGGCAAACCAGTTGATGCTTTTATCCGCGCGGAACCAGGTCCACTGCCGTTTCGCGTAAGCCCGCGTGTTGGCCTGCCAAAATTTTTTGCAGCTTTCCAAATCCGTTTGTCCGGTTATATAAGCAAAAAGTTCCGCGCAGCCTATGCCGCTCCAGCCGGGAGCCGTCCGATCGGCGCATTTGCGCATGGCCGCCTCCGCCTCCTCTACGGCTCCCCGCTCCAGCATCAGGTCAATTCTGGCTTTTAATACCGGTTCCAGTTCATTTAAAGGCCGGCCGACCCCAAAAAACAAAGCCCGGAACTCCGGCGCCGCAGTCCGGTGTTTATGCCACCAGGAAAACTTCCGCCCCGTGCCTTCGCAGACCTCCAGGGCACGGGTTATTCTTTGCCGATCGCGCGGATGTATTTTCGCGGCATAGTCAGGATCCTGCCGTTGCAAACAGGCGTACAGCCCGCTGCCTTCCCGCTCCCACCGCTCCTGCCATTTTTGACGGATGAGCGGGTCAATGCCGGGAATATCCGCTATGCCTCTGAGCAGCGCATTGAAAAACAGTCCCGTGCCCCCGGTTAAAACGGCGGTTTGCCCGGTTGACGCAAGCGCGGCTATTTTTTTTCCGGCCAGTTGCACATAGCGGCCCGCGCCCATTTTTTCTCCGGAAGGCAAAAAACCATAGAGATGGTGCGGGCACCGCCGCAAATCTTCAGCCCCCGGCTGGGCGGTAATAATCGGAAAATCGGCGTACATCTGGCGTGAATCAACATTCACCACCGCCCCGTTCAATTGCCGGGCCAAAAAAACGGCGGCAGCGCTCTTGCCCGCCCCGGTAGGCCCGCCTACGCAGATTACGCGCGTTTGCGGCAATGAGTCGGAGGGAAAAATCATAGCTTACCAGGAAAAATCAATTCCGCTCAAATCCCAGTCCGGCATCCATGTGGCCTGGAATCCCGGCAAATCGACGGAAAAATGGTGCAGAAACATCCGCCCGGCTCTGGCTGAACTGGCCGGGCCATAAAGGCTGTCGCCGACAATAGGAAACCCCGCGTCAGCAAGATGTGCGCGGATCTGGTGCCTTGCGCCGCGTAAAATGGTAACTTCCAGCAAGGAAAAAGAACCGCTTAAACCCATAAGATAGCGCAGAGCCGCTCTCCACTCCCGGCCGGCCGGCTCATCGCCGTCAACAGCATGAATATTTTTCAGCAGCACAGCCCTGGTATGCCTGGTGTAGTCCATGTCTTCCCGCTGCAGCACCAGCGTGCTTCTGCGTTTGTAAGTATCCAGCGTTTTAGGCATAAGCAGATATTCCGGGGCAAAGCCGTGCACCAGGGCCAGGTATTTTTTTCTGACCTTGCCCTCGCGCTCGTACAGGCGGAAAACATCCGCTTTATCCGCTGAAAAAGCCGCTGTAAGCAGCCCGGAAGTTTCCGCGTCCAGACGATTGCACAAAAGCGGTCTGTCCGGCAGGGGCTGATCGGGAATATTTTGTTCCCCGGCATAAAGCTTCCAAATTTCCGGCCAGTGTCTGTCCAACATAGCTTCAACACTGTCCTTGCCTCCGCCGGCAAGGGCGGCGCTGGCCACCCCCTCTATTTTGCCGAAGGCCGCAAAGTCTTCGCCGGCCGTGATAATGCGCGGCTTGTAAGCCTGGATGCGCTTCCGCCGTTGTTCCTCATACCCGGCAACGCGCCTGAAAGGCGCGCCGGCCGGCAAAGGCCGCCCGGAATACCCGGGTGCAGCTTCCGTTGTAAGCGCGGAACTGAACAAGGCGGGCGGCCGGGCAGACATATTTTGAACCACCGCAATTTCTTCCCCCTCCTTGACGCGAAAAGAGCCCTTCCGCGCCTTGCCATCCACGGTTATGGCGCACCATTGCCAAAGACGCCGTCTTCCCCGCAGGCCGTACGCGGGGAAAAGTTCCTCCAGCACAGCGTCGAGCCTGGAATCGGCTTGTTCGGGCTTCACGCGCATCACCTTGCAAGGCTTGTCCTCAGCCGGATTTATTTTCTGATCCGTCACAAAATCCTTCTTTCCGCCGAAAAATCAACCGCGCAACAAACACGGCGCAAACAGGGCGGTTTTTCCAAAACCGCTTCGCGCCGGTTTTTTCCAACACCGCTCCACGGTTGATTTTTTGCGCTGTTACACGTATAAGCGTTTCAACATTGAAAAGGAATTACCCCATGGACGTCAACACGCACAATGTCGGAGCCCTCATCCTCGCCGCCGGAAAAGGATCCAGAATGCATTCGCCGCTGCCCAAAGTTTTACATTCCCTTCTGGGCGAAACCATGCTGGATCTGGTCATAAACGCCTTAAAGCCGATTTTTCCCAAAAACATTCGCATTGTTATCGGACATCAGGCCGAACTCGTCAAAAGCTCCATCCGCAACCAGGATTGCCGTTTTATCACGCAGGAACCGCAACTCGGCACCGGCCATGCACTGCTCACCGCCATGCCCGCGCTCAGGGCAGCGGGCATGGAATATATTCTGGTGGTCAATGGAGATGCTCCTTTACTCAAAACTGAACGCATCAACTGGTTTTTGAACGATATTCTCAAATCCGGCGCCAACCTGGCCTTTATGACCATGACCATTGACCTGCCCGGTTCCTACGGCCGGGTCATCCGCCACGACGGCAAGGTGACGGGCGTGCTGGAAGCCAAAGATTACGATCCCCTGCTGCATGGCCAGGAATCCGACGAAATCAACACCGGCGTTTACCTCCTGCACCTTAACAGCATAGAGCATTTACTCAAAAAAATCACCTGCGAGAATAACAATAATGAATATTACATCACCGATCTGATTGCTCTTGCCGCGACTTCCGGACTCCGGGTAACGGGCCTGGATCAGGGAAACGAAGAGTATTCCCTGCTGGGCGTGAACACTCCGGCGGAACTGATCAGAAGCGAAGAAACCCTGCGCGCGGAAATTGTAGCGACCTGGCTGCGCAAGGGAGCGCTTGTCCGCAACCCGGCTTCCGTGCGCATCGGGCCGGAAGTAACCCTTGAGCCGGGTTGCGAACTTTGCGGGCCTTGCGAGCTTTACGGCAAAAGCAGCATCGCCTGCGGCGCCAGACTTGAATCGCATACTTGGGCCAAGGATGTCCGCATAGGCGCGGGAAGCGTAATCCGTTCCTTCTGTCACCTGGAAAAGGTTGACATTGAGCCTGATTGCACGGTCGGCCCTTTTGCCCGGCTTCGGCCCGGCACAACGCTTGAAAGCGGCGCCCGCGCCGGAAACTTTGTGGAAATGAAAAACGCCCGGCTGGGGAAGGGCGCCAAAGCCGGCCATTTAAGCTACATCGGCGATGCGGACGTGGGCCTGGGCGCAAATATCGGCGCCGGCGCCATTACCTGCAATTATGACGGGAAAAACAAATTCCGAACGCACATAGGGGCCGGCGCTTTTATCGGTTCCAACTCTTCGCTGGTGGCGCCGGTAAATGTCGGCGCCGGCGCCCTGGTTGGAGCGGGCTCGGTAATTACCAAAAATGTGCCGGAAAATCATCTGGCCGTCGCCCGGAGCAAACAAAAAAATATACCCGGAAGAGGAGCGCCGGCGCATCCGGAGGAACCGGACTTGCAGGCGGATTCAAAAAACCGCCCGGATTTTTAATTTCTTCCCTCTTGCCTAAATGCGGTGATGTGAGTATGGTGTGAACATAAAAATATTTGGTGCGCTTTCGCATCAAGCGGCATTCCCGCGTGGAGAATCCGGGCCGGCCTGTGCGGGCCGCTTTAACAAAGGGCAACACGATTAAGCAATGCAACACTTTACCGTTAATGTGCTTGGTCTTGAAATATCTTTTAAAGCGGACGCGGATTCTGACAGGCTTGAGCAGGCAATTGACATGCTGGATAAACGGGCTGAAATCCTTAGACAGCATAGCAGGCAGATTAGTAAAGAGAAACTCCTGACCCTTCTGGCGCTGGCTTTAGCTGATGATTTACTGATCCTGGCTGAACAGACGGAAATAACAGAAGCGAAAGTTCAGGAATTAGTTAGAAAAATTGAAGCAGGCATGGTTCCATAACTGAACGGCTGTTCAGCCCATGCCTGAAAAGGCTTATCCCTGAAGTGTTTGTGATGCAAGCTCACCGCGGCCTCACAAGCATACTAACAGGAGACCGAGTCAAGCACTGGTGTGCGCGCCTGTACAGGCGTACCTGAAAGGGCTTGCAAGGTTTCCACCGTGGGATTCAGGTCCTGCGGGGAAGTTTACACACGGCACTTCGGGGCTGCATCATACTCTTTAACTTTTGTCAGCCTGCCATATCCCGGCTTTGCCGGGATCTGACAGGCTCTTTTTTTATACGGCAGCGCCCGCAAGATTGGGGCAGGAGGGCGAAAGCCCTCCGCCGGGCGGACAAGCCCGGCGCGCCGCCGGCGCGAGGCGGGATTCATTCCCGCCGAAGCAAGACATGGCATGACACTATGACGCGCGCTTGTAAATTCACGTCCGGGCAGAACAGCCCAAATCAAGACGGATATATTATCCGTATAAATATGGAAAATCATGCAATACCAAATTATTATCCCTCTTGCCGCCCTTTTGTCCGGCTTGATTTCAGGCTACGCCCTGAACAAGTTTATTGCCGTCAAGCGCATGAACGGAGCCAAAGAACTGGCCATGCGCATTCTGGATGAAGCCCGCAAGGAAGCGGCCGCGCAAAAAAAAGAAATTTTATTGCAAGGCCGGGACGAAGTCTTGGGGTACCAGCGCAAAATTGAACTCGAAATCAAAGAGCTTGAACGTGAAATAAAGGCCAAAGAAAAAAAGTTTAATGAGCAGACGGAAAAATTTGAAGAGCGCAAAGAAAACACCATTCAGAAAGAACATGAAATTCTGGCTGCGGAAAAAGAGCTTGCCCGTAAAGAACGCAAGCTGGAAGAAGGCGAAGAAATCCTGAGGCAAAAAATTCTGGCCCAGGAGCAAAAACTGCAGGAAATTTCCGGCCTGACCAGGGAAGAGGCCAAAAGCATGCTCATGGATGAAATGGGTGACAAAGCCAGGCACGACTCCGCAAAGCTCATGCGCCTCATTGAAACTGAAGCCAGAGAAACCGCCGACCGCAAAGCCAAAGAAATAATTTCCGGAGCGATACAACGCTATGCGGGCGATTATGTCGGCGAACAGACCGTGACTGCCGTTACCCTGCCCAGCGAAGAAATGAAAGGCCGCATCATCGGCCGCGAAGGACGCAACATTCGCGCCCTTGAAGCGGCTACCGGGGTAGACCTTATAATTGACGACACCCCGGAAACAGTCATCCTTTCGGCCTACAGCCCGCTACGCCGCCAGGTGGCCAAAATGGCCATGGAAAGGCTTATTCAGGACGGACGCATTCACCCGGCGCGCATTGAAGACATTGTCAAAAAAGTTGAACAGGAACTGGAGACGCAAATTCGCGAAGTCGGCGAACAAGCCACCTTTGACGCCGGAGTGCACGGCATTCACCCCGATATTGTGCGTATACTGGGCCAGCTCAAATACCGCACCAGTTTTTCGCAAAATGTCCTGCAACATTCCCTGGAAGTGGCTTCCCTCTGCGGAATGATGGCCGCTGAACTCGGGCAGGACGTCAAACGGGCCAAACGCGCGGGGCTGCTGCACGACCTGGGCAAAGCCGTAGACCATGAGGTGGAAGGTCCGCACGCCGTTATCGGCGCTGATCTGGCGAAAAAATATAACGAAAGCAAAGAAATTGTACACGCCATTGCCGCGCACCACGAAGATACCCCGCCGAAATCCATTTTGGCCGTGCTGGTACAGGCCGCGGACAGCCTTTCCGGAGCAAGGCCGGGCGCGCGCAAAGAACTTTTGGAAAATTATGTGAAACGTCTTGAAGACCTGGAAAACATTGCCGACGGCTTTGACGGAGTATCCAAAGCCTATGCCATTCAGGCCGGGCGTGAAGTGCGCGTTATGGTCAACTCCGAGTCAGTGGACGATGACGCCACCTACCTGCTCTGTAAAGATATTACCGACAAAATTGAACGCAACCTCACCTACCCGGGGCAAATCCGCGTGACGGTCATCCGTGAACGCAGAGCCGTCGGCTATGCCAAATGAAACCCGGCAGGATTCCCCCTTGTCCCCTCAAGGCGGTTTTGACGCGATTGTAGCCGGCGGCGGGCACGCCGGCTGTGAAGCGGCCATGGCTCTTTCCGGGCTCGGCCATACGGTCTTGCTGATTTCGGGCAACCTTGACCGCCTGGGGCATCTGTCCTGCAATCCGGCCATCGGCGGGCTGGGCAAAGGACATATGGTGCGCGAAATTGACGCTCTCGGCGGCGTCATGGGCTTATGGGCCGATGCCTCGGCCATCCAGTTCCGTTCCTTGAATACAGGGAAAGGCCCGGCAGTGCGGGCAACCAGGGCGCAAATCGATCGTGAGGCTTATTTGCGCGTGGTGAAAAACTCCCTTTTCACCCGGAAAAACCTCTGCCTCTGGCAGGATCAGGTGGAAGAAATACTGGGCGACAGCAGGGCCGTTGGGGTGCGCACGGCCACCGGCCTGGAGTTTTACGCCGGACACGTGCTTCTGACCCCCGGAACTTTTTTGAACGGGCTGCTGCACATCGGCCTGAAAAATATGCCGGGCGGCCGGCTTGGCGACGCGCCCAGCCTCAAGCTTTCCGATTCGCTGCGCGGACACGGGCTCCGGCTCGGGCGTCTTAAAACCGGCACCACCCCCAGGCTGCTGGCTTCTTCCATCAACTGGGAGGCAGTGCAGATGCAGCCGGACGACGAGCCGCCATCCGCTTTCAGCTTTCACGGCCCCAAGCCGGCGCTTGCGCCCAAAGCCTGCTACATTACCTGGACCAACGAGCGCACCCATGCCGTCATCCGCAGCGCTTTAGACCGTTCTCCCCTGTTTTCCGGGGTTATTAAAGGCACCGGCGCCCGCTACTGCCCGTCCATTGAAGACAAAATTTTCCGCTTTCCGGATCAGGAACGGCACCAGATTTTTCTTGAGCCCGAAGGTCTGGACAG
The DNA here is from genome assembly GCA_031266055.1 of Deltaproteobacteria bacterium. Lineage (GTDB taxonomy): Bacteria > Desulfobacterota > Desulfovibrionia > Desulfovibrionales > Desulfovibrionaceae > WRHT01. The sequence continues at coordinate 30,632 of JAISBT010000031.1, forward strand.
CCCGGAAGTATACCCTGCCGGCATACCCACCAGCATGCCCATTGACGTGCAAATCGCCATGCTGCGCACCATCCCCGGCCTGGAAAAGGTCAAGGTTCTGCGCCCGGGCTACGCTATTGAATATGACTACGCTGATCCGCTGGACTTGCGGCACACTCTGGAAAGCAAACTTCTGCCCGGTCTGTGGCTGGCCGGACAGATTAACGGCACCTCGGGCTATGAAGAAGCCGCGGCCCAGGGACTCTGGGCCGGCATAAACATATCCCGCGCCCTCCGCGGCCTTGACCCCTGGCTGCCCGGACGGGATGAAGCCTATATGGCGGTTCTGGTTGACGACCTTGTAACCAAAGGCACCAAAGAACCCTACCGGATGTTCACTTCGCGCGCCGAATACAGGCTGTTGCTGCGCGAAGCCAATTCAGACCTGCGCCTGACCGAACAGGGACGCGCGCTCGGTCTGGTGGGGGACAGGCAATGGGAAATTTTCACGCGCAAGCGCGCCCTTATCGCCAGATTAAACGAACTGCTGGAAAAATTGCGCCTGCCCTCCAACGCGAAAATCAACGCCGGACTCGCGGCTCTGGATGAACCGCCCTTCCAGGGCCATACTCCGCTGAAAGACGTTTTGCGCCGCCCCAAAATTACCCTGGAGCACCTGGCCGCCCTGCTTGACGCGGGCAAGGCCGAAAAAACATCTGAAGCAACGGAACTTATGGGCATATTGCAAGCGGACGCAGATTCCGCGGACGCCTTTTTGCCCGCCCTGCTGAAAGAAGCCCGCGCGGAAACCGAAACCTGCATAAAATATGCCGGATATCTGGCGCGGGAAAAAGAACTGATCCGCCGTTCGGCCAAAGCCGAACATACGCTTTTACCGCAGGTAATCCGCTATGCGGAGGTTGCCGGGCTCTCCAGGGAGATTGTGGAAAAACTGGAAAAAATACGCCCGCGCACGCTGGGCCAGGCGGGAAGAATTTCCGGCGTAACCCCGGCAGCCATAAACTGCCTGGAAATACACCTGCGTAAGCTTGGCCTGCAGTGATGCCTTTCCATTGCGCGCTTACCTGCGGAGAGTTAAATTTTCAGCAGGAAAACCATATCTTTTTAAAATAAGGAGAACCGCGTTGATGGAGTTAAAAACCGCTTTCGCCGACAAACGACTTTGTTTTCCGCAAGGTTTTCGGCGAAAACCTGAATGTGTTGAGGGATTTTCTCAAATCCGTGCTGGATTTGCCAGCCGGGGATTATAAAAATTTGGCCGTGGTTGATCCCAACCTGGATAGGGAATATATTGAAGACAAGCTCGGTATTCTGGACATTAAAGTTACCACCGGCTCCGGCAAGGTGGTTGATATTGAGGTGCAGGTAAGACAGCAACGCTCCATATGGAAGCGGATGCTGTTTTATACCTCCAGGATGCTTGTGGAGCAGGTAAAAAGCGGTCATCAGTACGACAGAATTAACAGAACCATCAGTATCCTGATTGCCGATTTTGTGATGATCAGGGAAAATGACGCCTACCGTAACTGTTTCCGGCTCTATGACGAGAAGACAAAGGCGCGTTATCCTGACTCCATAGAAATCAACGTGTTGGAATTACCCAAAATACACCAAGCTGACGGCACGCAGTTGGGCAACTGGATGCGGTTTTTCAGGCAACGACAGAGGAGGATTTTATGAACGCGGCGCAGACCAGGCCGGCTATCAATGAAGCTTGGGGCGTCATCAAAATTCTGAGCGGCGATGAACGGAACAGAGCCTTGGCCGAAGCCAGGGAAAAGGCCCGTATGGATTTGGATTCCTATCTTGGCGATGCCCGGTATGAAGGGCGACAGGAAGGATTGCAGGAAGGAAAATTGGAAGTCGCCCGAAACCTTCTGCGGGAAAAAATGTCTCCGGACACCGTTGCCAAAGTAACCGGCCTCTCCCTTGATGAAATAAAACGGCTTGCCTCCGAAAATGTATAGACCGCTCTGCAGGGATTTGTGAGCAAATCTTTGCAGAGCGGTGCAACTTTTCAAAGTTGAACTGCTCTATCCAGTCAAAGTGAGGGCAAAACATCCGTTTCAAATGTTGCCCCGTTATCGACCAGATTGACAACAGTGCCGTTTTTCAGCAGCGCATAGGTTCCCTGCACCTCATCCACGCCTTCAATATCCAGTTCTTTGTCATCGGCAAGCACACGGCCGTTTTTTTGCAGCCCGAAAACAGAATTATCAAAGCCACTAATGATACTATGGGCACAAGCAACTTTATAAATATCCTCCATAATGGAGGTTACAGCATAGTTTCTGCCGCCACGATTGCCAATTAGTTCCTTACATATATGCACGCGCCCCGCCTTGTCTGCCGCAACAATTTGATGGCCGCAGCCCGCTATGAAAGTAATGTCTTTCCATTCTTCCATTATTTTTTTCACCCGATCATTGGCGCATACCTCCAGTCGGCCATCCCACTTCAGGCCAGCCAGAATACCCTCGCCATTGAAAAAAGCCGTCATGGCCAATTGAACAATGCCCTTCCAACCTTCCACTCCGGATACGTTTTTTACATTAGCGGACAGGCGCAAATATTTTACAGTGCCATCCATACACAGAGCGGCCAGAAGAAACCTGTCGCCGACCATTTGAATGACGTCTCTCCATTCTTTCGCCGGTGAAGAAGCGACAGACATACGCCTGTTCCCGAAGAACTCGCTGTAGAAGCCGGCTGCACTCACGCTAGTCGCCGGAAACAACTTCAGTGTGCGCCCGGTTGTAATGATTCCAAAAAAATCGTTATCGGCAGAGGCGCAAATCCGGTATGCGCTTACATCTTTCAGTTGATTCCTTATCATCTGCAGCGCCTGTATTTCCTTGCTGAAACTCCCATCACCATTACTGAATCGAGGATACCGGAAGGTCAGTTTATGGTCGCGGTCTATCTGAATCAACATATGATTAAAGGCGGCAAAGGAATATGTCCGTTCTTTATCCTGTACGATTCCGCATGGATTGTCCCGAAGCGCGCCGCAACAGGCGCACCTGGTTCCCTCTCCGAACCGGTGGGGAATTTCGTTTTCTGTTCCGCATAATTTCCTTCTAAGCGGACTATCCGCCGGCATCCCGTCAATTCTGAGAAAGATACGCTTCCTGCGGCTTATATTGCTGACGGATAAAAGCAGCGCGGCAAGCACATCCTCGTCTTCAAGCATTTCCAACGCTTGGCTGCTATAAGCGTCATCCGGGTGCTGCTCTATAATTTGCGGCAACAATGACTTTCGGGCATCACGAATCGCGCGTAAAAAATAAATCATAAACCAATCGCCAACCCGGTAAGGAGTGAGGGCATTGGCAAGACGCAAAAGATTCCTGTCGCTTTTAATGGGGTTTACAAGTCTGGCTATGCACCAGCCCTTATCGCCGCAAGCCATTAGTCCCATTCGCTTTTGCGGCGTCAGGAATTCAATTGCAAAATCGGAAAACAGATACTCATCGGTCAGCAACGAAACGGCTTTATCCGCAACCGTAGCATCTCCGCGCAGAATCAACTCCGAAATGGTATTTTGGTCTTTGATGAAATCCAACGCGCGCTGTTTGGCCCGGTAATTTTTGGACTGCAAGGCCACTTCGCGCAACCCGGACTGATTTGACAGCCGCTCGGTCGCCAGACAGGCAACATCAGACGCTATGTCCGTCAAGGCAATTTGAAGCAAAATATCCTGGCTTTTCTCCTTCGCTACCGCCTTCAAGCGTTTTTGAGGGTTCTTGCTTTGCCAGGCCGGTGTGAACAGTCCCATATCAGTAACCCCCATAAAATGTGTTATTGCATTTTACTGTACACGAACATGTGTGCAGTGCCTGTTTTTAGACTTGAGGAGCAATTGACAATTCAGTGCGGTAGCGTATGTTTTTGACGGGGCAATCCTCCGAGTCTCAGACGAGGAGGTGATGCCTATGGAGCAATTCTTGCTGAACGTCCTGTCCGCAATAGCGGCAGGCGTTGTGGTGCTTCTCATTAGCCGCTGGTTGAACCGGAGATAATGAGTTGCCCCGGCAGGACTAACCTCCATGCCGGGGCGTGAAACTTGTATCATATACAGGGGGATTGCCCCAGGGCCGGGGGTGTTACGCACCTTCCGGCCCACCTTTTTAATTTTATACTATTTATATTTGGAGTCAATATTTTTATTTGAAAGTTCCCAAGGGCTGACATCAGGAAAAGTCCGCTGGCCGCGCAAGTTCACGCGAAGGCGGAAAGCGGGCCGCAATTTACTTGCGGCGTCCGCGCAGCGGCGAACTCACGCCAAAGCATTTCAACCTTTTCAATGTTAAAATGCCCTCGCCCGGGCCTTTGCCGCAGCTTCAGCGCGGATCTCCTCTCTGGCCTTTTCCCAGGGGTATGCGCTCCAGACCCTGCCGTTTCCGGCCGCGCGCTCCGGCTTAACTTCCAGAACCTGTTCCTCTCCGCCTGTCCGGACGAGCATTTTCAGGGGTTTACCGTCCAGCTCGAAGCTCCTGGCCGCTTTCGGGGCAAAAGAAGCCGTAAGGGAAGCCGCGGAAAACACCTCTGCGTTCGTCCACGGGGCGTCCGCGAAGACCCTGCCCAGAGCCGTCGGCCCGGTAAAACCGGCCGGAAGGAACAATAAATCATCTTTTTGGGCCAGTTGTTCAAGGCGCTCATTATCCTCCCGGTTGCGCCCTATGCTCAGCATACAGGATGCCCTGTCCAGAGTCGGGGAATCAAACAGCCAATACGGACGCCCGTTTTTGACCACGGCAAAATCCGTTGGCGCCGGGTTCGGCGCAAAACGCAAAACCGCCCAGTAGGCGCGGGATTTCTCCTGTTCAGTCAAAAGACAGCCGCCCGCCGGAGTTGGGATGTCGGTTATGCCGAACTCTCCGGCCAGAGCCAGTTGGCCTTTGCGGTTACGCCCGGACAACGCTAGCAGGGCTGAACGGTCTATAAACCCGGATTGCTCCGGCTCTGTTTCCGGCAAAAGTTTGGCGCAGAGCGGGCGCAGCAAAAGATCGCCCACGCCGGATTCGCGTTTTATGATGTTCAGGGCGTCAAGGCGCTGCGACATGGGCCTCTGCCCCAGCACTTCGCCGGTAATAACCGCCCTGGCGCCATATTCCCGCATGAGTTCCACGGCCTTGCGCAAAAGCAGAATTTTGCAGTCCACGCAGGGGTTGAGCATTTTGCCGAAACCGTGCCCGGGACGCTCCACAAGCATATCGACAAATTCCCGGCTCACGTCAACCGCCATGAGTTCCAGGCCATACAGATTTTTCCATTTTTCAACGAGATGCGCCTTGCCGAAAAAAGGCGTCACAAAGTTCAGCCCCAATATTTTTTTACCCTGCCGGCGGATCAAATGCGCCGCCAGGAGGCTGTCCAGACCGCCGGACAGCAGGGCGATTACGTCATATTGCCGCGGCATTTCAGGAGAGCGCCTGTTCCAGATCCGCGAGAATGTCTCTGATGTTTTCCGTGCCTATGGACAGACGTATGGTATTGGGCCTGATTCCCTGATCCAGCAATTCCTCCTCGCTCAGTTGCGAGTGCGTGGTCGTTGCCGGATGTATCACCAGCGATTTTACATCCGCCACATTGGCCAGCAAAGAAAAAATTTCCAGTTTGTCGATAAAAGCCTGCGCTTCTTTCACGCCGCCTTTAATTTCAAAGGTAAAAATGGAGCCCGCTCCTTGGGGAAAATATTTTTTGTACAAGGCGTGGCTGGGTTCTTCCGGCAGGGAAGGATGGTGCACAGCCTCGACCCTGGGATGCTGTTTCAAATATTCCACCGTTTTGAGAGCGTTTTCCACATGGCGTTCAACCCGCAGGGAAAGCGTTTCCACCCCCTGCAAAAGCAAAAAGGCGTTAAAAGGCGAAATGGCGGCGCCGGTATCGCGCAGCAAAACAGCGCGGATTTTGACGATAAAAGCCGCCGCGCCGACCGCCTTGGTAAAAGAAATGCCGTGATAGCTGGGGTTCGGCTCGGTTATGGAAGGGAACTTGCCGCTTTTTTCCCAGTCGAATTTACCGCTGTCCACAATCAGCCCGCCCAGGGAAGTGCCGTGCCCGCCGATAAATTTTGTGGCCGAATGCACCACGATATCCGCGCCATATTCAATGGGGCGCAGCAGATTCGGAGGGGTAAAGGTGCTGTCTATAATCAGGGGAATTTTATGCTCGTGAGCGACGTTGGCCACAGCTTCAATATCTATGACATTGGAATTGGGGTTGCCCAAAGACTCGATCAGGATGGCCCTGGTATTCGGCCGGATCGCTGCGGCAAAGGAACCCTTTACGTCCGGATCCGCAAAAGTGGTGGTAATGCCGTATTGCGGCAGGGTATGGGCCAGAAGGTTGTAGGTTCCGCCATAAATGGTTTTGGCGGAAACAATATGCTCTCCGGCCAGAGCCAGATTTTGAACGGTGTAGGTTATGGCCGCGGCGCCGGATGCAACCGCCAGAGCGGCCACGCCGCCTTCCAGCGCGGCCATGCGTCTTTCCAGAACATCCTGGGTGGAATTGGTCAGCCGCCCGTAAATGTTGCCCGGATCAGCCAGGCCAAAGCGGGCCGCCGCGTGGGCCGAATCTCTGAACACATATGAAGTTGTCTGATATATGGGCACAGCGCGGGCGTCCGACGCGGGATCAGGCAACTCCTGGCCTATATGGATCTGTTTTGTCTCAAAAGCCCAGGCCGCAGTATTTTTAGCAATAGCCATATTTTTTCTTCCTCTGGCGTAAAAAATTGGATCGTTTCAACATTTTCAATGTTGAAACGCTCTAAATGCAAAAATCATCCCGCACTCGGTTTTCGTCGGCATCCAGCAGATCCTGCAGAGTCTTGCCGGAATAAACCGCCTGGAGCGCCGCTCTGGCCTCCCGCCAAACCGGCAGAAACACGCAATCGCCCTTCAGCCTGCATTTATGCACAGGCAAAGCGCCTTCGCAATCTATGGCATAGATGTTGCCGTCTATGTGGGAGACAATATCCGCTATGGATACCGTTGAAGGCGCTTTGGCGAGCATGAAGCCGCCGCCTTTTCCCCTGCGGCTTTCCACAAAGCCGCCCTGCCGCAGATGATTGAGAATATTTTCCAAAAACCGTTCCGGAATCGCCTGCTCTTCCGCAATTTCAGGAATACGCCTGAGTTCGCCGCCCCAGCTTTTCGCAAGCTCGAACAAGGCCCTCAGGCCATACTGACATTTTAAAGATACGCCCACTCTGCACCCTCAAATAAGTTAAAACTCGTTCAACACGCTCTAACGCTAAACTGCTCTAATACCATGTCACACTTAAAACTTCGCTTCGCTACGTTTGAAGTGTGAAGATCGCAAAGCAAAAAACGTGGTTTTTGCTTTGCTCCGCCGCCTTAACCCAAGTTTAACATTCCTCCCTTGAAAACAGCCCAAAAATATACTTTTTCAGCATA
>JAISBT010000167.1 GCA_031266055.1 Deltaproteobacteria bacterium
TATCCGTAAAGCGGCAAGCCGCTCAACGGATACCGCGCTTCAGCCGTTGCTGCGCAGCAGCTTACGGATGAAGACAGCAGCGATGTTTCGCCGTAAAGCGCCGGAGGGAGCGTCTCAAAATTAAATTTCTTCAACCGATCCTTAACAGGTTTTCATGAACATGCATACAACAGACCGCTCTGAAAGCGAGATTTACAACTACAAAAGCCGTTCGCAAAAAAAACGCGAAAGTACGGCTCTGCAAAAACAAAGTGAAATTCTAAGCGGACTTTCAGCCGCGCAATTGGATGAATTCATGCTCCCCGCCGAATTGAAAGCCGCCATAGCCCACTTGCGCACTCTCGCCAAACATGAGGCCAGACGCCGGCAGATGCAATATCTGGGCCGGCTTATGCGCGAACTTGATGCGGAAACTCTGAATGATATTGCCGCGCGCCTGGCCGTCCTGCGCCGGAAAAAACTACCGCTTTAGAACATTTTGACATTGAAAATGTTGAAATGCTCTGGCGGCGGGTACCGCCGCCCGCCCCGCAGGCGCAGGCGAAACTTGCTTCAGCCGTTGCTGCGCAGCAGCTTACGGATGAAGACAACAGCGATGTTTCACCGTCAAGCGCCGGAGGGAGCGTCTCAAAGTTAAATTGCCTTAGAACATTTTAACATTGAATTCGCCGTTGGACGCCTTAAGCGGCAAGCTCAGGCCGGTTCCACAAAGATCGCGCCGGTTTTCAGATCTCTGCCGCCATTTTCGGCGACGCGGGTCAGAACCTCGCTGCCGGAGAAAAATCTCCCGCCGCCGGCCAACATGCCCAGCCCTTCCCGCATGCAGACATAGTAGGCGTTGCCCCGCTCCGGCAGGCGAATAGCCCCGGAAACCACTCTGGAACGAAAAATCTCCCGGCCCGTATCCCGCCCGGACGCGCAGGCGCTGAAACGCGGCTGGCCGTCACGGACAATTTCCCCTCCGCCTTTCTCAAGCAGAACAAATGACAGATGCACGCGCTCCTTGGGCAATCCGGCCTGGGCGCTGAGTTTTTGCAGCGCCTCCGGCGCGCCCGCGCTCATATGCCCAAAATGGCACCAGGCGGATGGGGCATGCGGCAAAGCGCCTTTGCCGCGTTCCGCACCCGGCGTTTCCGCCGGAAAACCCGTGCGCGCTCCGCCATGCTGGCCGGCCAAAAAAGGGCAGACCGCATCGTGCGTGCAGGGTGAAAGCACCGTAAAACCCCGCGCCAGAGCCGCCCGGCGCATCATTTGCACAATTTTTCCGCCCAGCCTGGTGCCCGGTTCCATAAGCAAAATCCGCCCTCCAGGTTTCAGGGCTCTGTCCATGGAGGCGCAAAGGCCGTCCAGCCGCTCTTCCATACTCTCCCGGCGCGGGGACGGCAGTTCATTCAGGACGTTAAGCGCCGCAATCAGGTTCACCCCGCCTTTGATTCCGCGCAGGGCGGAATCCAGAGACGCGCGCAGAAGGTTGAGCCCCCACGGTACGGATATTTTTTGTTCAGGCGCGCTTTCCGCCCTCCGGCTTTGCCCTGTGCCGGCGAGCCGGACGAAATGCTGAAAAATGTCCCGGCCCGCTTCCAGAGGGCGCGGGGTTAAATCCGAACAGATCCAGGTCAGGGGCAAAGAGCGTTCCCGCGTTCCGCACAGCCAGACCGACAAAGGCAGAGTTAAAGGGCCGCTGCCCAAATCCAGAATTTTGTCCCCTGCCCGCAGGTTCAACGGCAGGCCGGGCAGCAGCCAGGACAAGCGGAAAATGTTCCAGGGCAAAAAATAATGCAGGTACGCCCCCAAAAGGCGGGGTGAAGCCCAATAGGCATTTTTTTGAGCGCGTTCCGTGGTCAGCAGACGCGAAAGATCCCGGATCGCATAAGGCAAATCTTCCCGGTGCGCGTTTTTTTGGGGAAAAGCAAAAGCCGCGGCGTTTTTCAATTGACCCAGGCGCCGGATCAACAGTTCGCCCGGCGAAACGAACAGGTCAGGCATATTATTCAGCGCCCGCTTTTTTTCGCGGCATCCCGCAGATAAGAGCGCACGGCATCGGCCAGGGCCAGCACCGTGTTGGCATAAACATCGCTGTGGTTATAGCGCCGGATCACCGCAAACCTCTGTTTACGATTCAGAGCGGCTTTCCAGCCGTGTTTCACCAGATAGTTGGCCATGCTGGGCAAGGCGTCGGCCGCGGTAAATAAATCTATACGCCCGTCCTTGTCGCCATCCACAGCATACAGGGCAATATTGCTCGGCATAAACTGGCAGAACCCGATGGCTCCGAAAAGCGAACCCGTTATTTCCAAAGGATTGTGCCTGTTTTTCCGGCAATATTCGATAAGGGCCGTCAGCTCTTTATAGGCCCGCTCCGAGCGCTCCTGAAGATTTTGTCCGACCCAGAGCAGACGTTCTTCGGTCAGCGGGAGTTTATCCAGATAACTTTGCACCTGCTCCGGCCTGTCGGCCAGAGCCATACAGGCCAGGCTCCAGAAGGCGCGTTCGGTGCCGAGGTAAGCGCCCAGCCTGGTTTCCACCATGAATAAGGCAGCCGCTATTTCTTTATCCACCTTGTACTCGCGCTCAATCAGGGCAAATAGTTCCGGGTTGGCCAGAATAAATTCCGCGCTGTCCCGCGTATTCTCTTTAGTTACTATGCCTTGCAGCAGTTGCGCGGTTTTTTGCGGTTTACGCAAAAAAGCAAAGGGAGAAAAAATATACTTGGAGCGAAAAAGTCCTGTTATCTTCAACCCCATGGGTTTCTGCGAATATGGGTTTTCCAGGGCGGCAAACCAGCCGGCGACATCCTGGCCATATATTCCGTCTTCTTCAAGCTTCGCGACAAGCGGCTGCCAGCCGGCGTCAATATGCGCGGCAAGGGCCGGAGCAGCCGGGGCGGATACGCCCGGCACAGGAGGAGATACGTCCGGAGCGGGAGGAAGCTTCGCGGGCGACGCCGGCTCAAGCGCAACCGGCGCTGCCGCATAAGCCGGACGCTCCTGCCGGTAGTCCGAAAAAAACAGGCCGCACCCGGCCAGCAAAAAGACCACGCCTGCCCTAAAAGCCGGAAAACATGCTGTCCGGGGCATGTTTGCGCGTAAAAATGCAAACGTCATTTTTTAGCGGCATCCAGAGCCATGTTCACAGCTTCGCGAAAAAGATTTTCCTGCAAGGCGCCGCGTATTACGAGGTCGTTAACCAAAAAATACGGCGTCCCCTGTATGTTCAGCTTCTGGGCATCCCGCTCGTCTTCCTGCATGATCTGCTTGATCCGGTCGCTTTTGGCGTCGCTGAGCAATTTTTGCATATTGAACCCGCGGGCTGAAGCCGCTGAACGCAGATAGGCATCGCCGCTTTTGCCGACTATGAGTTCGCGGTTTTCAAAAAAATCATCAAACAGCTTCCAGCTTCTTTCCTTGTTCTGCGCATAAGCCGCCAGCATAAATTCGGCCGCCTCGGAGGAACCCGGATGGCCGGCCATGGGCAAATTCTTGTAAACTATCCGTATCTTGCCTGGATAAGCGTTAAAGACGGCTTCCAGGGTTTTCTCGCCCTGCCGGCAATACTGGCAGGTAAAATCCGTAAATGCGGCTATGGTAACCGGGGCGTTGGCCGGCCCCTTGGTCGGGCGGTTTACAAGCAGCAGTTTTTTTGGTTCCGTCAAATCCTTCCGCCACTGAGCCAAAAGAGTACGGTGCCGGCGCAGTTCTGATCCCTGCTGGGCTATATCCAGCACCACTTCGCTGTTATCCCGCAGTACATCCAAAATCAGATTGGGATCTTCCAGAAGCAGCTGCCGCAAGGCGCCGCGCAATTCCGCTCCGCTGTCCGGCGCGCCGCCGGCGGGCTGCTCCGCGCACCGGCCGGTTGCGGCGAAAATGCCCAGTTCCGCGAAACCCAAAGAAAAAAAGAACGCCAAAAAAAACCATGCAAAAAACTTGAACATCATGCCTCCAAAATTATGTAATACGGCAAAACTACGCCTGTCGGGATTTTATTTATACCCTGCCCACACCAGGGTCAACTTATACCATTTCAACATCAAAACTGCATCCATGCAGTTTTGATGTATCGGCTGCGTCAGCCCGCGGCCCGCAGGGGGAAAACGGAAATTTTCCGGCAATGCCCGTGGCATTCTTGACTTGAAGGCCGTCCGTGCTACTATCCGCTATGAACAATAAGCAACGGAAGACCCTTGAAGCGCTTTTTGCCGTTCCGATTCCCAAGAGCCTGGAATGGGGCCGAATTGAATCTTTATTCCGCGCTATCGGTTGTACGACAATAGAGCGCGAAGGTTCCCGCCTTTCTTTCAAATATGGTGAAATGCGGGATGATGTATGGGTAGAATTCCGGTCGGACTTCCATAGGCCGCATCCGGGCAAAGAAGCCTTCCCATACCAGATAGAGGATGCAAGGGCCTTTCTCAAAGATATTGGAGTATTGCCATGAAAGATCCTGTGAATGTGGAATACAAGGGATATACAGCCGATATTCGCTACAGCGAAGCGGACGGCCTTCTTGTCGGGCATGTTGCCGGAATCCGTGCGATTATCGGCTTTCATGGCGAATCGGTGAGCGAAATCCGCAAGGCCTTTGAGGAAGCTGTCGATTTTTATCTGGAAACAGAGCCAAATCCTGAAAAGCCATTTTCCGGGCGCATAACCCTCCAGGTAACGCCGGAAATCCATGCCGAACTTTTCCGTAAGGCCAGGAGAGCCGGAGCCGACAATCTCGACACATGGCTCGCCCGGGAATTGAAAGAATCCTTCTTGCACATCTGATCTCCTGCATTCCCGCCGCATGGACTTCTGAAACACTATTCTCGCTTAACGGCGAAGCAAGTTCGCCCTACCGGGCGGAACGCTTCCAGGTGCTCAGAAAGGCGCGCGTCCGTTCCAGGGCATTGTGGCGAAGATCAAAATAGTACAGCGGGATGTCGTTTTCATGCAGGATACCCAGGGGAAAATAGGCGCGGGAAGCTGGCGCGCTGCTGAAAGCTTCCCTGTCCACCGTTGCGCAGATGATGGTTCCGCGCGACGGCTCGTAGCGGGCGTCCGCCATCCGGCTGACCGCCGTCAAGGTGCCGTCCGGCGCGGCAATAACCGACCCTAAAGAGCGGCTCCGGGGAATATGCTCCGTTGTCCGCGTCCACGACAGGGGATTGATGGTCACCGCCCGGGACGAGGCAAAGGGATTGGGGCCGTCCACGTGCGGAGCTTCGGTGTTGTAGGCAATGACCACCCCTGCATCCGAGGAAAACCGGGCGGGCTTGAGCCAGGGATGGGCGGCATAATCCTCCTCGATCCACACTGTCCCTATGGTATAGGCGGCAACCATCCGGCCGTAGACCTCCGGGTGCTCGCGCATGTAAGTAAACAGCAGCCCCTGCAACATCAGGCTGCCCTGGCTGTGCCCGAACAGCACAAACGGACGGCCGGCGTTGTGGTGCCGGATGTAGTAATCAAAAGCGGCAATGATATCGGCGAAGGGGGCATCCCAATAAGAGCGCTCGATTTTGCCGGAATCGGCGGAAAGGATATAGGCGGCGTCCAACTGCCTGTAGAAAGGGGCGTAAATATTGCCGACCGGTTCCAGGGCGGAAGCGCGCGTCTTGAGGTAGTACCCGGCCCAGTCCCGCATTTCCGGATTGCGGATATCCGCAAGCGGAACGCCTCCGGTGCTGCGCCAGGAAGTGGGATAGACGAAGAATACGTCCACCGCCTCCGGAGAAACTTCAGCATTGGCGGAGCGCTCCGCCGGGCAGGCAAGCCAGTTGTCCGGATCGCCATAGTCTATGCCGGATGCAGGCGGCGCCTGTTGCGGGATGAGTTGCGCAAGGGCGCGCGGATCAGGCCCCGGACTATGCCTGCACGCACAAAGCGCCAGGAGCAGCGCCGCTGCGGAAATCAAAAGAAAGCGCATTTCATGCCTCGTGCGTTATTGATGGTGTCAGTATGGCTGTCCGGCAGCTTTTCCCGCGCTTGCGGTTTTCCTGCAGAAACGCTTCCGGGGCTTGCCAGCGCGGCAGGTTTTCCCTCTCCGGCCACGAAGCGGGCGGCTGCAACACCAAACGTCCTCCGCCGGGCAGGGGCGTTTTCCGGCTCTGCCGCGCGGCCCAGGCCAGAGTTTCCGGCGTGATGCCCCGGATGCAGTGCGGAACGGAATATTTGCATTGCCAGTTGCACCGGTAACAGTCCAGGGGGAGCGCAACCACGGTGGAATATGGCGAATAAGGCACAAAACGCCCAAAGTGTCCGCCGCCCAGAACGATTACATGCGGGGTTTCCAGGGCGGCGGCGGCATGCGCGAATGAAGTCTCCACTCCCAAAGCCAGCTCGCACCCCCGGAGCATGGCCAAGCTGGTCATGAGCGGCAGTTTTCCGCAAAAATTCCCCACCACCGCGCCTTTTGCGCGCAGGACGGACAAAACCCGCTCGCTGGCCTCATATTCCCGCTTGCTTCCCAGCGCTATCACTCCAAGTTCCCTGTCCGCGCAAAGCAGGGACAGAACTTCGTCAAAGCGCGCGTAGTCGCGAAGGGGGGATAAGCCACCCACGAAAAGGACTATGCCCCGCTCTTTGGCAATGCCCGCGCTCCGCCATGCTTCATCCGCCGCTTCAAGCCGCGCTTCGCTCAGGGCAAGCGACGGGCCGCGATCATTCGGCAGTTGCAGCCGGCGCAAAACAGCCCGGTTCCGGTCATATTCCCGTTGCAGCAATTTTGCTTCCGGAATAAGGGTATTGACCTTGACTTCAAAAATTTTGCGGATATACCCGGCACAGTTGGCGTCATCGTTTTCCACCGCCAACAGGGGCGCTCCGGCAAGCAGAGACAGGGCAAAGGAACGCGGCGTGTTGGAAAAGGTGAAATTGCAGACCGCATCAGCCTTGCAAGCCCGGAGCACCTTGACGGTTTGCCTGAAATAAGCGTCGTCCGCAAGCTTGTGCCTGTTGACCTCTATCACCCTGGCCACCCGGTCAGCTCCCTCAAACAGCCCGCTACAGGCCGTATCGCAGACAACCGTGATTTCCGCTTGCGGGAAGCGTCCGGGCAAGCGCGCAAAAATCGCATTCCCCAGTATGCAGTCGCCAATGCCGTCCAGCCGTATATACATCAAACGCTGTACCCCGGCCGGTTCGATGGGCGCGAAATTATCGGCCGCGGGGCTGTAGTCCGCATAATCCAGAGAGGCCAGAAAAGGTTCCTGCACGGAAAACAGCGCCGCGGGATCCAGTTTTTCCAGGCGCTTGCGCAACGCGGCATTTTCCGCGGCCAACTCTGCAATACTCGCCCTGGATTGTGTGACTATATTAACCAGTTGAGCTTCAACTCCACGCAACGTCTCGGCCATGCCCAGGCAGGCATAGGGAATAATTGCGGAAGGGACGGAACAGAAAAATTTCCTGTTGTCTTCCTCCGCATAACTTGGAATTTCCCCGCGCGAAGCGACCAGGAACATGTCTCCGGGAAATATGGCCGCATAGCGTATACGCCGCGTGAACCCGTATTCATCCAGCAACTTGGTCAAGGAGGCAAAACTGTATAAAAAAATATGTTCCCCGACTCTGAGATGCCGGGTAAAACCGGCGTCAGCCCGGGCATAAGCGGTTCCCGCGTAGCAGGGCAACTGCAGCCAGAGCTGCCCCCCGGCGGCCAGTTCACCGGCAAGGACGGCCAGCAGCTCTTGCGGTTTAAGTACATGTTCCAGCACTTCAAACATGGCCACCGCGTCCAGCGCGCCCGCTTGCCGCGCCTCCGCGCCGGGAATCCCGCCGCTGACCCGGATGCCGAATTTTTCGCTGATGATTTTGCGCCAGGCCGGACTCAATTCCGTAGCTTCGGCCGCAAACCCGAGCTGAGCGGCAAAGTGGGTGAAAGTGCCCAGGCCGCAGCCCAGTTCCAGAATTTTCGCCGGCGGGCGGAGGTGCCGCACAAAATGCCGCATCCAGTAAGCGGTTCTTTCGCGGCAATGCAGGAGGGCGACGTCGTCAAAATTTTTACAGCCCATGGGCCGGTACTGGTCAAGCATACCCCGCGTCCAGTAGGCGCTGTCGTACAAAGAAGCCCCGTCATCCGCCTCCGCCCCGGACTGCTCCGCGCTGCGCGCAACAAGCGTACCCCCGCACTCTGTGCACAGGGCATATCCCTCGCTCCAGGGAACCAGCCGCGTGTTGCCGCACCAGCAGGCATTAAGCGCAAAGGAGGACATGCTCACGCCCCGGCGGTCTGCCGCGGATTCCGGATAAAAATTGAACCGCCCTACCCGCGAACATACGGATTATGCTTCTTCTCGCCGCCAATGGTGGTCGCGAGTTCATGCCCGGCGTACACTATGGTGTCATCCGGCAGAGCATAAAGTTTTTCTTTGATGCTGGCAAGGAGGGCCTGCGTATCTCCGCCGGCAAAATCCGTACGCCCGACCGCCCGGTAAAACAGCACATCTCCGCTGAAAAGTTTTCCGTGTTCCGGCAGATAAAAGGACAAACTTCCCGGCGTATGCCCGGGGGTGGCCAAAATCCGCATGGGCGTATCCAGAATGCTCATGCTGCCTTCATCAATATTTTGAAAGGTAAAGCGCGGAACCGGCGGCATCCCGAAGCTCGCCGTGGCGCGATCCGTGGCGATCAGGTAGTCGTCGCGGCTGTTCGCCAGCACAGGCGCGCCCGTTGCCTCGGAAAGAGGCCTGTTCCCGTAGATATGGTCAAAATGCAGATGCGTATTAAATATATGGGTAAGCTTCAGCTTATTGCTTTCAAGATAAGCCAGCACCTCATCCGGCTCTCCTCCCGGATCAAAAACCACCGCCTCCCGGCGGTTATGCATCAGGTAACAGTTGGTTGAAATCATCCCCAGCACAAATTGCGCAAATTGCATAATATCTTCCATAATACCTCTCCTGAAAAAATCTTTCCAAATCCGGCTTTACCGTGGTATAAGCCAGACATGGAAACAAGGCCAGAAACCCCGGCGGCGGATCAGGATCAATCCATAGCATATAACCGGCAAGACCGCCAGTTGTTTGCGGAACCCGCCCCGCAGCCGGGCGCCGCCCGGATAACCAGCCTGGATTTGCTTCAATATGAAGCGGTGTTCTGCGCCTCTTTACGCAAATTTTTGTCTTTCAAGACTTATACCCTGCACTTTCCCGCGGGCAACGCCGGAGAAAACCCGGAGCCGGACGCGGAAATTCTGCCGCATGAGCGCAAAATTCTGCTGCCCCTTACCGAACCCGGCGGGTCTTTACTGGGAATATTCGTCGCCAAAGACGCGCAACTTGCCGGCGTCAAAAAAATATTGCCCTATTTGCGGAAAATCGGCGAACTCTGCCTGGAAAACCTCATCCTGTACAAACAAAGCCTGTGCGACCAGGTCAGCGGACTGTTTACCCGCCAGCGCCTGCTGAGCGTCTTTGCCGGCAATCTTGAACACATGCGCGAATACCTGCGCCCCGAAAACCCCTCGCGCGGGCCGGTGCGCGTATCCTTGCTGGTTCTGCGCCTGAACGGACTCGCCGCTCTCGCGCATGAACACGGTTATGTGCGGGCGGAACGTTTTTTGGCTTGTCTTGCCCTGGAACTGGAACTTTTAAAGCCTCCGCAAACCGTCGCGGCCCGCAGCGGAGATGATGAATTCGCCCTGCTTCTGCCGTCCTTAAGCGCCGGGGAGTGCCATGCGCTCGGACAAAAGCTGGTCAACGGGCTGAACGGGTTGCGCATGGAAAACGAATTCAGCGGGCAAGTTATGCGGGTGAACGTATCCGCCGGCTATGCCACTTTCCCGACGGATTTAAACGGCATAGACCGGCATCCTCCGGACGAACAGGCCGGACGCCTGCTGCGCCGGGCGGAGCTCGCGGCTGCTCTGGCCCATGAAAATACGCTCGCGACGCGGCATATCGCCGTGCAGACCGACGCTCCCGAACCTGTTCTCGCCTACGGCAAAATCCTGGCTGAAGGCGGACGGGTACTTCAGCTCCTTCCTCTTTCACGCATGCGGCTGAACCTTGGCAAAAGCGTTGGAGCGCGCCCGGGGCAACGCTTCGCCCTTTGGGGATATGTCCTGAAAAGCGCTGACCCTGAAAGTTCCTCCCTGGACGGCGCAAAGCGCGGGCCGCAAAACAACGGCCTGGCGGCGCAAATTATCCGGCGCTATAAGGGAGAGGTCTTGCTGGTGGAAGCGCGGCAGAACGATTCCACCGCCGAACTGGTGTATTGCGATGACCCGCATTTTCCTCCGGAAGCCGGCGATCAGTTGTTGATAACCGCTTCCAACGCCGATTTCACCGGGCAGGATGCCCCAGCGATTCTGAACAGAGCGGCCCGCCTGGATGAAGCAACCGGTTTTTTAAGCTATCCGGATTTTTTAACGCGCTGGTGCGTGGAGAGAAAAAAATACGCTGATTTCGCCTTGCTGCTCACCAGATTCGGCCTGCCGAAGCGGAATTTCCTGCTGGAGCTTGACGAGGTTGAAGCCGGCGAAGCGCCGCCTCCGCACGGTCTGTATATCCCCTGGGAGGAGCAGATCTCCGCCTGCGCGGATCTCTACCGCTCCACTCTGGACGCTCTGTCCGGGAACTGCCTGTATGGGCGCTACGGCCTGAACAGCTTCATAATCTTTATACCCGGCACAACCGCGGCGGTTCTGTTTGAACAGGCCAAGGCCCTGAGCGCCCGCAGCCTGGCGGACACGCGCATTGCCCTGCAAAGCGCTTTGGGCATAGCTCCGCATCCATTTTTAGACTTTCGCAAAGGCGATGCCCTGGAAAACGCGGGGAAAGCCCTGGAATACGCCTTGCTGCTTCCCGCCCCGCATGTGGGCCTTCTGGATTCCCTGGCCCTGAACATAAGCGCCGACCGCCGCTACAGCATGGGCGATCAGCCGGGCGCCATCAGTGAATACAAACGGGCCTTGCTCTGTGACGAAAACAATATCCTGGCCTGGAATTCCCTCGGCGTCACCCTGGCGGGCCTTGGCCGCCGGGACGAGGCCCGCCGCCATTTCGAGGAAGCCTTGAAACGCAACGCGCAAAACGCCGCCGCCCTGTATAACCTCGGGCAACTCAGCGAAAGCGGCGGCGATCACGAGGGCGCTCTGCGCTTCTTTCTGCGCTGCCGGGAACTTTCTCCGGCCAATGTATATGTACTGTACCGTCTGGGACAACTGGCCGAACGGGGCGGCAACAATTCCCGGGCGGCGGATTATTATAAACAGGCCGCGCGCCTGCCCGGCGGGGAGGCTATCACCAAACGCGCTCTGGCTCGTCTGGCCATCAAGGAAAACCGCCTGGAAGAAGCCCGCGCGGAACTGCACGAAGCCCTGCTGCTGAACCCCAATGACGCCGCGGCCCTGCAACTGCTGGCGAGGCTCTACCTTGACGCCGGGGAAAACCCCCTGGTCGCCGAAAGTCTGACCAGACAAAGCGTGGCTTTGCGCCCGGATTTTAAAGCCGCCTGGCTGGAACTGGCCCGCGCCCTGGAAGCCTCGGGTAAAGCGCATGAAGCCCGGGAGGCCGTTATTAAGGCAGGTGAATTATAATATGATTTTTCAGGGCCGACTAATTCCCCGGCTTGAAGTCCTGGCCGCGCATCTGCTGACGCATCTGGCCGCCTTATGCTCGGAAAAACGCTGCGCCCTGTGCGCCGCCCCCATTGCCAAAAATGCCCTGCGACCGCCTGTTGATGATTCAGCCGACAGGACGCCCCGCCCGCCGGAAAATCCGGCCGGGACGCCAAACCATGCGCACGGGCAAGGCAATGGCGCCCCGCAGGCCGGTGACCTGGGCATATGCCCCGCCTGTCTGCTGAAGCTTCCGGAACGTACGTCCGGGTTTTGCCTGCGCTGCGGCGAACCCATGCACCCGGACATAAGCGCCGGCCTTTGCGGAAATTGCCTGCAAAACCCACCCCCTTGGAACAACTTTTATTTTTACGGGGTTTATACCGGCTATCTGCGTGAACTTCTGCACCAGGTAAAATTCTCCCAAGGTTTACACCAGGCCGGGGCTCTGGGAAAACTCCTGGCCGGCAGGTTTCCCGACGGATCCACAGGATCAACTTCCCAATATGATTGCATCATACCCGTCCCTCTGCATAAACGCGGCCTGCGCCGGCGCGGCTTCAACCAGTCCGTGCTGCTGGCCGAACCTGTATCCGAAAAGCTCAAGGTTCCCATCCGGCGGGACATCCTCGCAAAAAGCACGGACGTCGGCCAGCAGCACGGACTCAGCCGAAGCGAACGGTTTAAAAATATGCAGGGGGCCTTTACCTCCGCCAGAGCGGATAATTTGCGCATATTGCTCCTGGACGATGTACTGACCACCGGCGCGACTTTGCGCTCGGCCGTCCTTTGCCTTCTGCGCGCGGGCGCGGAACGGGTGGATGCGGCGGTGCTGGCGCGCACGCCCGGATCTTAGAGCAATTTAATAATGCGCTAATGGTGATAAAAACAAAGCGGGTGGCGGCTAAAGAACCTGGAATTTGACTGGGATGAGATAGCTAATAGGGGCTTTTTCTTTTTTAATGCAGAGATGGGGACGGATCGCCTATTTTTCCTTTTTCCGTTTGGCGGCGCGGTCTTCCTGAATCAGGAGGTAAATGGAAAAAACTGCGACAGCAACTATTGTTATCTCAACTATGGTCATGGCGGACATGTTATTTCCCCTCCAGTTTTTTGGTCAGGAAAAGGCACAGAACGAGTACGGCCATTCCTGTACCTGCCGCTTCAGCGTCTCTGTTAAGTATGCCGACAGCAAGCAAGCAAGGCCACGCTCATTTTTTCAAGCCAATCAGCCGCGCGTTTTAACATAACTGAATGCCCTCTTTAAAAGCTATACGGTCTCCGAGCAAAAAAATCCAGTACGCCGCTGCCGCCGGTTCTACCGGAGAACGCCAAAAAAATTTACCTCCGCCTATTGCCCAAAAACCCGGGAGCGTTTACATATATAATCATAACTCTGATGGCTGATGATGGCTAATAAGGCGGAATGGCTATTTACAGAATAATTATTGAGGAAACCCTGATGAAAAAATTTTTGCTGCTGTTATTTTTCCCTTTGTTGCTTGCGGGTTCTTTTGTGGCTGTGAACGAATTTTTGCCGGATAGCGCCGAAGCCGCGCGCTTCGGCGGCGGACGTTCTTTCGGCGGCGGGTCTTTCAACCGTTCAGCGCCCGCTCCCCTGCGGCAACCGGGCATACCCAGCCGGAATCCTTCCGGAAATACCGCCCAAAACCCTTCCGCCGGCTTTGCCCCGGGCGGCATGGGCGGCATGATGGGCGGACTGCTCGCGGGCAGTATGCTGGGAGCGCTCCTTTTCGGCGGGGCTTTCAGCGGCATAGGCGGAATGGACTTGCTGCTCCTGGGCGCGGCTGTCTTCCTGGTCTTGAGGCTGCTCCGCAGCCGCCGGCAATCCGCGGCAACAGCGACGGCGCAGAGTAATTATTCGGGCAGAAGCGCCTACGACTCTCCCGCCGACCCCTGGGGGAAACTGCGGCAGGATGGCGGCCGGAAAGCCTCCGCTGCCTTTACCGGTTCCGAACATGAAGAAGCGTTTACCCTGCCTGCCGGTTTTGATTTGGAAGATTTTATGAAAGGCGCCAAGATCATGTTTACAAGGATGCAGGAATCCTGGGATAAACGCGACCTTGAGGACATTGCCCTCTTCACAGGCAAAACGGTGCTGCGGGAAATTGAGCGGCAGGCCGCGGAAGACCCTGAACCGTCAACCACGGATATCCTGATGATCAATGCCCGTCTGCTGGACTTCAAGCAGAACGAAACGAATGACGGCGGCGCCGGAACCAGGGATCGGGCCGCGGTATATTTTGAAGTGCTTTTACGTGAAGAACAGAATCAGGAAACCCATGAAGTGCGCGAAATATGGCATTTCATCCGCCGCACGGACGGCGCGGAGCCCGGCCGGTGGAAACTGGGCGGCCTGCAGCAAGTTGAAGATTGAAGGAACAAACCAATGCCGCAGGCAGCGAAACCAGGGATAAAAAGAGTCCTGCATGTGGGTTGCGGCGTATATACTCCGGACAAGCTGCATGAAATATTCCGCACCCCCGAATGGCAGGAGGTGCGCCTGGATATAAACCCGGCTGTCCGGCCCGATCTCGTGGCCTCCATAACCAGGATGGATCAGGTGCGGGATAACGAGTTTGAAGCCTTGTATTCCTCGCACAATCTTGAACATCTGCACCCGCACGAAGCGCCTGCCGCCCTGAATGAATTTTACCGGGTGCTGCGCCCCGCGGGCTTTGTCATGCTGACCCTGCCGGACTTGCAGCAGGCGGCGGAATGCATTGCGGCAGGCCGGGAGGAAGAAGGCGTACTGATGACCAATAAAGGGCCGGTTACCCCTCTGGATATCTTGTACGGATTCAGGCCTTTTCTGGCCGCCGGCAATCTGTTTATGGCGCATAACTTCGCTTTTACCGCCGCGACCCTTGAAAAAGCCCTGCTGGACGCGCATTTTTCCAATATAAACGTGGAGCGTGATGGACAATTCAACCTCTGGGCCGTTGCCTCAAAGCCATGACTTTACCCGCAACTGACCTTCCGAAGCTTACCCTGACTCCTTACGGCGGATTGGGCGAAATAGGCCTGAACAGCCTGTCCCTTGCTTATGCCTCCAGCATGGTGCTTATTGATTGCGGGCTGATGTTTCCTGAAGACTTTCATCTGGGCGTGGATGTGGTTATACCCAGATTCGACCATCTGCTGGAAAACCGCGACAAGCTTCTGGGGCTGATGCTGACCCACGGGCACGAAGATCATATCGGCGCTCTGCCCTGGCTGGCGCCCAAGCTCGAGCATCTGGACATTTACGGCTCGCCTTTCACCCTGGCACTGGTGGAACATAAACTGAGAGAACACGGTCTTCTGGACAAAGTCAGCCTGAATGCCGTAAAACCCGGCAAAAATTTGTCTCTGGGCGATTTCAAGTTCCATTTTTTCCCGGTCTGCCATTCTATCCCGGACGGTCTTGCCTTGGGCATCGACACCCCCATCGGCAAAATCCTGCATACGGGAGACTTCAAGCTTGACCCGGATCCCTTAAGCGGGCCGGGAACAGACCTGGAGGTTTTCAAAAAATACGCGGGGAAAAACGGAATAAAATTACTGCTGTCCGACTCCACAAATATCGAAAACGAAGGCTATTCCCTGAACGAACGGGAAGTTTTCGAAACGTTGCGCTCAGTGTTTCAAAGAGCCAAAGGGCGCGTCCTGGTAACGCTGTTTTCCAGCAATATCCAGCGCATTCAGGAAGTTCTGGATTGCGCGCGGGAAAGCGGGCGCAAAGTTGTGGTGGAAGGGCGGAGCCTGCACAATAACATAGAAATGGCCCGTACACTGGGGTATATCCGCATACCCAAAGGTCTTCTGCTTGAACCGGCGGATCTGCCGGATGAGTTTCCGGACAGCAGAACAGCGCTGCTGGTTACAGGCTCACAGGGCGAACCCATGAGCGCACTGGCCCGGATTGTCTGGGAAGCGCACAAAAACCTGCGCATCCATCAGGGTGACACCGTAATTATGTCTTCCCGGCTGATCCCCGGCAATACCAGCACCGTAAACCGCCTGATTAACCAGCTCTATAAACTGGGGGCCGAGGTGCTTTATTCGCAGGTAAGCGGCATCCATGCTTCCGGGCATGCCTACAAAGGCGAACTTACAGCCATGATTGAAACCATGCGCCCGGAATATTTCATCCCCGTCCACGGGGAATACCGGCACCTGGTAAAACACGCCGCTCTGGCGGAAGCGCACGGGGTAGCCAAAAACAACATCTTTATTCTGGAAGACGGAGAACCCGTAAGCTTCATCCGCGCCGGAAAAACCAAACAAAACGCTCCCCCCGCCGCCATGCCGGAAACGCCCATTCCGGCCGAGTCCATTCTGGTGGACGGCAAAGGGGTGGGCGATGTCGGTCAGGTGGTGCTGAAAGAACGCCAGCTTTTGGGCGACGACGGAATGGTTATTGTGCTGCTGCTGCTGGATGCCGATACCCGCGAAATTATACTGGGGCCGGAGGTACAGTCCAAAGGCTTTGTTTTTGAGCCGAACTTCACGGATATGCTTAAAAACTCCTGCAACCTGGTGGTCAAACTGCTGGAAAAAGAATCCGGCAAAGACCCGGACGCGCTGGCCGATAAAATACGCTCCGCCCTGCGCCGCTTTTTCCGGCGGCAACTGGGGCGCGATCCGGTGGTAATACCGCTGGTCAAAATGATCCGGCACGCCGTACCGCCTGAAAACGCGGACTGAATGGCTCCGTCCGCAGCAGGCGGCGTGAGCCGGGCAAAAACCGCGTTTTTTGCTTTGCGGTCTTATCGCTTACTGATATCCGCATTGAAAAGTAAACTTTTCCCTGCGGAGGATCGTCAACCGAAAACGTGGTTTTCGGTTGCCTTTCGCCGCTTCGCGGCGGCATCAGCCTGACGGCTGATGTTCAGATTTCCATGCGGAAATCTGTAAAACGAAAAGGAGCTTGCAATGCTGATTGAACAAACCGGTATGGAAGGCTTGCTGCTTGTGACACCCGAAGCCATTGCCGATGAGCGGGGCTTTTTCATGGAAGCTTTCCGCCAGGATGTGCTGGAAAAATCCGGAGTCAACGCCGTCTTCGTCCAGGATAACCTGGTGCGCTCCGAAGCCGCCGGCATAGTGCGCGGCCTGCATTTTCAGCGGCCTCCGGCAGCGCAGGCCAAATTCATAGGCGTGCTGCGCGGCGCCATTTTTGACGTGGCGGTGGATCTGCGCAAAGGAAAGCCCAGCTTCGGACAGTGGAAAAGCTTTATCCTCAGCGCGGAGAACAACCGCCGCCTCTTTATACCCCGGGGCTTTGCCCACGGCTACATGACTCTGGAAGCGCAGACGGAAGTCATGTATAAAACCGATGCCTATTATGCTCCGAAACACGATGCCGGAATTTTCTGGAAAGACCCCCTGCTTAAAATCAACTGGCCGGATTTACCGCCGGTGCTTTCAAATAAGGACGCCAACCTGCAACGCTTGAGCGATTTTATATCGCCGTTTTAGTGCCATGCCACGCCGCTCCCTGAAACCCTGTGGAGCCGCCTGGTGCATAAGCTCCGGGGCTCCCTTTGTGCTTGGCCTGATTGCCGCGCTGATTATGTGCTGGTGGATCATACCCGCTGTATTTTTTGTGCAAAAGGAACAGCCTGTCGCCTTCACGCACGCTTCGCACATTAAAAACCAGAACTGCGCGGACTGCCACTTTTTACGCGCCGACGGAAGCTTCAGCGCCATCCCTTCCACAGAGCAATGCGCAAGTTGCCATGCCGATATGCAGGGGACAAGCGCGGCGGAAGCCGGGTATATTGAAAGCTATGTGTCCGCGAAAAAAGAAGTTCCCTGGCTGATCCGCCAAAAGCAGCCGGCCCATGTCTTTTTCAGCCATGCGGCCCATAATGCGGATTCCTGCCGGCAGCTCGGCTGCCATGGTGAATATGTTGACGAAAACGCTCTCTGCTCCACCTGCCACGCGGATGTATCCGCTCTGGACACCGCGCCTTATCTTGAAAACCGCCTCACCGGCTACAGCAAAGATACCATGCGGATGCAGGACTGCAAAAGCTGCCACGCGGAACAGACGCATCTGGAAATGACCGATGCGGCTCTTGCCTGTAACACTTGCCATAAATAGGCGGAACTGACGCATGAAACGCAGGGATTTTATAAAATTCGCGGCCGGAGCAGGCGCCGGATTCGCCGTCAGCCCCCTGCCCTATAATCTTGCCGGAGATCTTGCCGTATGGAGCCAGAATACCACCCTCAACGTCCCGGACGGAGAAAACACCTTCGCCTACACTACCAGCAAACTCTGCCCCTCGGCCTGCGGGCTGAAAGTGCGCCTGCTTGACGGGAAAGTACTGCGCGCTCTGCCCTGGGAGGAGCACCCCCTGGGCGGCGGCGTATCGGCCCTGGCCATTGCCGAACCCCAGCTCCTGCACAGCCCGGCCAGAGTAAAAACGCCCCTGCTCCGCTCCGCGCACGGCGGCTTTACCCCTATAAGCTGGACGGAGGCGGAGCGCCTGCTCCTGCGTAAGCTGCGGGAAGCCGAAGGGGACGTGCTTTGCCTTTCCGGCGACGAAACCGGCAGCAGTTCAGCGGTGCTTTCCGCCTTTCTCAAGGGACTGGGTTCGGATAAAATGTACTTTATGCCCTCTGAAGCGCAATGCGCATCTCTTGCGTGGCAAATGGCCCATTCCCCCGGCGCGGGCAATCCGAACAGCCTGTACAAGGCCGCCAATACCCAGGTGGGCTTTGATCTGGAAAAGGCCGGGTTCATTCTGGCCATTGGAGCGAATTTTCTTGAAAACTGGGGCACTTTCATCCGGAACCGCCGTGTATTCGCGCAAAAAAGCGGACAGCGCGAGGATAATTTCGCGCTCGTTTATGCCGGGCCTGTGCATAATCAAACCGCTTCCGCGGCCGGACGCCGGGTTGCCCTGAAACCGGGCGCGGAAACCGTCTTCTGCCTGGGGCTGGCGGCGCTGCTTGTCCAAAAGTACGAGCGCAGGCTGAATGACCGGGGTTTCAACGTCATTGAGCGTAACCTCAATTCCTTCACTCCCGCTTATGTTCACGCCCGCGCCGGGGTTCTCCCCTCAACGCTGGAAGATGTGTGCGAAAAACTCATCCGGGCGCAAAACCCGCTGGTTCTCTGCGCTTCCGCCTTTAACCAGGGTTCCGGCCTTGGCCCTTCACTCGCGGGCTTTTTGCTCAACCTCCTTCTGCGCGGCCCCCTGAATGTTATAACTCTGCATACTCCCAATCTGGCCGGAGTAAAAACCCGGTCGGAAATTTTCCGTAACGATTTTGTAAAGGATCTCCGGAAAGCCGGAGGGACGCTACCGGCAAAACTTGCTGTCTTCTATGAGGCCAATCCCGCCTATGCTCTGCCCGAACCCACATCCGCGGCCGCGGCAATCCGCGCGACGCCTTTCAAGGTAAGTTTCACTCCTTTCATGGATGAAACAGCCCTGCTCTGCGACTTGATCCTGCCTACCCTCCTGGGCCTGGAAAAACTTGACGACATAGAAAGCCCCCACGGATGCGGCAAAGGTTTTTACGCTCTGTGCCGCCCGCTTGCCGCGCCTGCCGCCGGCATACGCCAGGGGCCGCGCCACGGTCTGGATGTGCTGCTGGAAACCGCCTCCGGCCTGGGTCTGCGGCTTCCGGCAAACTACGAAACCGTATTGAAAAACAAGGCCAGAGATCTTGCGCTTAACTGGAATGACCTGCTGAACGGAAAAGCCGTTGAGCGCAACTCTCCCGCCCTGGACAGCTCCAGTTTCAGCTTTAATCTTTTCGAAAAACTGCTCTTTGAAGCCCTGAAAACCGAACCGCCCGAAGCGCAGCTTTCCCTGGCCGTTTTGAGCCGCTGCGCCCTGGGCACGCCGCAAACCGGAATACCGCCTTTTGCCCTTAAAACAGCTTGGGGCAAAGAACTACTGGGGACTTCCCTGCTTGCGCTCATGAACAAAAGCACCGCGCAAAAATTCGGTCTTGCGGACGGCGCCGAAATCACGCTCAGGTCGCGGACAGCGGAACTGGTTGCGCGTCTGAAGATTTTTGAAGGCATTGCGCCGGATTCCGTGGCTCTCAGCATGGGCTTCGGGCATACCGCTCTGGACGCCTTCAGCCGGAATAAAGGCGCCAACCTGTTCGATTTGCTTCAGGCGGTGGAAGAGCCTGGAAGTGAACTGATGGTATGGGACAAGACCGGTTTGAACATTCCACTGTCGCGTCAAACAACAATAGCCGCAACCCAGCAAGGGGATACCCGCCCGCATTTTGAACCATATAGCGCCGCTCCGGACGTGAAGCCCGGATTGTTCCGCCGCCAAATGGCGGCGCGGCGGCTTACGCCGCCGGCGCGAGGCGGGATTCATTCCCGCCGAAGCAAGACATGGAGCGAAGCGATTATAAAGAGGCGTGACATAACACTACAAGACGGATTGCCGGTATGAGCCTGTTTCAGCTGAATACAGCCGCCATGCGGACAAAAGACTTCAAGATCAAATGGGGCATGGTCATTGATATAGACAAATGCACCGGGTGCGGCGCCTGCATGGTGGCCTGCCAGGCGGAAAACAACCTGGCTCCGGAAGCGGAAGCGCCCCCTTCAGACGGCGGAGACGAATTCATGTCCTGGATCAGGATCTATGAACTTTCCAACCGCAAAGCTTTTCCGCATCATGACCTGGCTTATCTGCCCCTGCCCTGCCAGCATTGCGCGACGCCCTTTTGTACAGGAGTATGCCCGGTTTCCGCCACGGAAAAAACCGAGGAAGGCGGCATTGTCAGCCAGATTTACGCCCGCTGCACAGGTTGCCGCTACTGTATGGCGGCCTGCCCGTACCACGCGCGCTCCTTCAACCGGGTCGCCCCCGTCTGGCCGGCAGGGCTGGACAAGATCATCTCGCCCGATGTTTCCACCCGTCCGCGCGGGGTAGTGGAAAAATGCTCCTTTTGCCACCACCGCTTTATGCAGGCCAAAAACGCGGCACGCAACAATGCGCATTCCATCTATGAACTGGAAGATGGAGACTACAACCCGGCCTGCGCGGAAAGCTGCCCCAACGGCGCCATCGCCTTTGGCGACCTGTTGAACAAAAAACACCGCGTTTATGCGCTGAGCCGCGCCAAAAACGCTTTCCGCCTGCTTGAGCGCCTGAACGCGAAACCCCAGGTTTACTATACAAGCAGCCGCGACTGGGTTCGTCGCGCGGGGGATAACCATCATGCATAGCTCCGGGCTGACTGAGGACAAGCGCAAGTCCGCAATATGGCCGGAAGGGAGTACCGGCTGCCCGCTGCGGATTTTTTTGCTCCGCCTCACTCCCTTCATGGCTCTGGGGGTTCTGGGGCTGGTCGCCGCAGCGCTGATTCCGGACTACGGGCCGGGTTCAACCCGGCTTGGCGGGCGCTTCAACTTCGGCTTCCGGGCGGTCTTTGAATTCATCCTCGTCGCTTTTGGAGCCGGAGCTTTTTTTACGGGGTTTTTGCGTTATATCCTGGACATCCGGCCGGCGCGGGAAACTTTCAACCTCGCCCTTGTCCTCGGTTTCATCTGCTATACAGGGGCGCTGTTGATGGCCTTCCCGGGTTACGGCCAGCCTTTGCGCGCCTGGTTCACGCTGAAATACGCCAATCCCGGCTCCATGCTCACCCTGGCCGGCTTCAGCTTTACGCTCTGCGCCCTGATTCTGTGTATTCAATACAGCTCCCTGCTGCTGGGATGCCGTACACTTGCAGCCATGCCCCCGCTTGCCCGCCTGCGCCGGAATCTGCGTTTATTCATGCCCCTGTTCGCCGCCTTGGGCGCCTTTACCGCCCTTTTTCACCAGGGCGCCGCGGGAGGCATGTTCGGCATACTGAGCGGACGGCCCTTTGCCTTTCGCGAAGGTTTTTTCGTCTGGCCCTGGACTTTTTTCCTGTTCATCCTCTCCGCCATGAGCGCCGGGCTGATGTTCACCATACTGGTCGGCAGCCTCACGGGCAAAGTCAGCCGAAGGGAACTCGTAAGCCGAAAAGCGCAAAGCTCCCTTGGCCGTATTGCCGGGAGCATGCTGGGCATATATATCCTCTTCAAAATGCTGGATACTCTGTGGTGGGCGGTGGACATGATTCCCAGGGCGGGGCTGAGCTTTGAGCGGATGTTCCACGGTTCGGCCTGCGGTTTCTGGCTGCTTGCGCTGGAAATCGGCCCCTGCGGCGCAATACCCGCCCTTTTGCTGATTGGCAAAAGAACCCGCGAGCGGCCGGGTTTATTGCACCTTGCCGGCATACTGACCTGCCTGGGCATGTGCATAAACCGCTACACCCTGGTCATCCAGACGGAAGCTCAGCCCGTGCTGCCCTTTGACGCCTGGGAGCTGTACGCTCCAAGTCTTGCGGAATGGACCGCCGCAGGTCTGGTCGTCGCCTACGGAGTGATTTTGTTCAGCCTCTCTTGCCGCTACCTGCCGATCTTTACGCCGGAAGAACCGGTTGCCGGCCGGGACGGTCGCGGCTAGGGCATTTTAACATTGAAACT
>JAISBT010000202.1 GCA_031266055.1 Deltaproteobacteria bacterium
ACCATGTCACACTTAAAACTTCGCTTCGCTACGTTTGAAGTGTGAAGATCGCAAAGCAAAAAACGTGGTTTTTGCTTTGCTCCGCCGCCTTAAGGCGGCGCGCCGGGGTTTTCAGCCCGGCGTCAGTACGCTGTTCTATACGAACTTTTAAGTGTTACAGCGTACTAGTGCAGTGTAACATTTAAATTTTCGGATAAAGGCGTTTCAGTTTTATCCTGGCCTCAGCCGTTGTAAATTGCCAATTGATTACGTTTGCACCGCTGTTACGATTATTTTCCCAAGCCAGGACTTCGGCTGTCATGGCAGGCATGTCGGCAATACGCCGATCAAGGCATTGCCTTTTCAATACACTGAGTTCTATCTCGGCCATGTTGAGCCAACTGCCATGCTTAGGAGTGTGGTGTATTTCAAGCCGTGACGCCAGTCGTTGAGCTTCTTGCGGCTCAAATGTTTCATAAACGGGATAGTCACGATTATACGGCAAATGATAACAGAAAGAACATCCTCCATTGCTGCTACAAAGGCCGCGTTTTGTTGCGGCTGGATTTTCCAATATTTGCTGCGGTGCGGTTTAAGTTCGCTTTTTTTAAAATCCTATGGGCGGTCATATGGGAAACCGAGGATGCAAATTTGAGCTCCACCGCCTTGTCGGCAAGAAGTCTGACTGTCCAGCGCGCGTGGCCTTCTGGAACCTCGGAACAAGCAAGAGCTGTCAGGCGAGCCTCAAACTCGCCGTCAAAAACAACAGCGCATGGTGGTATTTCCCTTTGCTTGCGTTCCAGAGCCACCTCAAGCCCCTCCTCGACGAATCGTTTTTTTATGTGTTCTATGGTTCGGGAAGTAACCCCTAAGGCCTCGGCAACGTTGGCAACTATCCATGCCGGACCGAACGGACCAGCGTCACAAAGCAATAGCGCACGAGCGTTAATAAATTTTTTCGCTCCGGTTTTACCATTGCGTGTCAAGGCTTCGAGTTCGGCACGTTCAGATTCCATCAATGTAACCCTATATCGAGGGGCCACGGCAACCTCCTTTGGTTGCCATAACTATATCCCTTTTTCAAAAAATACGAAACTTTAAATGTTACGATGCACTAGTACATCGTAACAGGGCAATCGAATGAATTTTAGATAAACTCTATAAAATTGTTGTTTTATCGGCTACTCTCTGATCACACAGGAGTAGTACCAATGGAAACAAGACAAAGTATTTCCGCCCTGGAGTATTTTGAAGGGGCGGGCGCCCGATCCGAGGCAGCACGCCAAAGTTCTTTACATACCAATTATTCGGATTCCAGATAAAAATTGCGTCCTGCAATTTTTATCTGTCGGCTACGGCGGAAGCGTGGGTTCCGCCTTGCCTCCGAAATGCTTCGCATAGCGCTGCTGTCGCCATCCGTAAACCGGCTATGCCGTTTAACGGCTGCCGCTTCGGCGTGACATCCTGTCGCGTATTCCAATTCTAAATCAAAAATTAACGCATTTTTTATTTAAAATTGGAATTACCCATCAAATTTACGTTAATTAAAGACTTTCAAAACACTTGATGGGTAATTGGTATAATATCGACCCGGTCAAAAACCAGCCGAAGGCTGTTTCCAGCGGGCCATAAAATCAGCGGCGCGGCCTCCCTCTTCCAACTGCTTGAGCAGCGCCGATCCGAAAACCACGGCCTGCGGTCTGAAGGGCAGGCCCTCAAGCTGTTCCGGCCGCGCAAGTCCAAAGCCCAACGCCAGGGGCACGGCGAAGTTCCTGTTCGCCATCTGCAAAGCCGTGCTGATTTCCGGGGAGAAAGAAGCGCGTTCGCCGGTCGTGCCGAGCACTGACACCAGGTATACATAGCCCGAAGCCGCCCGCGCATAGGCAGCCATGCGTTCCTCCGGGGTATTCAGCCCCACCAGGGGAATCAGGGCCATATTTTCCGTGGCCAGCGCGGCGCGCATGGCCGCGCTTTCTTCCAGGGGCAAATCCGGCACAATACAGCCGGACACCTCGCCTACCCTGGCCGCACCGGCTTGTTGCGCGAATTTTTCCAGGCCATATTGCAAAAAAGGGTTGTAATAGCCCATAAGCACCAGGGGAGCCTTGCACCGCTCCTTACGCGCGGCAAGCTCCCGCAAAAGCCAGGCCAGCGTCGCGCCGTTGGCGATGGCGCGCTGTGAAGCCGCGGCTACCACCGGGCCGTCCGCCACAGGATCGGAAAAAGGAACGCCTATTTCAATAACATCCGCGCCCGCCTCATCCAGTTCGGCCAAAATATCCCAAAACTTTTCCAAATCGGGAAACCCGGCGGTAATAAAGGGTATAAGCGCCACACGGCCTTGCCTGTTAGCCGCTTTGATGCTCTCGGTGAGTCTTTCCGCTGACATTTATTCACTCTCCTTGTTGAAATGCTAACCGCGCCGCAAAATGCCCGCAGGCGAGCAAAAGCTTGCCGTCAAGCAAGCATTTCCAGCGTAAAATGCTCTAACCGCACAATTCCGGCAGGCATTTCCTGATGATGTCCATATCCTTGTCTCCACGGCCGGACAAATTCACTACCACCTGCCCTCCCCGGGGCAGCGAGGCGGCGTTATCCAG
The DNA here is from genome assembly GCA_031266055.1 of Deltaproteobacteria bacterium. Lineage (GTDB taxonomy): Bacteria > Desulfobacterota > Desulfovibrionia > Desulfovibrionales > Desulfovibrionaceae > WRHT01. The sequence continues at coordinate 2,580 of JAISBT010000202.1, forward strand.
CACCCAGGCCAAAGCGTGCGCGGATTCCAGAGCGGGGATGATCCCTTCGCTGCGGCATAATGCGGCAAAGGCGGCCAACGCGCGGCTGTCCACCACAACCGCGTACTCCACCGCTCCGGTCTGCTTGAAATAAGCGTGTTCAGGGCCGACTCCCGGGTAATCCAGCCCGGCGGACACCGAATGCGAAGGCAGAATCTGCCCGTCTTTATCCTGCAAAAGCATGGTATGCTGCCCGTGCAGCACTCCGGGCGCTCCCAAATTGAGCGAAGCGGAAGAATAGCAGCCTGGTTCTCCTGTCCCTCCGGCCTCTGTTCCCACCAGCCGGACTTTACCGCCGGTTTTTCCGGCCCCTGCGTCTTCATTCAGGAGAACAAAGGGATAAAACATTCCGATAGCGTTGGAGCCTCCCCCCACGCAGGCGACAACCACATCCGGCAGGCGCCCGAAAATCTCCCGGCTCTGGCGGATGGTTTCCTGCCCGATAACGCTTTGTAAATCCCTCACCAGGGTGGGGAACGGATGGGGGCCGGCAGCCGTGCCGAAGCAGTAATGCGTTGTGCGCTGCTCGGCTATCCAGAAACGCAGCGCTTCGTTAATGGCGTCCTTCAGAGTCTTGCTCCCGCTTCCCACCGGGCAGACCCTGGCGCCAAGGAGGCGCATTCTCTGTACATTGGGCGCCTGGCGCTCCACATCCTCTTCTCCCATAAACACAGTGCAGGCAAGCCCCAGGCGGGCCGCGGCCGCGGCCGTGGCCACCCCGTGCTGGCCCGCCCCGGTCTCGGCCACCAGAGCCGTTTTACCCATGTATTTGGCCAGCAGGGCCTGGCCCAGGGTATTATTCACCTTGTGCGCTCCCGTATGCAGCAGGTCTTCTCTTTTGAGCCAGAGATTGAAACCCAGACGCGCGGAAAGAGCCGGACATAAAGTCAGCGGAGTTTCACGCCCCGCATAGCTATGCAACAAAACGCGCAATTCTTTTTTGAATTCCTCACCCGGCATGAAACTCCGCATGGCCTCTTCCAGTTCCAACAGCGGCGGCATAAGCAGCTCCGGTACATATTGCCCGCCGAACTGTCCGAAATATCCTTTTTTCATCTTCCTTCCTCACGGTTTGGTACTTTTGATTTGGAAATCGAATAATATGGACGCCACCGCCTCCAATCTGCCGATATTTTTCACGCCCGGAGCGTCTTCCAGGCCGGAATTGCAGTCCACCGCCCAGGGTAAACAAGTTTTGACCGCTTCTTCCAGATTATCCGGGCCAAGCCCTCCGGCCAGAATCCAGGGCCTTGGCGGCCTGAAGCCGCGCAAAGCCGCCCACGGCAGCCGTTCTCCGCTGCCCCCGCCCTGTTTTCCGGCATCCAGAAGAAAAAAAGCGCAGCCGGACGCAAAGCGCTCACACTCCGCCGACAATAAGTCCGGGCCGGACAACCCCTGCGGCCAAAGCACCTTGATGACCCGCTCCGCGCCAACGCTCCGGCAGAATTTCACATCTTCGCCGCCATGCAACTGGGCATAGTCAAGTCTGGCCGTCTCCATTATCCGCAGCACTTCGTTCACGCTCTGCCCCGCAAAAACACCCACGCGGGCGGGAGCTCCCTCCCCCCCGGACGGCATGGCGGCCACAGCTTCCGGGGCAATATAACGCGGACTTTGGCGGACAAAAACAAACCCGGTAAAACGCGCGCCCAAATCCAGACACAGCCGGACATCCCGCGCCCGCGTGAGTCCGCATACTTTTAACGGCAAGCTGCCGGGCAGGCAGGAAAAAATTCCGCTCATGCTTTTACCTCTGTAAACCGGTCAGTTGAGCCAAAGTTTCGCCGGGGTTCCGGCTGGACATCAGCGCAGTGCCCGCAAGCACCGCGTCATATCCGAGTTTGAGGCGCTCTTCCACCTCCTGCCTGCGCGTTATTCCGCTGGCGGAAATCCATATTTCCCCGTCCGCGCGGTACTTGATCAACTGACGGGAAATGGTTTCATCAACCCGCATAAATTGCAAGTCCCGGTTATTCACCTGGATTATGGCGGGTTGCGCCCCGGTCTCCCGCAAAACCTCCCGCGCCCGCCGCAAATCCTCCGGATCAAAGACCTCCAGCACCGCTTCCAGCCCGCATTCCAGCGCCCTGCGGAGCATGGCGGCCAGAGCGCCCGCATCAAGCATACGCACAATGAGCAATAAAGCCGAGGCGGGAGTGGAGGCGGTTTCCGTAACCTGCAACGGATGAACCAGAAAATCCTTGCGCAAAAGCGGCAGCCCGGCCCGCGCCATGCGTTGCAGGTAACTCAAGTGTCCCATAAAATTCTCTTCTTCCGTTAAAACCGAAATGGCGCAAGCCCCGCAGGATGCGTAAAGCGCGGCAATCTCTTCCGGGCCGGCAGCAAGATTGATGGCTCCTTTGGAGGGGGACGCCCGCTTATACTCAGCAATCACCGGAAACACAGAATTTTCGCCGCCGGACTTAAGGCCGGCGGCGAAAGGTAAACGCTCCCCGGCATAGGACGCCGGAAGCGCCCGATTTTTTTCCAAAGCCAGCAAACGCCGCACCTGCGCCTGCTGGGCTTTACGAAAATGCTCCAACATATCCCGCATAAATTTCTCCTATAGCATTTTGCGCTTGAGATTATCGCTTAACGGCGAAGCAAGTTCGCCTACGCCTGCGGGGTGGCGGCGGCGCCCGCCGCCCGCCGCTGCGTATAACGCGCGGCCACCGCGCGCGCGAACCCGCCGGCAACGCCCGAGGCGACGGCTTGCCTGGCCTCGGCCATACAGGCGGCCAGGGGCTGTTCCGGACGCAGCAGATGCAGACCGAAGCCCACATTCAAAGCCAGCATCTGGCGCATGGCTTCCGGGCCACGTCCGTCCAGCAGTTCTTTCAGCACGGCCACGCCCTCTTCCGGCCCGCTTATGGCGAGTTCCGACTGCGCAAAGGGTTTAAATCCGTATTCCGCCGGATCAAGCTCACTGAAAGTAACCTTGCCGCCCCGGACAAAGGCAATCTCCGCCGGGCCCAGAGTGGTCAGCTCGTCATAGCCCCCGGCTCCGTATACAACGGCCCCGTTGCGTCCGCCCATTCCGGCAAGAGTATTGGCCACCAGAGGAAGGGTATTGCGATTCGGCACACCCAGAAAACACAACCCCGGCCTGGCCGGATTCACCAGCGGCCCCAGGAGATTGAACAGAGTACGCACGCCCAGTTCACGCCGCACAGGCATAATATGCCTGAAACAGGGGTGAAAGCGCGGCGCGAACAAAAAAACAAAATTATCTTCGGCAACCCGCGCGGAAATTTCTTCCGGGCTGAGATCCAGGTCAAAGCCGAGGCCTTCCAGCACATCAGCGCTCCCGCACCTGGAAGAAACCGAGCGGTTGCCGTGTTTGACCACTCTGTGCCCCAAGGCCGCCAACACCAGAGCGGCGCCGCTTGAACAATTGAAGGAGAAGCGCCCGTCCCCGCCTGTGCCGACTATATCCAGCACCGGGGTATCTTGCGGCACTTCTATTGCCACAGCCCTTTCCAGAATGGCGTTAACCGCCGCGAGCATTTCTTCCGGCGTTTCGCCTTTGGCCCTGAGACCCATCAAAAAGGCTCCCGCCTGCGCCGGGCTTAATTCACCGTCCATAAGGCGCGCAAAACAGGCTTTAGCCATCACCGGCGGCAAATTCTCCTGTTTGGCCAGAGTTTCCATGATTTCAGAAAGAGGAAAGGGCGCCGGGCCTATTTGAACGTCCGCGGAAGCAGGGGAATCCGGCCCGGCCTGTGCGGATTGAATAGCCACGGAGCTTTCTCCGGCCTTGCCTTCCGCCCCGTTTTTGCCCAGAACGGCGGTGAAATTGCCCAATAAATGAACGCCTTCGGGCGTCAGCACAGATTCAGGATGAAACTGCACTCCAAACCAGGGACGCCCGGTCAGGGCCAGGCCCATTATTTCTCCATCGCCGGTGCGGGCGGTTATCCGCAGGGAAAGGTTCTCCCCGCTATCTTGCACCAGCAGGGAATGGTAGCGCCCGGCCCGCATGGGGCAGGGAATGTTTTTAAATAACCCCTCGCCATCGTGCATTATTTCCGAGGCTTTGCCGTGCACGATTCGCGCGGCGACCGATACCGGCGCTCCGGCAAAACGCCCCAGAACCTGGTGGCCCAGGCATACGCCCAGTACCGGCACCGAGGAGGGGAGGCGCCTGAGAAAATCCATGCAAAGACCCGCCGCGTCAGGATGGCCGGGGCCCGGAGAAATACACACGCCCGCAAGCTCCGGATTGGCGGCATATTCCAGAAGCGCCTGATCATCGTTGCGCGCCACCAGCGGCTCGGCGCCCAAACTGTAAAAAGCCTGCGCCAGATTGAAGGTGAAGGAATCGTAATTATCTATGAGTAAAAACATTTTTCAGCTCCTCATGAGGCGGCTATGGCAACGCGCACTGCAGCGGCTTTATTGTTGATTTCTTTCCATTCCTCTTCCGGAACGGAGTCAAAAACCACCCCGCCTCCGGCCTGCCAGAAAATTTTACCCTCGCGCGCCCACAGGCTGCGTATGGTTATGCCGGTGTCCATATGCACGCTGTCCTTGTCCAGACCCAGCCAACCGATGGCCCCGGCGTAAGGGCCGCGCGACGCGGGTTCATATTCGGCGATAATTTCCATGGCCCGGATCTTGGGCGCTCCGCTCACCGTGCCGGCCGGGAAAACCGCCTGCAAAACATCCAGGGCGTCGCGCCCGCGGGCCAGTTTAGCCTTTATATATGAAGTAAGGTGCATGACATGCGAAAAACGCTCTACTTCCATATAGCGCTCCAATTGCACCGTACCCGGCTCCGCCACCCGGCCGAGATCATTGCGGCCGAGATCCACCAGCATTACGTGCTCGGCCTGCTCTTTCTGATCCCTCACCAACGCTTCCTCAAAGAGATTATCCTCTTCTTCTCCCGACCCGCGCGGTCTGGTGCCGGCAATGGGGCAAAGACTCAAAACGCCGGCATCGCACCCCACCATTACTTCCGGTGACGACCCCATCAGGGCGAGTCCGGGCAAACGCATGAAAAACATATAGGGGGAAGGATTTATGCGCCTGAGCCGGCGATATATGGTAAACGGCTCCCCGCTGAAGGAAGCTTCAAACCTGACCGAAGGAACCACCTGTATGGCTTCTCCCTGGCGGATGCGCTCCTGAATTTCGGCAACCATCCCGAGGTAAGCCTCCTTCTCCATGTTGGAGCTTATTGCGCCGACTTGGGCGGGCTTTAAAGCCAAATCGACGGACTCCTCCTTTTCACCGCCGGCCGCGCCGCTCTTTTCGCTGTCCTCGCAAACGGAAAGCCTGCAAACCTTGTTATACGTATGGTCAAAAAGAGTAAGACTGCCGGGCAGCACCAGACACGCTTCAGCCTGTTCCGGCGGCAAGGAGGCGGCAAGCGCCGGCTCAAACAGCCCGGCCGCGCCATAGCCCAAATATCCGTACAACCCGCGGCTGATCGGCGGAAAATCATTTCCCCCGCCTGTCTCGTCCCGCTCGATGCTTATGCTTTGCATAACCGCCCGCAGACCGTCAACAAAGGGTTCACCCTCCAGGCCGCGCAACACGTCAAAACGCTTGTCGTTGACGGTCAAAGCCAGTTTACCGCCGCTGCATCTGAGGCAAAGCAGGAAATCCACCGCAATGACGCTGTAGCGTCCCCATCGCCCGCTCACTTCCACGCTTTCCAGCAATATGCCCTCTTCGGCGCCCTTTTGACGCAAAAAAAGGCTGATCGGAGTTTCCACATCGCTTTCCAAAAAGGTGCAGCTTTGTTTAAGCTTAATCTTCATAGGGTCCATCCTTATTCAGAGCAGTTTAATTTTTATTCCGTTTCCGGATCAAAAGGGACACGCCGGATTGAAAATACAAAACCAGGCTGCGGGCATCCGCCCGCAGCCTGGCTTTGTGATTTTTTCCGCGCTGACGCGCAATTCTAATCGTTCAGCCCCATGCCACAAGGCGGATTAAAGCTCCAAAGCCACCAGAAACCACGCCAATCGGAAGTGGTAAAAAAAATAGCGTTGACTTTTTGTGGAACTGACATCTGCCGCCTATGGCCTTTTCCTCTGCTGTTAATTGACTTGGTAAGAATTTGCACAGGTTGCAAATAATGTCAAGAAATAATATTGCAAACCCGTAAACGGCTGATCGCCCGTATTAAGGCCATTTGCGCCCTGTCCGCGTCCATGCCGGCCTCCGGATGCAGCAGGCGCTTTTCCGCCCGGTTTTTTGCTTCCAGAGCTCTCGCATGGTCGATATTTTCCGCCAGTTCAGCTCTTTCCGCCAGGATAATCACTTTGTCGCCGGATACCTCCACAAAGCCGCCGCCCACAAAAGCCGCTTTTCTCCGGCCGTCCGCGGTGTAATGCAGGGGGCCGACAGCCAGGGCCGAAAGAAAAGGCACATGGCCCGGAAGGACGCCAAAATCGCCGCCAACCGCGCGCGCGCCCACATATTCGACCTGCCGGCTGAGGATCAGGTTATCCGGGGTTACAATATCAAGCTGCAAGTTTTTTTCCATACACCACCGCTCCGGGTAATATTCCGTCAAAATACGGCACAGTTCGTACTATTCCGATTCCTGACGTTTTTTATACTTGTCTTCGGCCATATCCATGCCGCCCACCATAAAGAAGTCGCTTTCCGAAAAATGGTCATAATCGCCGTTCAAAATGCCTTTGAACCCCTTGATGGTGTCTTCAAGCTTGACATACTGGCCGGGGGTGCCGGTGAATACTTCCGCCACCGAGAACGGCTGGGAAAGGAAGCGCTGTATGCGTCTGGCCCGCGCCACCACCAGCTTGTCGTCGTCCGACAGTTCATCCATGCCCAGAATAGCGATAATATCCTGCAAATCTTTATATTTTTGCAGAACCTGCTGCACCTGGCGGGCCACCGCATAGTGTTCCGCCCCCACTACCAGCGGATCAAGAATACGCGAGGTGGAATCAAGAGGATCCACCGCCGGGTAGATGCCGAGTTCGGCAATCTGCCGGGAAAGGGTCAGGGTGCCGTCCAGATGGGAGAAGGTTGTGGCCGGAGCCGGGTCGGTCAGGTCGTCCGCGGGTACGTACACCGCCTGCACCGAGGTAATGGAGCCTTTATTGGTGGAGGTGATGCGTTCCTGCAGTGAACCGAGGTCAGTGCCCAGCGTCGGCTGATAGCCCACAGCCGAAGGCATGCGGCCGAGCAGGGCTGAAACCTCCGACCCCGCCTGAGTAAAACGGAAAATATTATCTATGAAAAGAAGCACATCCTGGTTTTCCTCGTCGCGGAAATACTCCGCGCAAGTGAGCGCGGTCAAAGCCACCCGGGAACGCGCTCCCGGAGGCTCGTTCATCTGGCCGTAAACCAGCGCGGCTTTTTCCAGAACGCCGCTTTCCCGCATTTCGTGGTAGAGGTCGTTGCCTTCACGGGTACGTTCGCCCACTCCGGCAAAAACCGAAAGACCGCCGTGCTGTTTGGCAATGTTATTGATCATTTCCATCAGAATAACGGTTTTGCCGACGCCGGCGCCGCCGAAAAGCCCCATTTTGCCGCCCTTGGGAAAAGGAATCAGCAGATCCACAACCTTGATGCCGGTTTCCAGAAGTTCCACCTTGGTGTTCTGTTCGGTAAAAGCGGGCGCCGGACGGTGAATAGGCAGATATTTGTCTGTTTCTATGGGGCCGCGGTCATCCACCGGCTGGCCGATAACATTGATAATGCGCCCGAGGGCTCCCTTGCCCACCGGAGCCATGATCGGCCGGCCGGTATTTTGCACGGGCATGCCGCGCACAAGGCCGTCGGTGGCGTCCATGGCGATGGTGCGCACTACGTTGTCGCCAAGATGCTGGGCAACCTCGCAGACAAGCTCCGGAGCATTAAGGTTGTTCACGTTTTTAATTTTCAGGGCCGTCAGGATATTCGGAAGGTCGCCGGAAGGAAACTCCACGTCCACAACCGCGCCGATAACCTGAACAATTCTGCCTGTATTCTCACTCATATTTCTCAGCTCCCTTTTTCCTCTACAGCATTTAACGCTTGAGACGCTCCCCGCGGCAGGCTTGCGGCCGCCGTTTTCATGTCTTGCTTCGGCGGGAATGAATCCCGCCTCGCTCCGGCGGCATCAGCCGCCGTGCCGTATTTTGAACCATATACCGCTACGCCGGACGTGAAGTCCGGCTCGCTCCGCCGCCTTCGGCGGCGCGCACCCCCTTGCGGGGTTGCGGCTATTGTCCTTCTGCCGCTATTTCAACGCGTCGGCGCCGGAAACAATATCGATAAGCTCCCGGGTAATTGAGGCCTGCCGGTTTTTATTATACAACAGAGTCAAATTTTTGATAATTTCATCGCAGTTGCGGGTGGCGTTATCCATAGCCGCCATTCTGGCCGCATGTTCACTGGCGGAAGTATCCAGAAGCCCACGGTAAATTTGCGCGTTGAGGTATTTGGGCAAAATCTCGGCCAAAAGCGTTTCCACATCCGGTTCATAAAGGTAATCCAGACCGGCCTGCCCCGGTTTCTCCCCGCCTCCCGTAGCCCCGCCCGCGGATTCAGGCGTTTTCATGGGCAACAGTCCGAGAGTGGTCGGCTCGTGGCGGACTGTACTCACAAATTTGGCGTAAACAAGGTACACTTCATCCAGTTTTTCTTCCAGAAAACCGTCAATCACGCTTCCGCCAATCTGGCAAGCCGCCTGAAAAGTAAAAGAAGTCAGCCCCCGGACGAAGTCAGGATTAAAATCAAAGCCGGATATTCTGATACTGTCGCGCCCTTTGCGGCCTATGCACACAAAATACACCTTACGCCCTTCATCCCGCTTCTGTCCGGCCAGCTTCAAAGCCTTTTGAGCAAGGCTGGAGTTAAAGCCGCCGCAAAGTCCGCGGTCTGAGGTGACAAGGATTATACAACAGGTTTTGGGCTCCGGCCGCACCGCCAGCAACGGATGTTCCCCGGCGCCGGCTCCGGCGGACAGGTTGGCGAGCAGTTCCTGAAATTTGTCCGCATAAGGGCGGAAACGCTCAATCCGCTGCTGGGCGCCGCGAAGCTTGGCCGAAGAAACCATGTGCATGGCTTTGGTAATCTGCTTGGTCTTGCCGACCCCGCTGATTTTCATTTTTACATCTTTCAGAGAAGCCAATGCAACCCCCTCTAAACCTTGAAGATGTTTTTAAAAGCCCCGAGAGCGGCGGAGAGGCTGTCTTCCAGACTCTTGTCCAGCGCTTTCTTTTCAGCAAGCGCGCTCAACACTTCCGGTTCCGAAGCTTTAAGGAAGCCCAGCAATTCTTTTTCAAACCTGCCGACTTCCTGAAGCGGCACGTCATCCATGAATCCACGGTTGGCCGCATAAATGGAGACCACCTGCTCTTCCGCGGTCATCGGCTGATATTGCGGCTGTTTGAGCAGTTCCACCAGCCGCGCGCCGCGGTTGATTTTTTGCTGCGTGGACTTGTCCAGATCCGAACCGAACTGCGCAAAAGCGGCCAGTTCGCGGTATTGGGCCATATCCAGGCGCAAAGTGCCGGCCACCTGCTTCATGGCCTTGATTTGAGCCGCGCCGCCCACGCGGGAGACCGAAAGGCCCACGTTCACCGCCGGACGCACACCCGCGTTGAACAGGCTGGGTTCAAGGTACACCTGGCCGTCCGTAATGGAAATGACATTGGTGGGTATATAGGCGGAAACGTCTCCGGCCTGCGTTTCAATAATGGGCAGGGCCGTAAGAGAACCCCCGCCCTTGTCGTCGTTCATTTTGGCCGCGCGTTCAAGCAGACGCGAGTGCAGGTAGAAAACATCGCCCGGAAAAGCTTCCCGGCCCGGCGGGCGGCGCAGGAGCAGGGACATCTGCCTGTAGGCCGTGGCCTGCTTGGAAAGATCGTCGTAAATAATCAGGGCGTGTTTGCCGTTATCGCGGTAATATTCGGCCATGGTGCAACCGGAATATGCCGCTATGTACTGCATGGGGGCGGGATCGGCCGCGGTGGCCGAAATTATGGTGGTATACTCCATAGCCCCATATTTGGTCAGGGTATCCGCCACCAGAGCCACCGTGGATTTTTTCTGCCCTATGGCCACGTAGAAACAATGGATGTCGGTGTTTTTCTGCGCCAGGATGGCGTCAATACACACCGCGGTTTTGCCGGTCTGCCTGTCGCCGATGATAAGCTCGCGCTGCCCCCGGCCGATGGGCGTCATGGAGTCAATGGCCTTTATGCCGGTGGGCATCGGCTCATGCACGGATTTCCGCGCGACAATGCCGGGAGCTTTGATTTCCACCGGGCGGGTTTCCGAAGCGTCCACAGGCCCGCGTCCGTCCAGCGGCTGCCCCAGCGGGTCGAGCACGCGCCCCATAACCGCTTCGCCCACGGGAACGGAAAAGATTTTACCCGTGCGTTTAACCGTATCGCCCTCTTTAATGCCGACGTCCGAACCCAGCAAGGCCACGCCCACATTGCCTTCTTCCAGGTTAAGCACCATGCCCATGACGCCGCCGGGAAACTCCAGCAGTTCCATGGACATCGCGTTCTGTACCCCGTGGACGCGGGCGATGCCGTCACCCACATAAAGCACCGTGCCGGTCTCGCTCATTTCCACGCGCAGATCGAAGTTTTCGATCTGCTGCTCAATGATTTTGCTGATTTCTTCGACTTTTATCTGCATGGTTCTACATACCCCTCTTGATATTATCCTTCAGAAAGGAAAGCTGCGCCCGCAAACTGGCATCCAGAACCCGATCCCCGACCCGCAGGATAATTCCGCCCAAAATGTCGGGATCAACCGAGCAGATCAGATCCAGACTGCGCCCAGCCTGTTTTTCCAGCCGCTCAAGCACGGCGGCGCGTTCATCCCCGGCTATTTCCACAGCGGTGATAAGCTCCCCGTGCAGCACTCCTTTTTCCGTATCCAACAGTTCTTTAAAAAAACGCGCAATCTCGGAAAGATTTTCCAGACGTCCCCTTTCCGCAAGCAGTTCAATAAAATTAAACGTGTACTTATCCGCTTCCAGGCCGCTCAAAATTTTCCGCATGACCAGGGACTTTTCCGTCGCTGAAAAAAGCGGACTCCTGCATAACTCCGTCAGTTGCGGAGAATTTTTCAGAACAAGCGCCAGCTCCTCAAGATCGGCTCCGAATTTTTCCAGTTTCGGCAAGCCCTGTTTGCGCCCGAGAGAAAAAAAAGCCCCGGCATACCTGTGCGCGGCAAAACCTCCGTTCAATTAAGCACCACCTTGGTTAAGCTTTTATCAATCAATTTTTTATGCCCGGGCATATCCAAACGCTGGAGCAGAAGTTTTTGCGCCGCATCCATAATTTCTTCCGCAAGCTCCCTGCGCATTTCCTCCACGGCCTTATCCGCCTCGCTTTGGGCGGTGGCCTTGGCCTGGGCTATAATTTGCCTGGCTGTTCTTTCAGCTTTGACGATTATTTCAGATTTGAGCGCCTCGCCCTGGGCCCGATATTCGGCAATAATATTCTGTCTGTCCCTGTCCAGGCTGGAAATCTGCTCTTCCACCTGCTTCACCCGGTGCAGAGCTTTGCTTCTGGCTTCCTCCAGCGCCGCGAGTTCATTCTTGATGCTCTCGGTGCGCCCTTTGAAAAAAGCTTTAATTTTGGCGCCCCATATATGACAGACCAGGGCGACAAAAAGAATGACATTACCTGTTCTGAAAGCAAAATCCACATACTGGCTGTGCGAACCGCGCCCGGCTACCACCGCCAGGACGCAAATGGCCCCGATAAGCAGACAGGTTATTTTAAAACGGGAACGCAACGCTCATCCCTCCCTAAGGCAATTTAACGCGGTGCCCGCCGCCGGAGCATTTCAACATTTTCAATGTTAAAATGCTCCAGGTGTAATTTAATAAGAAAAGCCGCGCGACGACCTCGCGGCGGGAGTTTGCGGGCAAACCCCCGCGAAACGAACAGGCATTTTCAATGTTAAAATGCCCTAGCCCAGAAGCCGCGCGACAACCCTGGCGGACATGCTTTCGATCCGGCCGCGCAGAATCAGCCGCGCCTCCGCAAGTTCACGCTCGACATCCCGGCGCGATTTTTGCGCAATGCCCTGAGCTTCGTTTTGGGCGGAACCAAGAATGCTTTGTTCCGCGTCAAGGCCCTGCAGACGAATCAGCTCTTTTTGTTCCCCGGCTTTGTTCCTTGCCGCCGCAAGCTCCGCAGCGTAGTTTTTCAGACGCATATCGGAAGCGCCGTTAAATTTTTCGGCTTCCGCAATAAATCCATGCAGACGCTCCCGCCGCTCCGCAAGTATTTTGCGGACAGGGCGAATCAGAACCAGATTCAAAACGAAAATCGCCACCAGGAAATTCACTATCTGAATCAAAAAAGTTATGTCCAGATTTACACTGACCATGCCTGAACCTCTCTGTCAATTGACATTGGAGGAAGCGCAAAGATTTTCCTCAATGCTGAGTTGCATCTCGTCAGGTATGGGGCCCTGCGTCATATGTACTTTACCCTGCAAGGCCGCCCCTTCTTCCATAGCCAGAACCGGAGTGACGATGTTTCCGGTGAGGTGGGCCGTTTTATGCATAACGGTTTTTTTGCCTACAATGATGTCGCCTTCAAGGGTTCCGCTCAAAATAAGCTGGGAAACCTGGATTTTACCCTGCACCTTGGCCTCTTTGCCCAAAATCAAAGTGCCTTCGGATTTTATCTCGCCCTTGTACTCACCGTCAATACGCACTGTTCCCAAAAAAGAAAGCTGCCCCTGGTAGGCGGTTCCTGCTCCGAGATAAGCGTTAAATTCTTCCTTGCTCATTGACTTGCTCCATAAATTAAAGAAACGCAACGCTGCTTTCACGCGGCTTTAAACACAAAACGCCGCATGGACACGCTGAGTACAATACCCAACAAACTGAAGTTAACTACCATGGCCGTGCCGCCGTGACTGAAAAACGGCAGGGGCACCCCCACAACCGGGAGCATCCCCGCCACCATACCTATATTTATAAAAATTTGCCAAAAAAAAGAAAAGAAAACTCCCGCGCATAAATAACTGCCGAACCGATCTTTGGCATTTGCAGCCGTCGCGCAAATACTTAGCAAAAATAATGAAAATAATCCAACTAATAAAACAATGCCCGCAAAACCGTGTTCTTCGCCCAAAACAGCAATAGCGTAATCTGTATGCCTTTCAGGGATATAATTCAAATTGTTTTGCGGGCCCTCCATCCAGCCCTTCCCCCACAATTGCCCCGAACCTATGGCGATGAGCGCCTGGTTCCTCTGGTACATGGCGTCCTGCGAGGCTGCGGAAGGGTTTATAAAGTTGACTATGCGCTGCTGCTGGTATGGCTTGAGGTTCGGGTACACCGCCTTCCACAGGAAAAAAGGGCTTAACAGCAGGAGGCAAAGAACAACTTTGACAATGGAAGACTTAAGGCCGCGAAAGATAATCATTCCGCCGAGAATGGCCAGAATAATCACGGCGGTTCCCAGATCCGGCTGGATAAAAACAATCAGGCAGGGTAAAAGGCCGACCGCGCAAACCTTGATGAAATCTTTCCAGCCCAGGGAACCCCGCCCTGTGGAAAGCAATTTGGCCGCCAAAACCATTACGCTTATTTTCGCCAGTTCGCTGGGCTGAAATCTGATTCCGAACAAGGGAATCCACCGGACAGCGCCCTTTACTTCCCGGCCGAAAAAAGGCACCAGCAAAAGCAGAATTATCGAACAAACAAAAAACGGCACGGCCATTCTTTCCAGCCTGCGATAATCGAAGGCCATGGCAAAAACCATACAGAGGAGGCCAAGACCGGCAAAACCAAGCTGCCGGGTGTAGTAATACTCGATATCAACGCCGTATTCTCCACGCGTGGCGCAGGCGGAATATAAATTGACCAGGCCGAAAATCACCAGCAGCGCCGTCAGAATAATCAGACCCCAGTTAGCGTGCCATATCCGGCTTTTTTCCGTTAGTTGCGTCATATATTTTTAAAACCGGCCGCTACATTTTCCGCCAAGCCGCCGCGGCCTTCAGAATTTCTTCCTCCCTGGCCGACCCCTGCCTTTCCGTAACCGGCGCGTAGGGGAACTCCGTTTCCCGGCCGGGCGCTATTCTCGCGCCGCCAAACAAATACTCGTATATCTCCGCGGTTATCGGGCCGGCCGTGGAGCTTCCGCCTCCTCCATGTTCCACCATAACCGCTACCACGTATTTTTGTCCACCTTTTACGCCCCAGGAAACCATCCAGGCATGATCGCGGTACTCATAGGGCATGTCGCCCGCCCGCACCCGCACCTCTCCAAGGCGTATGACCTGGGCGGTTCCGGTTTTACCGCCGATGACCGCATCGGAACGGCGTATCCTCCTGGCTGTTCCACGCGGTGAATCCACGGTTTGGCGCATGGCCTCAACAATAAAATTACGGTGTTTTTCCAGCAGGGGCAGTTGGCCCGTCACCTCCGGTTCAGCGGCGTCAAGCAAAAGCGGCCGCATGAGCTTGCCTCCGTTCAGCAAAGCGCCGACATATACCGCCATCTGCATGGGCGTGACCAGGGTAAACCCCTGTCCGATGGAAGTATTGAAAGTTTCGCCCCTCTGCCAATATGGTTCAGAGGCGACATTGGCCATTTTCCATTCCTTGCCCGGCACCAGGCCCGGTTTTTCATAAGGAAGATTTATTCCGGTAAGCCGACCGAAGCCGCTGGCATACGCCGCGGCGGTAATACGCTCAATGCCCGCGCGATCACCCATCAAATAAAAATAGCTGTCGCACGATTCCACAATGGAACCGAGCATGTTTATTTTGCCGTGTCCGCCCCTTTTCCAGCAACGGAAAGACTGGTTGCCCAGCTTCACTTCTCCGGTGCAAACGACGGATTCAGCCGGGTCAACCCCCATGGAGAGCAAAAGCCCGGCCATGACCAGCTTCCAGGTGGAACCCGGCGGGTACACGCTCTGAATAACCCGGTTGTGCAGGGGGTGCCTGAGATCGTCGCGCAGCTTGCTCCATTCGGCTCCGCTCAATCTGGAGGTAAAAATATTGTTGTCATAAGAAGGCGCGGTCACCAAAGCCCGCAGTTTTCCGGTATCCGGCTCCATGATGATGACGCAGCCGGCGTTGTCGCCCAAGGCCCGGGCCGCGGCCGCCTGGAGATTCAAATCCAGCGAAAGGTGTATATTTTCGCCTCCGCCGGGGTTAAACTGAACGTTTCTTAAAAGCTGGCGGCCGTGTACATTTACTTCGGCGGAACTGAGCCCCTTGCGCCCGCGCAGGCGATCTTCCAGAATGACTTCCAGACCCTGTTTGCCGACCGTGTCGCCAATGGAAAGCTCCGCGTATTTTTTATGATCGTCGTCACTGGCGATGGAAACATAGCCCAGCACATGGGCGAAAAGACTCCCGTGGGTATAGTAGCGGCGCTGGCGGGAAAGCACGACCACGCCCGGCCAGTTGACTTTCTGGCTCTCGATTAAAGCCAGCTGATAAAAATCTATGCTGGGCACCAGAATGAGCGGATCAAACTTTTTAGTTTTATCTTTTGCCTGATCATAAGCGCTTTGAATGACGGAAAGAGAAGTATCCGTCCACTTGCTCACCTGCGCAAGGGTCGCGGGCACATCGCCGCAGTCTTCCAGGATAACGGCCACGGAATAAGCCGGGCTGTTTTCCGCCAGAATAACGCCGTTGACATCTGAAATCAGCCCGCGATTGGCCGGAATCCGCTCGCTTTTCCAACGGTTGGCATAAGCTCTTTTTTCATAATATTCGCCGCGTAAAACCTGCAAATACCAGAAGCGCAGCACCAGGGCGCACAAAAGAAACAGCGCCGTCGCCTGCAAAAGCGGTATGCCGTGCCTGGACGGCTGGTTGCTGTCCGATTCAACTACAATACGCATTCAGTCCGCCTCGCCGCAAAACTTATGGCGGCTATATCCGCTCACCGCCCAGATAACCGGGGTAAACACGGCCTGTGCCGCGCACTGCCACCAGAGGGCCTGGGTATCCAGGGGCAGCGGCTGCAAAGCGCCCATGCCCAAAAACATGAACAACCGGCCAATCCCCAGGGCAAGAGATAAAATCATGATGAAAAAGCGGTTCTCGGCCATGAAAAACCAGCCGCCCATATAAAAAAAACTGAATACCAGACCGTACCAGATAATGGACGCTCCGAAGGGCAGCGTTCCGCAACCCTCCTGCAGCACAATGCAGACCAGAAGAAACAGTATGGATTGCTGTCTGTTGCGCTCCTGCATGCAGATGATCAGCCCGGGCGCCAGGGCGTCCAGGCCGGGCGCAAATTTTTGCAGCCAGATCGCCGCGAAAATGTAGAAAATCCACCAGATAAAATTGCGCATGACAATCTTCACGCTACTCGCTGATGATTTTGGCCGCTTCTTCGTCTGTTATGCCGCCCGGAATCGCCGCCCCGCCCGAATCCGGCTCGGCATCGGGAAGGAAAACCAGATCTTCGGCTTTTTGCCCTCTGGGCGGCACAAGCAACACAATTTCTTCCAGAGAATCCAGCAAGGCCAGCGGTGTGGCCGTTATACGCGGAAACAGCGTATCTCTGTCGTAAAGCGCCTTGCTGACCCGCGCGGCCGGCACTCCCTTGGGCACGCTTCCGTCAAGCCCGGAACAAATCAAAAATTCGCCCTCATTCATATTCGTGTTGGGCGCAACGTACAGCACTTCCAAATCCTGCCCGGCGCCCGCGCCGGCCAGAATCCCGCGCACGCGGCTCTCCTGGCCGATAACCGCAACCCTGAAGGAAGGGTCGTTCAACAAAAGCACATTCGCGCTGTTCGGGGCGGCATGATAAATTTTGCCCACCAGCCCCTGCGGGGTAACTACCGGAGCCCCCGGCAAAGCGCCCTCTACAAAGCCTTTATTAATCATCACGCTGTTTAAAACCGCCTGCGGGCCAAAACGCCCGGCCACCACCCGCGCGCCGGTCTGTTCCCATAAAGGGGCCGGCGGAATGCCGAGCAGGGCCCGCAGCCGCTCAAGTTCCTTCAAGTCTTCGCGCAGTCTGACCCGCTCCTGCTTCAGGTAGCCGAGTTCTTCCCTGATGCGGATATTTTCCTGCGCCACGTCGCCAAGCGCCACATAATCGTTCCAAACCGAAAGCAGTTGATTTTTAAGCCAGATGCCGGGGGCAATAACATGCCTTGCAAGTTCAAGGCCTCCCATGCTGGAAACCCTTGAAAGCTTGCCCGTGCTTGCATCCCAGGTATACAAAGCCAGAAAACAGATAAAAACCAGGCCCAGAAAAAAGACCAGGCGTTTGGGTTTGGCGGCGTTAATCTATGCAGACCTCTTTCAGGATAGTGATGTTATCCAGGGCTTTTCCGGCGCCGAGCACCACGGTGTCCAGAGGGTTGTCCACAACCATGATGGGCAGGGAAGTTTCCTCGCGCAAAAGCTGATCCAGACCCTTCAAGAGCGCTCCTCCGCCGGTGAGAACTATGCCCCGGTCAACAATATCCGCGGCCAGCTCCGGCGGAGTCTGCTCCAAAGCTATGCGCACGGCCTGGATAATGCTGTCCACCTGTTCGGATATGGCTTTACGCACTTCTTCCGAAGTAATTTCGATATGCTGCGGTATTCCGGTTACCAGATCCCGGCCCTTGACATCCATAGCCGTTTCCGTCTCCAGGGGATAAGCCGAACCTATGGCCATTTTTATCTGTTCCGCCGTGGATTCGCCAATCAGCAGATTGTATTTGCGTTTGATATGCGCCTGGATGGCTTCATCCATTTTATCGCCGCCCACGCGCACGGATTTTGAATATACAATCCCGGAAAGAGAAATAATCGCCACTTCGGTCGTTCCGCCGCCCATGCCCACCACCATGTTGGAGGTGGGTTCCTGAATGGGAAGATCCGCGCCTATGGCCGCGGCCATTGGCTCTTCGATAAGGTAAACCTCCCTTGCTCCGGCGCTTTGAGCCGATTCTTTAACCGCTCTTTTTTCAACCTGGGTGATTCCGCTGGGAACGCCGATAATAATCCGCGGCCTGACCATGCGCCGGTGATTATGCACTTTGGCGATGAAATATCTGAGCATTTCCTCGGTTATTTCAAAATCGGCAATAACGCCGTCTTTCATGGGGCGTATGGCTTCAATATTGGCCGGAACCCTGCCCAACATTTCCTTGGCGTCATGCCCTACGGCCAGGATAACGTTATTGCCGCGCGCATCTTTTTTCACCGCCACCACGGACGGCTCGCGCAGCACTATTCCCTGCCCCTTGACATAGACGCAGGTATTGGCGGTACCCAGATCTATGGCCAAATCACTGGAAAATATACCCAGCACCGAATCAAGTATTTTTGACATAGCGACCACTTGCCTCACGTATAAGTTTACAGATTTCCGCATGGAAATCTGAACATCAGCCGCCAGGCTGATGCCGCCGCGAAGCGGCGAGAATCAGCCGAAAACCACGTTTCCGGCTGGCGATCCTCCGCAGGGAAAAGTTTACTTTTCAATGCGGATATCAGTAAGACGCCGACTCAACTTCCAGACTGTTTTCAAAAGAGGCCAGAGCGGCATTCAGCTCCGGCCCCGGCTGCACGCGGCAGCCGGACGGAAAACTCAACCGGCACCAATAATCCGGCCCGTACAGCACAAGCTCCGTTCCGACCTTTCCGCTGTGCCGGGCAAAAATATCTTTCAGCGCTCCAATATGCGTTTCCTTAAATTTCTCAAGACTAAGCCCAAGCTCCACCGGTTCTTCGCTCAAACGCACAACTTCCGGCAACGGACGTACCCGCGTGGCCTCCAGCTTGATTTCCCTTTCCACGTCGTCTTCCTGCTCGGGATCCTGCGTTTTCTGATACGCCTGCTGTACTTGCGCGGCAAGTTCCAGAAGGGCGTCCGGCTTAAGCAGATCCCGGCATTCAGCATAGGTTTTTTCAAAAAACACGCATTCATAAGAAGCCGTTAAATCGGCCACCTGGCAAAAGGCCATGCGCCTGCCCTTTTTCGTGGTTGTCTCTTTTACGCTCTGCACCAGAACAGCGCTCGTAAACGGAACACCCGGCGCAAGCTCGGAGCATTCCTCAAGAGGCATAAAATTCATCCGCCGCATATCGCGTATAAACGGCTGCAGGGGGTGGCTGGTCAAGTAAAAACCCAGAGCTTCCTTTTCATAAAAACGTTTTTCCTCATCCGGCCATTCAGCCAGACCGGCCTCTTCACAATCAAAACCAAGGCCGCCCGGTTTTCTCTCTTGCTCCACGCCCAAAAAAGCCAGCATGGAATTCTGCCCGCTGCACTCATCTTTCTGCTTGCGCTGCGCCCTGAGTACGGCCAAATCCAGCGCAGCCGCCAGAGAAGAACGCGCGCAGCCCAAAACGTCAAAAGCGCCGGCCTTGATTAAATTTTCCAGAACCCTCTTGGTAACTTTACGCAAACTCACCCGGTTACACAAATCTAAAAGCGAAACAAACGAACCGCCTTTTTTCCTGATTTCCACAATTTCTCTGACCGCTTCTTCTCCAACATTTTTTATGCCGCTGAGGCCGAAGAGAATACGCCCGTCCCGCACGGAAAAACCGCTCAGACTTTCCTGTATGGACGGAGCTTCCACCTTTATGCCCATTTCTTTACATACAGCTATATATTTCAGCAGTTTATCCTGGTTGCCGATTTCTGAGGAAAGCAGGGCGGCCATAAACTCCGCCTTGTAATATACTTTTAAAAAAGCCGTATAATAGGAAATAAGCGCGTACGCGGCGGAATGTGACTTGTTGAAGCCGTATTCGCCGAATTTTTCCATCAGGGTGAAAATTTCATTGGCTTTGCCTTCGCTGACCTGGCGCTTTTTGGCTGCCTCCACAAATTTGGGACGCTCCGCGGACATGGCGGCCTTGTTTTTTCCGCCCATGATCCGGCGCAGTATATCCGCCCCTCCCATGGTATAGCCCGCGACAATCTGCGCGATCTGCATGACCTGTTCCTGATAGACGATCACTCCGTAGGTGTCTTTGAGGCAGGTTTCCAGACTCGGCAGGGGATATGTCACTTCCAGCACCCCGTGCTTGCGCTGGATGAACTCGCCGACCATGTTCGCGCCCAGAGGGCCCGGTCTGTACAGGGCAAGCATGGCGATAATGTCCTGAAACACGGTAGGGCGAAGCTGGCGCAAATAACTGCGCATGCCGGAGCTTTCCACCTGAAAAATGCCGTCCACATCGCCCGCGGCATAAAGTTTATAGACCTTTTCATCATCCAGAGGCAAATTGTCCAGATCCGGCACGGGTTTACCCTGAGCCGCGATAAAATCCAGGGTATCCTGGATGAGAGTCACGGTTTTGAGGCCGAGAAAGTCAAATTTGACCAGGCCCACCGCTTCCACAATTTTTTTGTCATACTGGGAAACAACTTCGCTGTCCTTGCCCCGGTAAAGCGGCAGATACTCCAGCATAGGTTTGTCCGAGATGACCAACCCGGCGGCGTGCGTGGAGGCGTGGCGCGCCAGGCCTTCGAGCCGCCTGGAGATGTCGATGAGCTTCCGTATTCCGGGGTCGGCCGCATAAAGCCCGGCCAGTTCCGGCTCTTCCTGCAAAGCCTTTTCCAGGGTCATGTCCAGCCTGTTGGGAATAAGTTTGGCGATTCTGTTCACCTCCGCCACCGGAAAACCCTGGGCGCGGCCTACGTCGCGCACCACCGCCTTGGCTTTCATCGTCCCGAAGGTAGTGATCTGCGCCACATAATCCTCTCCTCCATAAAGATCCGTGACGTATTTGATGGTCTTGTGGCGGTTGCGTTCGCAAAAATCAACGTCTATATCCGGCAGGCTCACCCGCTCGGGGTTGAGAAAACGCTCGAACAAAAGATTATACGGGATGGGATCCAGATTGGTAATGCGTAAGGCCCAGGCCACCAGCGATCCGGCGGCGGATCCCCGGCCGGGGCCGACAGGAACCCCGTTATTCCGGCTCCAGTTTATGAAATCCCACACAATCAGAAAATAGCCCTGGTAGCCCATTTTGGCGATGACCTCAAGTTCCATTTCCAGGCGCTTGCGGTATACGCTTTCGTCCACCGTGCCCTTCAGCAGCCGCAGCCGCTCTTCCAATCCGTCGCGGGAAAGCCTCCTGAACTCGTCATCCAGGGTGACTCCGGCCGGCACTGCGTACACAGGCAGATGCGCTTCGTTGAATTCAAACTTGTAATCTTCGCACATTTCCGCAATGCGCATGGAATTATCCAAAACTTCCGGCGGCGCGAACTCAAACGCCCGCTCCATTTCTTCCGTGGACTTGAAATACAGATCCATGGCGTCAAAACGCATGCGATCCTGATCAGACACCAGCTTCCTGGTCTGAATGCATAACAGCACGTCATGCGCTTCGTGATCGTCCCGGTTCAGATAATGGCAGTCATTGGTGGCCACCAGCGGAGTACGCGTGGTTTCCGCGAGCTCCATCAGCTTTGCGTTGGTTTTCTTTTGGACTTCCATGCCGTTTACCTGCATTTCCAGAAAAAAACGGTCAGGATAAATGGCCTTGTATTCGTTGAGCAGCGCCAAGGCTTCATCCATGCCCCTGTTTCTTATGGCGGCGGGTATCTCGCCGGCCAGACAGGCCGACAAGGCGACAAGGCCCTCGGAATAGCGCGCGAGCAGTTGTTTATCCACCCGCGGTCGATAATAAAAACCATCCACAGCGCCCCTGGAAACCAGCTTTACCAGGTTATGGTAGCCGGTTCGGTTCCGGGCCAGCAAAACCAGGTGATAACGCTCCCGGCCCCGTTCAGGGCTTTTATCTTTGTGATCAGGGCAAACATAGACCTCGCAGCCTATAATCGGCTTAATGCCCGTAGCCAGCGCCTGTTTATAGAAAAAAACAGCTCCGTAGAGGTTTCCGTGATCGGTAAGCGCCACGGCGGGCATCCCGAAATCTTTGGTCCGGCGGCACAAATCCCCCAGGCGTATGGCGCCGTCCAGCAGACTGTATTCGCTGTGACAATGCAGGTGGACAAAATCTGACATGCTGATGTTGTGTAAAAAATTTCTAGAGAATGTATAAGGCCAATTTCTCTTCTAACAGTTTTTGGTTCGCCTAACAATGCTTTTAAGCGGAAAATTTTATAAAGTAATGCCCGAACAGGTCTTGCAAGACTTCTGAAAAAGTACATAATACCTGCGCTTGCATCGGAAAATTTGTCTTTTACTGATATCCGCATTGAAAAGTAAACTTTTCCCTGCGGAGGATCGTCAACCGAAAAACGTGGTTTTCGGTTGACTCCCGCCGCTTCGCGGCGACATCAGCCGTCCGGCTGATGTTCAGATTTCCATGCGAAAATCTGTAACTTGGGAGTGCATATATGAATCGGCGTACTTTTCTCAAATGGCAGATGCGGGGGATCGTTCTTGCGGGTACCGGGCTGGGTCTGGGAAATTCCTTGCTGTCCCTGGATGCGCTTGCCGCCTCTGAACCGGCAAGCCTTCAGGCAACGGGCGATTCCAGGCCGGACGTGGCCGTGATCAGGGGGGATCCCGCCGCCGCGGCCCGCGCGGCCGTAAACATGCTCGGCGGCATGTCCCGCTTTGTAAAGCCGGGGCAGAAGGTACTCATAAAACCCAACATGAGTTTCGCCCAAACTCCGGACAAAGCCACCACCACCCACCCGGAAGTGGTGCGTGAAATACTGGTCATGTGCAAGGAAGCCGGGGCCGGAAGCGTGCGCGTGCTTGACCATTCCCTGCAAAATCCGGCGCTGGCTTTGCAGCGCTCGGGCATTCTCGATGCCTGCAACTCCGTGCAAAGCGGCATCTGCCACCATCTCATGGATGCGGATTTTTATGTTGACGCGCCCCTGGAGGCGGCGCTCTCCATGCGCGAAAACGCCTTTATGCGCGACGCGCTTGAGGCTGACGTCATCATTGCCGCGCCTGTTGCCAAAAGCCACGGCAGCACCGGGGTTTCGCTTTCGCTCAAGGGGCAGATGGGCCTTATTCTCAACCGCAGCTCCATGCATTCGCGCTATCCGCTGAGCACGTCCATTGTCGATCTGAATACCAAAGTCAAACCCCACCTGGCGGTTATTGACGCCACCCGCGTACTGTCCACCGGCGGCCCCGGCGGCCCGGGCAAAGTTCTCCTCCCCGGAGAAATTATCGCCTCGGCTGACCCTGTGGCGGCCGATTCCACCGCCGTGGCCTCCTATGAATGGGGCGGCATGCGAATAGCCCCCCGGCAGGTGGCCTACCTGCGCGAAGCGCATGACCGCGGCCTCGGGCGCATGGATATTGAAAACCTGATCATCAGCAGAAATACTCTATGAAAGCGTCCAAAAACAGATCCCGGCGGTTTTCCACCCAGCGGGTGATCCAAACGGCCAGTCTGCTTTTATTTTTGTACTTGCTCTCAACTGTGCTTTTTCCGCTTTCTTCCTCACTTCCGGGCACGTTGCCGGCGGAACTTTTTTTGCGCCTCGACCCTCTGGTCGCCCTGGCAATTCCCGTATCCGCGCGGGAACTGATCGGCAATCTGGTTCCAGGCCTGCTGGTATTGCTTTCCGCCATATTTTTCGGGCGCGTTTTTTGCGGATACCTCTGTCCCTTCGGGACTACCCTGGATTTTATGCGCATACTGCTGAATAAAATTTTCGGGACAAGACCCCGCCGGGACAAGGCCCGCGCTGAATCAGCCGGCCCTGTGCCGGGCGGACTGAAGTACCTGCTGCTGGCGATAATTTTGGGTTCAGCCGTCATAGGAGTGAACCAGAGCCACTGGCTTGCCCCCATCCCGCTCATTACACGCTTCTACGCGCTCCTGCTGCACCCGCTGCTTCTACTTGCGGCGAAAAGCGGCCTGGAAGCTGCAAAAACTCTGGCAACCATCCTCCCGGAAGAGATGAATCCGGCCTGGCTGCAATATATGCAGATACCCGCCCGCCATTTTTATACCCTGTACTTCCTGCTGCTTTTTTTTGCCTCGCTCTTCTGGCTGGAACGCCTGAAACCGCGTTTCTGGTGCAGCCGCCTCTGCCCGGCCGGCGCCCTGCTTTCCCTTTTAGACGCGCTGCCCCGCAGGCTTTTTCCTTTCCTGCCCCGCTGGGGACGCATGACCAGCGCCTGCATTAATTGCGGCAGTTGCGCGGCCGCCTGCCCGACCGGGGCCATCGAACCCGCGGGAGAAAAAACCCGCGCCGGAGAATGCATCGCCTGCCGCCATTGCGCGGAAGTCTGCCCGGCCGGGGCTGTACGCTTCGGGTTTTCCGCTTCTTCCGGCTCCCTTTGTTCAACCCGCCTGCCCTCCAGGCGTTTCTTCCTGGCCGGCGCGGGCGCGGGCGTTTTACTCTCCGGAACCGGACTGTCCGGCACGGGAAATCTGCTCAAAGACGTGGGCCAGGGCAGCCTGTGGTCAAGCAGTTGCATCCGCCCGCCCGGATCGCTGCCTGAACCGGACTTCCTGAAACGTTGCCTGCGCTGCGGGGAATGCATGAAAGCCTGCCCCAGTAACGGCTTGCAGCCGACCTGGTTTGCCGCCGGAGTTGACGGAGCGTTCAGCCCCATCCTGATACCCCGGCGCGGTCCCTGTGAACCGGACTGCAACGTCTGCGGACTGGTTTGCCCCACCGGAGCCATCCAGGCCCTGGCCCTGCCGGACAAACAACAGGCCAAGCTCGGCACCGCGGTTGTCATGCAGGAAAGATGCCTTGCCTATGCCGAAGGCAAACGTTGCGTGGTCTGCCAGGAAGTTTGCCCTTACGGTTCCATACGCCTTGAACAGCCGCCGGGCAGACCGGGCGCCGTTCCTTCCGGCGTGCCTGCGCCTGTGGTGAACCCGGTAAAATGCTTCGGCTGCGGTTATTGCGAACACCACTGCCCGGTGCGCATTCCGGCTGTTGTGGTTTACCCGCTCAACGCCCTGAGATTCACCGGGACAAATTACCGGCAGCTCGCGCAACAGGCCGGACTGGAACTTAACCCCGTAAGCGGCGATGCACCCCCGGAAGACTACGCCGGGCCGCCGGATAACTCCGCAGGAGGACTGCCGCCCGGCTTCACGGAGTAATTCCAATTCCAGATAGAAATTGCAGGACGCAATTTGTATCTGGAATCCGATATCACGTGAATGCCTCCGGCGGCCAAAGGGGCACCGCCCCTTTGGAATCCCCGCAAGGGACGTTACGTCCCTTGACCCTGTTCAGCCGGGGCAAAGCCCCGGCAATATTTCGTCAAAATCGGCTAACTATAAGGAGAGACATAATGCAACGCAGAACATTTTTCGGCCTGGCCGCCACTGCGGCTTTTTCGGTTCTGGCCGCGCGGGAGGTTTTCGGCGCGGTTCTGGCCCCGACAACTACCGGAAACAACCCCAAATTTATACCGCTGGAGGCAATAATCCCGGATACGCCTCAAGCTGCCGGCGCGGTTGTATCCTTGCCCCAGCCGGATAAAACCGGAGGCGCCCCCCTGATGCAGACCCTCGCGCAGCGCCGGGCCACCCGTGAACTGCACGGTTTGGAAAACGGAGGAAAAGCAATTTCAGGGCATATGCTCAGCAACCTCCTCTGGGCCGCCTGGGGCGTAAACCGCGCGGACGGCAAGCGTACCGCGCCGACAGCCCGTAACAGCCAGGCCGCCGATGTGTACGTCGCCCTCAAGAGCGGCATCTGGCTTTACAACGCCCGGAAAAATCAACTGGAACTGCAAGTGGCGAAAGATGTGCGCGAAGCTTTGGGCAAAGCCCCGCTGACTTTAATCTACGCCGCCCAGAACGACTTTTTCGGCGCGATGTCCGTAGGTTCGCTGTATCAGAATGCCGGGCTTTACTGCGCTTCGGAGGGATTGGGCAATGTCGTGCGCGCCTCCAACACCGGCGTGGTGGACAAACTTATCAAACTGCCCGATGACTACAAAATATGGGTAACGCAGTCCATTGGCTGGCCCGCGCCCTGATTACCCTTCCAGCACAAACCCGCTTCAGCCGTTGCGACGAAGGAAGCTACGGATGAAGACAGCAGCGATGCTTCAGCCGTTGCGACGAAGGAAGCTGCGGATGAAGACAGCAGCGATGCTTCAGCCGGCCGCCCGCACGGCGGCCGGCGTGGCGCACCCTGCGGAGTTGCGACTATTTTCGCTTGACGCTGCCCTACACGCCGTCATCTTGCAGCCTTACCATACGGTACCCGATGCCGAGATGCGTTTTCAGCAATAAAGGTTCCGAACGTTTTTTTTCGATTTTTTTGCGCAGAGACGCCATAAACACGCGTAACGACTGCGTGGTGCTTTCAAAATCACTGGCCCATATCTCCTGCAAAATATACCTGTGCGTCAGCACCTTGCCCACATTGCGCGAGAGCAGGTATAACAGCTTGTATTCCATGGGCGTGAGGTGAATTTCCATATTGTCCACAAAGACGGAATTTGCGGCGTAGTCAATGCGTAATCCGCCGTTGACAAAGACATTCGCGCCTTTTTGCGGGCTGTTGTCATAGCTCATCTTGCGCAGAGCCGCGCGCACGCGCGCCATAAGCTCCTCCACGCTGAAAGGTTTGGTCAGGTAATCATCGGCCCCGGCGTCCAGAGCCGCTATTTTGTCATGAATCTCGCCGCGCGCGCTGACCACGATAATCGGATTATTCGTCCACATCCGCAGCCTGGCGATGATATCTACCCCGTCCATATCCGGCAGTCCCAAATCCAGAATGAACAAT
Organism: Deltaproteobacteria bacterium; assembly: GCA_031266055.1. GTDB lineage: Bacteria > Desulfobacterota > Desulfovibrionia > Desulfovibrionales > Desulfovibrionaceae > WRHT01. The sequence continues at coordinate 29,222 of JAISBT010000202.1, forward strand.
TCCGGCTGCAGGGAAACCGCCTCCATAATTGCCTCGGCGCCGTCGCGGGCATGGCCGACTTTATATCCGAACATGGTCAGGGCGGTCGTGATGAGGCTCCTGACCGCGCCGTCATCCTCAACTACCAGTATATTCGCTTTCAATGCCCGCCTCCTCTGAATGCAGAGCAAAACTGACCACCGCGCCGTTCGGAACATTGTCCGTTATATGAATCGTACCGCCATGGGCGCGGACAATCGACTGGCAAAGCGGTAACCCCAGGCCGATGCCGCGGCGGCTGTCGCCTGATTTTTTGTTGCTTGTATAGAACATTTCGAATACTTTTTGTTTGTCGCCGTCACGGATTCCGCTCCCCGTATCCGCCACCTCCACAATAGCCTGCGCATCGCGCTGGAAGGCCTTTATTCTTATATCGGAGCCGGCAGGCGTATATTTGACGGCATTATCCACGATATTGACAAGCACCTGCACCAAGAGCCTGGCGTCTATCTTCACAATAAGCAGTTCGTCCGGCATTTCAAGATAAATATTATGCCCTTTGGCGCGCCTTGCTACGCAATTTAATGATTCCTGGATAATTTCCTGCAATACTTCATATTCCGTATTGATGGTCATTACTCCGTTATCAATGCGTGTTACAAAAAGTAAATTCTCTACAAGATTGATCAACCATTCAGAATCGCTGTAAATGTTTTGATATAACTGCCGGCGCAACTCCGGCTCAATTTTATCCGCATTGCTCAAAAGAATGTCCGCATTGCCAGATATGCTTGTCAACGGCGTGCGCAGGTCGTGGGAAATGCTGCGCAGGAGGTTTGCCCGCAGACGTTCCGCTTTGGCATCCTGCGCGATGCGTTCATTAAACAAATGTAAATTGTATTTTTCCAGCGACAGCGCTATTTCATCCAGCATAGCCAGAACCACATTGTATTCAAAGCCTGCGATACGTTTATTATGATCAACGATAATGCACGTAACGGCAAAAATCGTTTTCCCGCTCATTATTTTAAAACAAACGGCTTTTTTCCCATTTTTTATCCCGATGAGCGTGCTTTTTTCCTCGTTTCCGGCAACAAACCGCTCCAATGTATTTTTATCCGGCCAAAAATCTTCAGAAACAAAATCCGCATCATTTTCTGAACTCTTGACCATTGGTTGCAATAATCTTCCATCCGATACCGGGAATATCAGGATGGTATGTTCAAGCATTTGATGCAGTTGGGTTAAAGCGACATGATAAAGATCATCCATATTCTGGGCCTGCTGCAGATGCTGGCTGGTTTCAAGCAGGATATCCAAGCGGCGGGTTTCCAGCATTTCCCTGTCCAACTGGCTGCGGAACAGCGTCATGACATAATTTGCAATCAGGGAAGCGATCAGCATGACCACTGTTGTTATGGAATATTGCAAGTCATATACGCGAAAATTGAAAATGGGATCGGCATACAGGCAATTAAACAAAAGCACGCCGCTGACCGATGCCAGAACCCCGTATGTCCAGCTGGACGCGATAGAAGAAATCAGCAGGATGCCGATAATATAAATTGATATGATATTGGCCTCACTCAGGCGCAAGGAGTGAAGCAGGAACCCGATGAGTGAACAGACGCCCAAAATGAATACGGACATGAACGCGTCGCGCCAGGTCGTATCCGCCTTCAACCGGTTTTTTTTCTGCAGCGCTTTGACGAGCATGCGCGATACACTCTCCGCTTTCGGTCTTTCTTGCGGCAGTCTGCCGCATGGAAAAAATCGTACACCCCGGAATCATTTTTGAGGAAACATGGCTCCCTTTTTCAGGTTGTCTTTATGCCGCCTTAACACGGCATAAAAAACACGTATTTATATAATATTTAAAATACAATTGGTTAGATGACGGGATAAATTGACAGCGCAACAAGTTTACCAATAATTCAGGTGAATTATTACGAAAATGATCTTTTCGGGAATCCTAACGAAAATTTTATGCCAGTTATGGCAACTTTAACGCAACAGAAATTCCACATATCTTTGCGTCGGGATATGCTGGCCGCCAACAATGTGAATAAAAACACAAACCAAGGAGGCGTATTATGTCCGGCGGAGGTATATTTCTCCTCGCTATCGTTGCAATTCTTGTTTTTGGCGTGCTCTGCCGCATAGTATCGGACAAAAAGAAAAAAAACAAACAGGCATGATGCCAATTTGCTCCCTGTTGGCCGCAAATCGGCATCATTACATTCTTGTCCGGCTGAAGAGAAAAAAATGTTCAAAATCTCCAGGAATTATGCTACACAAAATCGCTCGAACAATGTCAGGGCATTTTAACATTGAAAATGTTGAAATGCTCTGGCGGCGGGCGGTTTTCCGCTGAACTTTCGAAAGCAGGCAAGCGCCTTATGAACCACAACACCACGGAACAACTTGACAAACTCGCGCAGCGGCTGGAAAACAGCGGCGTAGCCGAGTATGTGAAACTGTCGCAACGCACCGGAAAAATACTCTGGCTCAATTTCATTTCAGGGGTCGCGCGCGGCCTTGGCTTCACCATAGGCGCCACCCTTGTGCTGGCTCTGATTTACAAAATCATCAGCAACATCATCAGCATGAATATTCCCTACCTTACCGGAGCCCTGCAGCAGCTCGTCGATATGATTAAAACTCCCTGAGCCTCATTTCTTGATATACCTGGGATGGATCAGATTTTCAAAAGAGAAGACTTCTTCCCATTTTTCCTGCGTAACCAGTTTCCGTTCCAGCACAACGATATCATGCACGGATTTGTTCCTGTCAAAGGCTTCCCGGGCAATCTCCGCGCATTTTTTATATCCCAGAATCGGGGAGAGCTGCGTCACAATGCCCACGGAATTCATTACATAGGCTTCGGTGTGTTCCGGGTTGGCCGCAATGCCTTTTATACAATGTTCCGTCAAAGCGCGAAAAGCGTTTTGCATGGTGCTGATAGCCGTAAACAGGGAAAAAGCGATCACCGGTTCCATGACATTAAGCTGCAATTGCCCGGCGGAGGCCGCCAGCGTGACGGTTGTATCCAGGCCGATTACCAGAAAGCAGGTTTGATTGACCACTTCCGGAATGACCGGATTGACCTTTCCAGGCATAATGGAAGAACCCGGCTGCATTTGCGGCAGAGAAATTTCATTCAGCCCGCAGCGCGGGCCGGAAGCCAGCATACGTAAATCATTGCATATTTTTGTCATTTTAACCGCGGTACGCTTCAATACCCCGGAAAGCTGAACATAAGCGCCCGTATCGGAGGTGGCTTCAATAAGATCTTTGGAAAGCACAAAATCCACTCCGGTCATTTCCGAAAGATATGCGGCGGCCAGTTCGGGATATCCCGGAGGCGTGTTGACGCGTGTGCCTATGGCGGTGGCGCCGAGGTTGATTTCGCGCAAAAGTCCCCGCGATTCCATAACACGTTCGATTTCTTCGCCAATGGTGGTCGAAAAACCCTTGAATTCCGATCCCAGGGACATGGGCACGGCATCCTGCAGATGGGTGCGCCCCATTTTCAGCACGCCGGAAAACTCTTCCCCTTTGTCCGCAAAAGCTTTTTGCAAGGCCCCGAGCGTCCTGGAAAATTCCGTAAGACGCATGATCAGGGCCAGACGGAAAGAAGTGGGGTAGGCGTCATTGGTTGACTGCGAGCAGTTCACATGATCGTTCGGGCTGAGCGTGGCGTAGTCGCCTTTGGGACGGCCCAGAATTTCCAGGGCCAGATTCGCTATGACCTCGTTGAAATTCATGTTGATGGAGGTGCCTGCCCCGCCCTGAATGAGATCCGTGACAAACTGGTTTGCGTACCTGCCGGCGATAAGTTTGTCGCAGGCCGCCATGATGGCTCCGGCGATATTTTTTTCCAGCGCCCCGCAGTCCATATTGGCTTTGGCCGCGGCTTTCTTCACATAGCCGAAAGCTTTGATCAGCGCCAATTCCCGTGAAACCGTGCGCCCGGTGATGTGAAAATTTTCCTTGCCGCGCAAGGTCTGCACGCCATAATAGACATTATCCGGCAATTCCCTTTCGCCGAGCAAATCTTTTTCCATACGGCTCATATTGTTCCACCTCCGGGCGCTTTGAGGGAGCGCCCCAAATTAAATATTAAACTGTTCCAAATAAAGCCGCACAACCCGTTTACAGACATTTCCGAAGCCATTATATACGCTTGCGGCATACCAGATCAAACAAAATAACCTTTTTTAAGCGAGGTCGCAGCGGCGCTTGGCGCCGGCGTGCCCTTCTGGAAAAGTCGTTTCCCAATTTTTTCAGCATCTACTAAACCCGGCCGATGCAATCGACCGGGCGCGGCGGAAAGCGAGCCGCAATTTACTTGCGGCGTCCGCGCAGCGGCGCTTGGCGCCGGCGTGCCCTTCTGGAAAAGTCGTTTCCCAATTTTTTCAGCATCTACTAAACCCGGTCGATGCAATCGACCGGGCGCGGCGGAAAGCGAGCCGCAATTTACTTGCGGCGTCCGCGCAGCGGCGCTTGGCGCCGGCGTGCCTTTCTGAAAAAGTCGTTTCCCGACTTTTTCAGTATCGACTTCTTAGCCCGAACCCGCTCTTGACTCTGGGGATGTTATGACGCAATATGCCTCAAATACATAAAAGCGGAGTAAGCACCATGAAAAAAGTTGTTTTGCCTCTGTTGTTTTCCTTGTTTTTCCCTTCTGCCGCCCTGGCCTATGACATTTCCATAAACCAGTTCGTGGAACATACCGCTCTGGACGAGGCTGTGCGCGGCTTCAAGGATCAGCTTGCGCTTGAAGGCCTGACCGTTGTTTACAAGCTGCACAACGCCCAGGCCAACACCTCCACGGTCTTGCAGATTGCCAACCAGATTATGGGAGAAAAACCTTCCCTGGTTCTGGCTGTGGCCACTCCGAGCGCACAGGCCACAGCGCAGAGGATCAAAGACATTCCCGTGCTGTTCACCGCCGTCACTGACCCGGCCAGCGCCGGTCTGGTCGCAAGCATGGAAAAGCCCGGCGGCAACGTGACCGGGACAACCGACATGAGTCCCATTGCCCTCCAGGTGGCGCTGATCCGTGAAATTCATCCGGAGGCCAAAACTCTGGGTGTAGTTTACAACGCCGGAGAAGCGAATTCCGTTGTACAGGTGGACATACTCAAGAACGCCGCGGCCGAGTACAATTTCAAGCTGGTTGAGGCGGTCACGGTGAATACGGCGGGCGTGTTTCAGGCCGCGAAAAGCCTGGTCGGCAGAGCGGACGCGGTCTATCTGCCCACTGACAACACCGTCATTTCCAGCCTGGACGCCGTGATAAAAGTATGCGTTGAAAATAAACTTCCCCTGTACGCGGGCGAACCGGAGTCCGTACGCGCCGGGTGCGTTGCCACCATGGGCCTCAGCTACTATGAGCTCGGCAAGCAGACCGGAGCCATGGCCGCCAGAATTTTGCGCGACAAAGCCAACCCCGCGGATATGCCGGTTGAAACGCAAAAAAATTCTTCCCTGGTTGTTAACCTTGGCGCGGCTGAACAGCTGGGCGTAAACATTCCCAAGTCCGTTCTGGACAAGGCGTCAGAGATAATTCGGTGACCTTTTACGCTTTTTACGGCGCCATTGAACAGGGGCTGGTTTATGGCCTGATGGCGCTCGGAGTTTACATAACTTTCAGAGTGCTGGATTTTCCCGACCTCACGGTGGACGGAAGTCTTCCTTTGGGCGCCGCCGTATGCTCGGTGTGCATCACTTCCGGCTGGAACCCTTATCTGGCGCTTTTGCCCGCCATGCTGGCCGGGTTTCTGGCCGGCATGGTCACCGGGCTTTTGACCACCAAGCTGCGCATCCTGCACCTGCTGGCCTCCATCCTGACCATGACGGCCCTGTATTCCATCAATATACGGGTTATGGGCGGGCGGCCGAACATCGCGCTCATCCGGCAGCCCACAGTCTTCGGGCCTTTTGAGCATCTCAGCCTGCCGCCCTTTGTCAGTTCAAACCTCCTTTTCGGGCTGATTGTCCTCATGGTAATCCTCCTGCTCATCTGGCTGATGCGGACGGAATTCGGGCAGGCCCTGCTCGCTACCGGAGACAACCCGAAAATGATCAGCAGTCTGGGTGTGAACACCCATTTTACCATTGTGGTTGGCGTGGGCATTTCCAATGCTCTGGTGGCGCTTTCCGGCGCGCTGGTGGCCCAGAACCAGGGGGCAGCCGATGTCAGCATGGGGGTGGGCACCATTGTGGCCGGGCTGGCTTCCATAGTGGTCGGCGAAACTATCTTCAACAGCCGCAAACTTCAATTACGCATAATTTCCGTGGTTCTCGGCTCGATCATTTACCGTCTTGCCATTGCCCTGGCTCTGGGCGTGCACATAGGAGAATTTTCCTTTACGCCCAGCGACCTTAATCTGATTACCGCTTCCCTGGTGGTGCTGGCTTTGGTGATGCCGCGCCTGAAAGCCGCCCTGCGCTCTAAAAAGAAGGTCGAACATGCTGAGCATTGATTGCCTGGTCAAAACCTTCTTCAAAGGCACCGTCAACGAGATCCTGGCTCTGAACGGGCTGATGCTGAAGATCAGGCCCGGAGAATTCGTCTCCATCATCGGTTCCAACGGATCCGGCAAGTCCAGCCTCATGAACTGCATCGCCGGCGCCCACCTGCCGGATTCCGGAAAGATCATTCTGGACGGAGAGAACATTACCTTGTGGCCGGAATACAAACGGAGCCAATTCATCGGCAGGGTTTTTCAGGATCCCTTGAGCGGCACCTGCGCTTCCATGACCATAGAAGAAAATATGGCGCTGGCTCACCGGCGCGGCAAACCTCGCGGGCTGCGCTCCGGAATGCAAAAATCCGAGCGCGCATTTTTCAGGGAAGCTCTGGCCAGGCTGGATCTGGGGCTTGAATCGCGCCTGCAGGATCCCGCCGGTCTGCTGTCGGGCGGACAGCGCCAGTCGCTTACCCTGCTCATGGCCACCCTGGTGCGACCCACCCTGCTCCTGCTGGACGAACACACCGCGGCGCTGGATCCCAAGACCGAGCGCCTGATCATGAACCTCACCCAGGAACTGGTGGAAAGAGAACATCTGACCACCCTGATGATCACCCACAACATGCAGCAGGCCCTGAACTACGGACACAGGCTGATTATGATGCACCGGGGCAAAGTTGTACTGGATCTGAACAAAGACGAAAAATCGCGCCTGACGGTGCAGCATCTTCTGGAAAAATTCAGCAGCATTACCCCGGATCACATGACGGACAGAATGCTTCTGTCTCTATAAGCAGCCGACGCTGAAAAAACGAGAGTGAACAACCTATTGAAACATTACAATTAGCCAAACAAACACCACGCTTTTTGTTTGGCGATCTTTACACAAGCTGGACTTGGAGTTCCTTGCCGAGTACGGTCGCAGCTTTAGCCAGAAAGGTACACATAATCAAGAAAAATTTCGGCACTGACGGATAAACTGTTCTTTCCCGGTGCGGACACGGCCACCGCCGGAGTCCGGATTTACCGTTTGCTCTCGTCAAGAACGCGTTCATTCTTGCTGACAATGGCCGCGCCCGCCATATTGCCGCTTACGTTCACCCGGCAGCGACAAGATCAAGCGCAAAATGCTCTGGACGCCCGGCTCCTGGTATCCGGCCGCAGGGTCAGCCGCGCGACGAGGCCGCCGCCCGGTTTATTGCGCAGGGTCAGCGCTCCGTCGTTCAGCAAAGCCATGTTTCTGGCTATGGAAAGCCCCAGGCCGGTTCCGCCGTAGGCGCGGTTACGTGAATTTTCAAGGCGGAAGTAAGGTTCGAAAACCTGTTCCAGAAGCTCCTCCGGAATGCCCGGGCCGCTGTCTTCCACCTGCGCGACAATCACGCCGTTTCCCCCGGTGATGGAGAGTTCGGCATTGCCGCCGTATTTCAGGGCGTTGGAAACAAGATTGCTGACGCAGCGCTTGAGGCAGAGCGGACGGGCCGTGACGACCACCGGGCGGGATACCCCGTCCGGCAGAGGCTTGAGCGCGATGTCGTTGTTTTCGTCGGCGCCGTCATCCACGATGCTTTGAAGAAAGGCTTCCAGGTTGAGAGACACGTACTCTTCTTCGGTCGCGAGGCTTCCGGCCAGTTCAAGACCCTGATTGAGAATGCGCTGCACGTCCTCAAGGTTGGCCAGAAATTGCTCGCGCAGTTCCGCGGGTTCTATTTTTCCGGCGCGCAGTTGCGCCCTGGTCAGCGGCGTGCGCAGATCATGGGCCATGGCCGCCAGCATGCGGCCTCTTTCGGCAAGGTAGCCGCGTATTCTTTCGCGCATGCGGTTGAAGGTCTGAGCGGCTTCCCGGATCTCCCTGGCGCCGTGTTCCGGCAACGATTCCTGCGCTTCCGGCTGCCTGCCGAAGCGATCCAGCGCCAGCCTCAGTTCATGCAGCGGCCCGGCCATGCGCAGGAGCAGGAACCCCAGCAGCACGGCCAGTATGGTGGATGCCAGAATAAGGAACACCAGCCGCGCCCGCTCGTCCAGAGGAGCGTCCACGAATTGCGGCTGGGTCACGCTGAGCCATTCGCCGCCCCGCAGGCTGACGGCGGTCTGTAAAACGGGAATGCCCCCGGCTATCATGCCGCGGTTCTCCGGGTTGACCCTGGATCTGGCTATAACCTCCGGCTCGCCCGCGCCATCGGCATTCAGGCTGTCATAAACAAGCCGCGCCAAAGCCGGTTCGGATTGAAAAGGCGTTTCCGTCTACTCCGGCAGGGACGGCTGAATTTCCACGACCTCGAACCGGTTCTCCGAACGCCTGACGTTGCTCATTCTTTTGACGGCTTCGCTGCGCCGGGAAGGAGTCATGTCGTCGAGAAGAAAATAATATGCCGCAATGCTTTCAGCCCTGTTCTTTTCCCACTGCCGGGCATGGAGGGCCTGGAAAAAGCATACGGCCTGCAAGTTGGAGGCCAGAAGCACCACGATTACCGCAAGCAGGCCCATGAACGGCCGTCCCTGGAATACGCCGGGAATCAGGCGTTGCAGACCTTTTTTCTCTGCCGTACTCATGACCCGCTCCGTTCCACCGGCGCGGTCAGCATGTACCCGTCGCCGCGCAGGGTACGGATCAGCTCCGGGTTTCGGGCGTCGTCCTGCAGTTTGGCCCGCAAGCGGCTGACCTGCACGTCAATGCTCCGGTCGTACACGTCGGCCGCCCGCTCGGCCATATGTTCAAGGATATCCTCCCGGCTGATCACCTTTTGCGGATTCTCCAGGAAAAGCATAAGCAGTTTGAATTCCGATCCGCCCATGGGCGTGACCACCTCATCCTGATCGACAAGATTACGCGCCAGGACGTTCAACCTCCAACGGCCGAAAGACCAGATGCCGTGCGTACGGGGCTTCGCTGTTTCCGGAGTATTCCCGGCTCCGGATGAAATGGAGGATCTGCGCAGGAGCGCCCGTATCCGGGCCACAAGCTCCCGCATTTGAAACGGTTTCGGCAGATAGTCGTCTCCTCCGAGTTCCAGGCCGACGACGCGGTCGGTGATATCGCCGAGAGCCGTGAGAAAAATAACCGGCGTATGCTCGTAAGACGCGCCGGGAGTTCTCAGTCTGCGGCAAAGCGCCAGGCCGTCTTCTTCAGGAAGCATGACGTCAAGAAGCACCAGGTCGTATTTGCCGCTCTCCAACCGGTTGAACATTTCCCTTCCGTTGGCCACGGCCACGGGACGGAAACCGAAGTTTGCCAGATTTTCTTCAAGAAGCTCGCGGATTTCCCGGTCGTCATCCACAATAAGTATGGAAGCTGCATCGCTCATAATCGTCTCGTTGCTTTACATAACAGATTTTTACATTTTTATTATGCATTCCGGTTTAGCACAGCCCGCCGGACGAGACCAGTTTCAAATTATTTCAGGAATGCGGGATGCCGACGGATTATTTTGGACTATGCCGGATATGGGAAATATTCGGGAAAGGTTCAGAGCGTATACAAGGGGCTTGAAGGAGGAGCACAATGAAAAAAGAACCGCCCGCAGCCAGCGGACGTTTTTCCCGGCGTACCCTGCTCAAGGGCGCGGCCGCCGGAGCGGCCGCCGCCGCCCTGGCATACGGACTGGACAGCTGCGGTCTTGCCGGCTCTTCGGGTTCCGGACTGCCGGAACCGGACAAGACGCAAATGACCTACCGGATAAATCCCAATTCCGGAGATAAAGTGTCCCTGCTGGGTTTCGGCTGCATGCGCCTGCCCATGAGTCCGGAGGCCACCAGCCCGGCCGGGCCGCAAATTGACGAGGCCGCTGCCTTCCGCCTTGTGGATTATGCTCTCGCGCACGGGGTCAACTACTTTGATACCGCTTATGTGTATCATCAAGGCGTTTCGGAAGAGGTGATCGGCAAGGCCCTCAAACGCCACCCGCGCGACAGTTTTTTCCTGGCCAGCAAAATGCCCAGTTCCAGGAATCCCACCCTGGATGAAGCTGAAAAAATATTCGCGACGCAGCTTGCGCGTTGCCAGGTGGACTACTTCGATTATTATCTGCTGCACTCCATCTCCACCGTGGAACAATATCGGCAGATATACGAAACCAACGGGGTTCTCGACTATCTCCTTGAGATGAAGCGGGCCGGACGTATTCGCAACTTCGGCTGGTCTTTCCACGGCGACCGGCCCATGCTCGAATACATTCTGTCCAGGGACGTTCACTGGGATTGCGCGCTGTTGCAGCTCAACTACCACGACCTGCTGAACAGGTATATTCCCCTGATTTTCTCGCCCTACCGGGCCTCCGAGCCGGCGCCGGTCAAATGGATGCTGGAGACGATGATCCCGACCGGCATTCCCCTGCTGGTCATGGAACCGCTCCTGGGCGGCCGGCTGGCCCGTTTGAACCGGAAGGCCCTGACGATTCTGCAGGAAGAAAACCCGCGGGCCGGCGCGGCCTCCTGGGCCTTCCGCTATGTGGCGGGGCTGCCCAACATACTCACCGTACTCAGCGGGATGACCTACATGGAGCATTTGCAGGACAACCTGCGCACGTACTCACCTTTTGAACCGCTTTCGGAAAGGGAGGCGGACGCGCTCAAACGCGCTCTGGATATCTTCGTCACCCAGGAAAACATCCCCTGCACGGCGTGCTACTACTGCATGCCCTGTCCCTACGGCATCGACATCCCGGCCGTGTTTACCCACTACAACCGCTGCGTGGATGACGAATACATCCCCAAAGGGAGCCGGGACGCCGACTATGCGAAAGCCCGCCGGGCCTTCCTGGTGGGGTATGACCGCTCCGTTCCGGAAATCAGGCAGGCCTTCCGCTGCACCGGATGCGGCAAATGCACGCCTCCCTGCCCCCAGCGCATCAATATACCGGATCAACTGGCCAGGCTCGGGAAATTTGTCGAGGGGTTGAGGAGCGAGGTATAGCCATGCTGAAAACCATACGCGTCCTTGCGGCCGCCATCTGTTTTTCCGGGCTGGTTCTGCTGTTCGTGGACGTCAGCGGGTTTGCCCCGGAAAACCTGGCCTTTTTGGCAAAGTTCCAGCTCGTTCCGGCCGTGCTGGCCGGAAGCCTGGGCGCGGCCGGTGTTCTGCTCGCCGCGAGCCTGGCCTTCGGCCGCATATATTGCTCGACCATCTGTCCCCTCGGGGTGATGCAGGACGTTCTGGCCCGTTTGAAACCCAAACGGCGCTACCGCTTTGCGCCAAGCCGGGCATGGCTGCGGCCGGCGGCTCTCGCTCTGTTCATCCTGGCCTTCGCAGCGGGCCTGCCGCTGATCTTCGGTTTGCTTGAACCCTACAGCGCCTTCGGGCGTATCGCCGCGGACATTTTCGCTCCGGTCTGGGCCGTGGGCAGCAACGGCCTGGCCCTGGCCGCCGAACGCATGGACTCCTTCGCGGTGGGACTCACTCCGGTATGGCAGAAGGGTTTCGCCGCCCTGGCGGCGGCAATCGCTACCCTTGCCGTCCTGGGCGTCCTGGCCTGGAGGGGAGGACGAACCTGGTGCAACACCCTGTGTCCGGTGGGAACTTTTCTGGGGCAGATCAATCGTGTGGCGCTCATCCGTCCCCGGCTCGACAGGGAAAAATGCGTACATTGCGGCAACTGTGAACGCGTCTGCAAGGCCCGCTGCATTGACGCCGAAACAGGAACGCTTGACGCCGGCCGTTGCGTGTCCTGTTTCAATTGTTTGAAAACATGCCGGAAAGACGCCCTTGCCTGGCGTCCTTCCCTGAACGTCCGGCCAGGCCTGGAGCGTGTTCTCTTCAAGTGTTTACACGCTCTGCAAGGATTTGCCGCGCAAATCCTTGCCGCGAGATGCTCGCAGGAGGGCTTTGCCCGCCGTTACGCAAGCACCTCAAATGTTATAGTGTCGCGTCAAGCGGCAATAGTTGCAGCTCCGCAAGGGGAGCGCGCCGCCCCGCGCGCTATGGCGCGGCATTTTGCCACGGATACGAGCCGCCGCGCCTTTTTTTCAGGCATGGGGTTTGCGCTGGGAACCGCCGCTCTGCCCCTGAGCGCTCTTGCCGCCGCAAGGGAGGCGGTAATTCCCGCCCTGACCCGCAAGATCAGTCCGGAACGCGCCGTGCCGGTATTGCCGCCGGGGGCCGGGGGACTTGCTTCCTTCACCCGGAAGTGTACAGGCTGCCAGCTTTGCGTCACGGCCTGCCCCCATCAGGCGCTGCGTTCGTCGGATATCGGCGGACGCGCCCTGCAGCCGGCCATGGGCTTCGAGCGCGGATACTGCAGAGTCAATTGCGTCACCTGTTCCTCGGTTTGCCCGACCGGGGCCGTCCGGCCCATAAGCGTAGAGCAAAAAAGCGCCCTCCAGATCGGCAGAGCCGTTGTGCATACGGAGATCTGCATTGTGACCACCGACGATGTTTCCTGCACGGCCTGCGCAAAGGCCTGCCCCCCCGGAGCCATCAGTCTGGCGGGAGCGGACGGGACGCGCAAGCGCCCGGTGGTGGATACGGAACGCTGTATCGGCTGCGGCGCCTGCGAGTACGTTTGCCCGGCCAGACCCGTGAGCGCCGTCATGGTTGAAGGCAACCTTGAACACCGGATGGTGTGATTGAGGGTTTTCTATTTTTCAGGCCCGCATCGGCGGTGCCCTCCGTGTGAATACGAAACGGCTTTATGCTGGATGTCATAACCGGTAAAAACCAAATCCCGCAAAGTCGAAAAAGCTTTGCGGGATTTGGTTGTGAGATCTCTATCGAACTAGTCACACTTAAAACTTCGCTTCGCTGCGTTTGAAGTGTGAAGATCGCAAAGCAAAAAACGTGGTTTTTGCTTTGCTCCGCCGCCTTAAGGCGGCGCGCCGGGCGGACAAGCCCGGCGGGCTTGACTACATAGCGAATAAATCGGAATGCCGTCCAGTACGTTCGAATCGCACAACGTCCTCGATAATCTTGTAGATCAGCAACCAATCCGGATCAATGTGCGCTTCCCTGAATCCATGCCAGCCCCCTTTAAGCGGGTGGTCAAGGTACAGTGCCGGCAGCCGCTTGCCATCAATGAGCAAACTCAACAATATTTTGAGTTTGGCCATATCCTTGCCGCGTTTCTGCGCCTGTTTCACGTCGCGCTTAAACTGGCCGGAATAATCGGGCTGCCGCATCAGATGCCCAATTGGTCAAACAGATCGTCGGCATCCCCGGCGTGGTGCACATCCTCGCCACGCTCGCTCTTGGCCAGCGTTTCCGCTGTCAGAGCATTGGGAACACGCATTTCAAACGGCAGCGCTTTTTCTTTCGCAATCTTTGTCAGCGCTATGCGCACCACATCCGAAACAGTCAGACCCATCCCCGCCAGTACGGCGGCGGCTTCGTTTTTCAGCGTTCCATCTATGCGCGCCCGGACAAATGCAGTTGCAGCCATGATCATTTCCTCCTCCTGCCACATTGGATTTTGATTGTAGCTCAATAGAGCTACTAAAGCAATTTAATTTTGCGGCCCCTGCAATATCCGGGTTATTCCGGTTCTCAATCAAACATGCTTTTATGTTTGATTGAGAACCGGAATCCGCGACAGGACGTTGCGGCGAAGCGGCAGCCGTTAAACGGCATAGCCGTTTTACGGCTGGTGACAGCAGCGCTATGCAAAGCATTTCGGAGGCAAGGCGGAACCACGCGTCCGCCGTAAATCATAACCACCCGCATAGCGGGTGGTTTGCTCAAGCCCTATAAGGGCTTGTTACCGGCCCGCGTCTAAAGGCGCCGGCTTTCTCTTCGTTCAAGCCCCTTGCCCTTGCCGCTTTTG
>JAISBT010000146.1 GCA_031266055.1 Deltaproteobacteria bacterium
AAGCCCGGCGCGCCGCCTTAAGGCGGCGGAGCAAAGCAAAAACCACGTTTTTTGCTTTGCGGTCTTATCGCTTAAAACGAAGCGCATGCGTAGTTTTAAGCGATACATGGTACTAGACGGCTTTTTTCACAATGGACAGCAAATGCCAGCGTTTTGTGCGGCTCACGGGGCGGAACTCGACTATTTTCACTTTATCGCCGACGCTGCACTCATTTCCCGGATCATGGGCATAATATTTTTTGTGCGTACGCTGATATTTTTTGATCAGGGCATGTTTGGTGTACCTTTCCACACGCACGACAATGGTTTTGTCATTTTTATTGCTGATCACCACGCCGTCAAGCGTAGCGCCGTTTCTATGCGTCAAATCGCAAGTCATCCTCTTACGCCTCCTTTTGCCCGAGCAAGGTCAAAATTCTCGCTATGTTCCGCTTGGCCCGAGGCAGCTCGGAGGTATTTTCCAACTGGGCGGTCGCATGCCTGAAGCGAAGATTAAAAAGCTCCTGCCGGCTTTCCGTCAGTTTTTGCCGCAGTTCTTCCGCCGACAGCTTCCTGAGTTCTTGAGCGCTCATTTACAAGCCTCCCTTGAGCACGATCTGCGTCCTGACCGAGAGCTTGTGCATGGCGCGGGTAAGGGCTTCTTTGGCCAAAGTCATGTCCACGCCTTTTATTTCATATAAAATACGTCCGGGCTTGATGGCCGCGTACCAGCCTTCGGGAGCGCCTTTCCCCGAACCCATGCGTACTTCAAGGGGTTTGGAAGTAAACGGCAAATCAGGAAAAATGCGAATCCATACCTTGCCGTCACGGTTGATGTGGCGCATCAGGGCGATACGCCCGGCTTCAATCTGCTGGCTGGTAAGCTTGCCGTGCTCCATGGCCTTGAGGCCGATGTCGCCGAAAGCTATAAAATGGCCTTTGGTGGCCGGGCCTTTGATGCGGCATTTCTGACGCTTGCGGTATTTTACTTTTTTAGGGCTGAGCATTGTTCTTTACCTCGCTGTCGAGGAGTTCACCCTTGAAAACCCACACCTTCACTCCGATAAGACCATACGTTGTGGTCGCTTCGGCAAAGCCGAAGTCTATATCGGCGCGCAGGGTCTGCAGGGGAACCCGGCCGTCGCGGTACCATTCGGTACGCGCTATTTCAGCGCCGGCCAGTCGCCCGGCGCAATTCACCTTGATGCCTTCGGCTCCGAATTTGCGCGACATGGCTACCGTGCGCTTCATGGCGCGGCGGAAGGCCACGCGGCGCTCCAACTGTTGGGCTATACTTTCCGCCACAAGCTGGGCTTCAATTTCAGGGCGGCGAATCTCATTTACTTCAATGGAAAACTCGCGGCCGAATTTCTGTTTGAGCGCCTTGCGCAAGTTTTCAATTTCCACGCCTTTGCGCCCAATGACAATGCCCGGACGCGCGGTATGCAGAATAATCCTGACTTTGCCGCCGGCCCGTTCAATTTCAAGTCTGGAAAGCCCGGCGCTGAAGAGCAGTTTTTTTATAAATTTACGGATTTTGTGATCTTCAAACACAAAATCGGCATATTCTTTGGTGCTGTACCAGCGGGACTGCCAGTTCTTGTTATAGCCGAGCCTGAACCCGAATGGATGTACTTTTTGACCCATATTTCCTAGTCCTCAAGAATCACGGTTATATGGCTGGTGCGTTTCAAAATCGTGTTCGCGCGCCCTTGCGAGCGAGGCATAAAACGCTTCCAGGTGGGGCCTTCGTTGACAATTACCTGCTTGACCTTCAGCGCGTCCACGTCGGCCTTGTTGTTCTCTTCCGCGTTAGCCAGGGCGGAGCGCATCACCATATAGATCAGGCTTGCGGCTTTGTTGGGCGTGAACTTCAGAACATTAAGCGCATCTTCCACCGGCATGCCCCTGACGTTGCGGGCGACCAGCTGCGCCCGGCGCGGCGACACGCGGACATATTTCGCTATAGACGTTGCTTCCATTATTCCACCATCTTCTATTTTTTCGCTGCTCTGCTTTTCTTGTCGGCGGCAGTATGGCCGTGGAAGGTGCGGGTGAGCGCGAACTCGCCCAGTTTGTGTCCTACCATGTTTTCAGTGACAAACACCGGAATGAATTTTCTGCCGTTATGCACGGCAAAGGTCAGGCCGACCATTTCCGGCAACACCGTGGACCTGCGCGACCAGGTTTTTATGACGCGCCGGTCGTTGTTGGCAACGGCGGTTTCCATTTTTTTCATCAAACTGCCATCCACAAAAGGACCTTTTTTAAGTGATCTGGGCATGCCTTAATTCTCCTACTTGCGCCTGGTGACAATAAGCTTGGAAGAAACTTTCTTGCGGTTGCGGGTTTTGTAGCCCTTGGTGGGCACACCCCAGGGCGAACACGGGTGCCGGCCCCCGGAAGAGCGTCCTTCACCGCCGCCGAGCGGATGATCAATAGGGTTCATGGCCACGCCGCGCACTTCCGGCCTGCGGCCCAGCCAGCGGCTGCGTCCGGCTTTGCCCAGAGAAATATTTTCCCACTGCAGGTTGCCCACCTGCCCTATGGTAGCCATGCCCGCGACCAGCACTTTGCGCGTTTCGCCCGAGGGCATGCGCAAAAGAGCGTATTTGTCCTCTTTGGCCACAAGCTGCGCATAAGTGCCGGCGGCGCGGCAAAACTGCCCGCCTTTGCCGGGGTAAAGCTCAACATTGTGGATGAGCGTACCCACGGGAATGCGGCTTATGAGCAAAGCGTTGCCTGGCTTTATGTCGGCCCCTTCTCCCGCGAGGACGGTGTCGCCCGTATGCATGCCCACCGGGGCGAGAATGTAGCGTTTTTCTCCGTCGGCATAATGCAGAAGCGCTATGCGCGCGGTGCGGTTGGGGTCGTATTCTATTGTCGCCACCTTGGCCGGAATGCCCAGCTTGTCCCGCTTGAAATCAATAATGCGGTAGGAGCGTTTATGCCCGCCCCCGCGGCGGCGGCTGGTAACGCGGCCGTAATGATTGCGTCCGGATTTTTTGTTGAGCCCCACAGTCAGAGATTTTTCCGGGCTTGCGGCGGTGATTTCATCAAAGGTGAATACCGTCATGCCGCGCCGCCCGGCGGAAGTGGGGTTAAGCTTTCTGATGGCCATGCCTATACTCCCTCGAAGAATTCAATCTTTTCGCCCTGAGCCAGGGAAACGTAGGCTTTTTTGCAGCCCGCGCTTTTACCCACAGTGCGGCCCTGGCGGGTTTTAGCCTTGGGTTTGGATACAACCACATTGACGCCCAGCACTTTTACCTTGAAGGCGGCTTCCACCGCGTTTTTTATATCAATTTTGCCCGCGCCGGGCGCCACCAGAAAAGCCGCCTGATTGTATTCCTCGCGCATGGCGGAGGATTTTTCCGTGACAATGGGCTTAAGAATAATCTGCGTATAATCCATATGCTGTCTCCCTAAGCCAGCCGGCTGATCACGCCTTCCACCGCCTGTTCAAGAAGCACAAGCTGGGGATGGTTGATGATGTCATACACGTTAAGCTCGTCCGGGGTAATCAGCGTGACCCCCCGTATGTTCCGGGAAGAACGATCCAGAGTTTCGTCGTAAGCCGGGACAACGACCAGGGCCTTTTTCCATTCCATGCTTTCCATCAGTTCGGCGAAATGTCTGGTTTTGGCTTCCGGCAGCTCAATACTTTTAAGCACAGTGAGCTGCTTGTCCAAAAGACGCACGGAAAGGGCCATTTTAAGGGCAAGATTGCGCACTTTTTTATTTACTTTAAACGAATAGTCACGGGGGGACGGCGGAAAAACAACCGCTCCGCCCCGCCACAAGGGAGAAATATTGGTGCCGCTGCGCGCGCGGCCGGTGCCTTTCTGTTTCCAGGGTTTCGCCCCGCCGCCTTTCATCATGGAGCGGGAAAGGGCCGAATGCGTGCCGGCGCGCCAGGAGGCCCGCTGCGCGCGCACCACCAGATGCAGAATTTCAGCTCGCGGCGTAACCTCGAACACTTCAGGGGGCAGGGTTGTTTCGCCTGTTTCCTGCAGGTTTTGATCGTATACTTTTATGACTGCCATTGCGTCCTCTCTGACGTACTGCTCCAGAGCAATTTAATTTTGAGACGCTCCCTTAAGGCGCCCAACGGCGAAACAAGTTTCGCCTACGCCTGTGGGGCGGGCGGCGCGCACCCCCTTGCGGGGACGCGACAATAGTGCCGCTTACTGCTTGCGCACCATAACCAGACCGTTTTTGGGGCCGGGAATGGCGCCTTTGACCAAAATCACGTTGTCTTCCGGGCGAATGGCGACAACGGTCAGGTTTATGGTGGTAACGCGCTTTGCGCCCAGGTGGCCGGCCATTTTTTTGCCTTTCCACACCCGCGCAGGCTCGGTATTGTTGCCTATGCTGCCGCCGCTGCGATGCACTTTTTCCGCGCCGTGTGAAGCGCGGGAACCGGCGAAATTCCAGCGTTTCATAACGCCGGCCGTGCCCTTGCCGATGCTTTTTCCGGTCACTTTAACCAGATCGCCCTGGTTGAAAATATTTACGGTAAGGTCGTCGCCCACATTGAATTCAGCCCTGTTTTCCAGGCGCAGTTCGCGTAAGGCGCGGAACAGACCCTTGCCGGCCTTGTTCATGTGTCCTTGCCCGGCTTTGCCGGTATGTTTTTCATCAGCTTTAATATAGCCGATTTGCAGGGCGTTATATCCATCGCGCTCCAGATCTTTCACCTGTATGACGGGGCAGGGGCCAGCCTCAATGACAGTAACCGGCACAGCGGCGCCATTACCGTCAAACACGCGGGTCATACCTATCTTGCGGCCCAGAATTCCGAGTTTTTCAGCCATTGCCTTGCTCCACCCTTACAATTTGATTTCTACATCAACGCCCGCAGGCAAAGAAAGTTTACCCAGGGCGTCAACCGTCTGCTGTGTCGGCTCCAAAATATCCATAAGCCGCTTGTGCGCACGCATTTCAAATTGTTCACGCGACTTTTTATCGGCGTGTACGCTGCGGTTCACCGTGACTTTGCTGATATGGGTCGGCAGGGGTATAGGCCCGGCCACGCCGGCGCCGGTATTGCGCGCTGTATCCACAATTTCCGAAACCGCCTTGTCAAGAATGCGAAAATCGTAAGCCTTGAGTTTTATCCTTATCCGGTCGCTGCTAACTGAAGTCATTTATATCTCCATCTTGTGGAAAACGGTGCCGACAACAGGCAATTCAGCCTGCTTTCCATACGGAAACCCGTATTAACAGAGCATTTTAACATTCTCAAGCGTAAAATGCCATAGGTCAAGGCAATTTCAGGGGGAAGACTCGCAGGGGATATAAAGCGCGGAGGCGGCGCCGGCCGGACAACCGAAACTTTTTCACCTGACGAGTCGCCCGTTTACGCCGCCCTGCCAAAGATGTTCTCAGCCCGGAAAGATCCGGGGAACCGGCAGGTTGTAAGCGTCAAAACCAAAACGCGCCACCAAAACGCGCCGCCAAAAGCATTCCGCCTTAAAACTTGCCGGGCGGTCTGGTTTTTGAACTTACCGTATCAAATCTGGTTGGCGTGGTACAACCAGACGCATTGGAGCAAGCAGGCCCGCAGCCCGCGCTCCTCCGGATTTTCGGAATCCGGGGCGTTTTCGCGCCAGCGCTCCAGAGGAACAGCAAACCGTTCGTGGCAGCCGCAAAGGAGAAATCCGGGCGGGACTTGTCCATGACGCAAAGAGGGTTAATACAACCATACGGAACAATGGTCAAGTATTTTTTTATTTTTTAAATATTCAAATATTCAAGGCCGCTCGCGCTTTTACGCCGTAACACCAATATGCGCTTGAATGTGCCGGTGTTATGTGTGTATAATTCCACTTCCCGATTGCAATGCTCTTTTTTACTGATATCCGCATTGAAAAGTAAACTTTTCTCTGCGGAGGATCGTCAGCCTGACGGCTGATGTTCAGATTTCCATGCGGAAATCTGTAATTTTAATAAGGAGTTGTCTATGTGTGGCTGGTATAATTCAATACGGCCTTCGGCCTTGGCGGCCGCGGCTGTCCTTGCGGGGCTGCTTTCTTTTTCCGGAAGCGCTTTTGCCGCCGCTTCGGGAGAATATGACAAAAATCAGGGCGCAGGGAAAAATTCCGGCAAAAGGATTGAAGTGGCTTTTGTGCTGGACACCACAGGTTCCATGCACGGCCTGATTGATGGGGCCAGGAAAAAAATCTGGGCCATTGCCAACAATATAGTCGACCTGAACCCCGAGGCTGAAATCTATATCGGCCTGGTCGGTTATCGCGATCTGGAGGATGACTATGTGACCAGGAGCTTTAAACTGACTACGGATATCCAGTCCATTTACGCCGAACTGCTCAAGTTTGAGGCTGACGGCGGCGGCGATACGCCCGAATCGGTGAACGAAGCCCTGGACGTGGCGGTCAGCGGGCTTGGCTGGAGCGACAAGCGGGAGCTTGCGGCGAACCGGATTATTTTTTTGGTGGGCGACGCTCCGCCGCATATGGATTATAAACAGGATCGCCATTACCCCCTGGTCATCAAAGAGGCTGTGGGCAAAGGCATTATCCTGAACACCGTGCAATGCGGAGATATGCGCTCCACCACGCGCGTCTGGAAAGAAATGGCCAAGCTGGGCGGCGGCCGCTATATGGCCATTCCGCAAGACGGGGGGAAGGTTATTATTATTGAGACTCCTTATGACGCGGACATCCTGATTATCCAGAGAAAAATGAATCAAACCGTTATTCCATACGGAAGCGCACGCGCACAGGATGAGGTCAAAAGCAAAATGGAAATGTATGAAAAAGCCCCGGCTCCGGCGGCTGCGGATATGTCCTCCTATGTGAGCAAAGCGAGTAGGGACAGGGGGTCGGCTATTATCACCGGTTCCGGCGATCTGGTGTCGGATATGAAAGACAAGAACCTGACTGTCAAAGAAGAGGAGTTGCCAGCAGAACTGCGCCAAATGACCGCGGAAGAGCGCGATAAATATATAGCCGGCAAAGCGGCCGAGCGCGAAGTTCTGGCGCGGGAACTGGCCGAAAAAGTCAGCCAGCGCGACAAGTTTGTCCGTGAGCGGGAAGCTGAAGAGATTAAAAAGACCGGCGCGGACAGTTTTGATACGAATGTCTCCAAAACTCTGCGGGAGCAGATTAAATAGCCGGTGCCGCGCCTAGTACCATGTCACACTTAAAACTTCGCTTCGCTACGTTTGAAGTGTGAAGATCGCAAAGCAAAAAACGTGGTTTTTGCTTTGCCCCGCCGCCTTAAGGCGGCGCGCCGGGCTTGTTCGCCCGGCGTCAGT
>JAISBT010000185.1 GCA_031266055.1 Deltaproteobacteria bacterium
TTCGCCGAGGATGTGAAGGAATCCAGTATGTCCGCCAGAGCATACCGCCTATGCCTGAAGTCCGCTTTCTTCACCAGGAGCCCTTCTTCGGACGGGATAAGCTCAAGCGCGTCCCCGGCCCTGATATCCATACTATCCGCAATCCCGCGCGGAATGCGAAATCCCAGGCTGTTACCCCATTTGCTGATATTAATATGTTGCATAACGCCTTCCTGTGTATAATTTTGTATATCTAAAAAGAACCGGTGTCAATGTGAAAACGTAATTTTTCATCGCGTTTCCCATTTGGAGAATTCCGTGACCCCAGCGATTGCTTTCATTGATGTTTACAATTTTTATTGTACCGGACAAGGTCGGGCGAAGCCCGCCGCGTAGCGTCTTGACCTTGACCGCACGAGTGGCACAGGCAAAGCGGAAATGAAGACGCGGCCAGAGGGCCGATCCCGCTTATCTGCATCAGTCGCTTGCATTCTTCCGTGCTGGCGACTCGTGCGTTGATCCGGGCGTCCATCCTGTCAATTCTTTCTGTGAGTTCCTCATACTCGGCGAAGTTTTCAGTCACTACCATCTGAAAATCACCGCTGAATTCTTCCCAGTGCTTCGCAAGAATCTCCCGCATGCTTTTCTCAAACTGGTGAATGCCCTTGGGGACTATGATACCCCGTTCCGCCAGAAAGGAGCGTGTCTGATTGACTATCTGTATCCTGTTGCTCAATGGATTTGATACGGACAAAACGAGTGCCCGGATGCATGAGAGCCTCGCAGATCGCCTTGGCATCGGCGGCATCGGTCTTGTTGCGGTAGCCGAGGAAGGTCTTGACACGTTGCGGTTGGATGAGCCTGACCCTGTGCCCCATCTTCTCCAGTGTGCGCGCCCAGTAATGAGCGGTGCCGCATATCATTTGCTCTCGACAGGGAAATAAAAAATTCTTGACAAAATGTCGAAACCGATATTATGTAGCGGGCCGTGTGTGTCTTTGATTCCGATTGAGGAGCGTATGTATGACTTGCAGCCCCCCGGCTGAAATTTTTTTTGCCGATACCGCCAACATTCTTTTCGATTGCGCCGAATATATGAATAGTTTGGCCCGCTTCTTGCTCTCTCTCTCTCTCTCTCTCTCTCTCTCTCTCTCTCTCTCTCTCTCTCTCTCTCTCTCTCTCTTAACTCCGCCATATAACGCGCTCTCCGCAAGGAGCGGCGCGGTTTTCACATTTCTCTTCCGGCAATTTTTCCCGGTTTTTCCCGCCCTTTTTTTTACCCTCCGGAGCGAACCGCGCTCCGGAGGATCTTCCTTTTTCAACAGACCCCTGAATTGCTTCCGGCCCGGCAGGGGCGGGCAGGCTGGATCCTGGGGGAAACAGGGATGAGGCGCTCTGTACCGGCGACCGTCCGTGTGGTCGCTCCGAATGTCATGTCTTGCGATGCCGTGGGCAATTTCGCGGTCAGCGTCGCCGATTTTTACGCCAGGAACGGCGTTCCGGCGCGCGTCTACGCCGCGGTCTCCCATCCGGATCTGGCGGGCATTGTCGCCCCCGTCGGTGATCTGGACGCGGAAACAATAACTGCGGACACCCTGTGGTATCATTTTTCCACCGAAGACGTTTTGCTGCCCCATATCCTCTCTCTGCCCTGGGCGCGCAGGGTTTGCTATTACCATAATGTGACACCCGCCCGCTGGTTCCGGGAAGCCCAGCCCTCCTTCGCCGACTCCCTGGACAGGGCGAGGGGGCAACTACCCCTTCTGGCTGCTTTTGACGCTGTGTTCGCCAACTCCCGCTATAGTTTGGAAGAGGTGAGACCATACCTGGCGCAAGGCGTTTCCGTTGCCGTGCTGCCGCCAAGCCTTGATCCGGGGCGTCTCGCCGCTCTGGTTCCGGAGCCGGTTGCGCTTCCCGCGGTCGGCCATACGCTTTTGTGGGTGGGACGCTTTGCCCCGCACAAGCGGCCGGAACTGGCGCTGGAGCTCTTCGCCCTTGTGCACGGTATCTTGCCGGAGGTCGCTCTCGTCCTGGTCGCTGGCGGCCGCCAGGACTTTCCGGACTATGCCGCGATAGTGGAGCGGCGGATTGCCGCTCTGCCGGATGAAGCGCGAAGCCGTCTGACGCTGCTTGAAAACCTGAGCGAGGCGAACTTGGCTTGGCTGTACCGCAATTGTTCCCTGCTGCTTTGCACCAGCGGGCACGAAGGCTATTGCCTGCCCGTGGCCGAGGCCATGAGCTTCGGCCTGCCCGTGGCCGCCCTGCCTCAGGAGGCCGTATGGGAAACGCTTGGCGGACAGGGAACGATTTTGCGGGAAGACCCGGCAAAGGCCGCCGCAACCATCGCCTGGCTCTTAAAGCAAAATACCGGCCGGGAAATAGTGAGCCGGGCGGCGCAGGGCGACGCGCTGCTGCGGATATGGGATCTTGCATGACTACGGCATCTTCCGTGCTTGTCACCACCTATCCGGAAGCCTTTCTGCACAAAGGCGGAGGAGAATACGAACTTTTGGAGATCGTTTTCAACCTGCGCAAAACAGGATTGATCGCCGATGTCTACGGTCCTTTTTCCCGGGATATAGAAAACTACGACACGATACTGCATTTTTCCCTGGAAAGCGGAGGTTTGCCCTTGCTGGAGCGGGCGCGGGGCCTGGAAAAACGCATTGTGCTCTGGCCAAACTTCTGGTTGGCCGAAAGCCCATCCGGCGAACTGGCAAACCTGATTCGGCGTTTTTTTGCCCTTGCCGACGCGGTGGTTTTCAAATCCCAAATTGAGCAGGATATGCTGCAAGCTCTTATCCCCAAGGCCTGCCGCATTGTGCGCGTCCCCACGGGCGTGGATCCCTGCTTTGCCCTGCCCGCGCCCGAACGTCTGTTCCGGGACAGCTACTCTCTTACGGAGTATCTGCTTTGGGTAGGCATCATCGAGCCGGGCAAAAATCAATTGCAGGCGATCCGGGCCTTGCGTTCCCTGGATCTGCCCCTGGTGTTCATCGGCAACTACCGGGATCGCGGCTATTATGATCTCTGCCGCCGGACGGCGCCGGAGCATTTTATTTTTCTTGACCCCATGCCGTACAAATCCGACATGCTCCGGGCCGCCTTGCGGGAGTGCCGCCTGTATATCGAGCTGGCCTCGGAGCCGGGCGGCAAATCCGTGCTGGAAGCCGTTATTTCCGGAGCCGGAGTGGTGTTGCCGGAATCCGCCTGGGGGCGGGAACACTTCGGTGACTTTCCAGTTTATGTTGATCCGGAAAACGACTCGTCCATTCTGGAAGGAATCGAGCGGGGCCTGCGCCTGAAGCGCGACCCGGCCTTTGCCTCCGCTGTAGCCGCCCGCCACGCCTTTCCGGGAGTGCTGCGCTCCTTGTGCGGCTATCTCAACGAGGAGCGCTGATGGAACTGTATCTGCTCAGGCACGGCCTTTCCGTCGCCAATGAACGCGGTCTGGTCACTGGAACTAAAGAGGATCCCCTTACGGAGGCCGGGAGGCGGCAGGCAGTGCAAGCCGCGCTCACCCTGCAATCCTTCGGGCCGGAAAAGGCCGGATCCGCTTGGCGTTGCTATGTGAGCGACTGGCGGCGAGCCAGGGAAAGCGCTGTCCTGGCTCTGCCGGAGCGGGAATTTTCCGAATTTTCCGAATTTTTTATTGACGCGCGGCTTGGGGAAACCGATGCCGGTACGGCGGCCGCGCTGCCTCTGGAGGAATTTCAGCAAAAATACCCGGATTTCTGGGGTCGCTTTGATCCCGAGCACGCCTATCCGGGAGGGGAATCCCATCAGCAACTGTTTACGCGCGCGCTTTCCTGGCTGTCTTCCGTGGAGGCCGCCCTGCCGGATGAAGCAAGGGTATTGGCCGTAACTCATGCCGGCCCTATCTGCTGCCTGCTGCACCATGTTTGTGGGGTCAGTATGGCACGTTTCCCCGCCTTTCTTGCCACCCACTCCTCTTTGACCAAAGTTGCGCGCGGCGCGGGCGGGGTCTGGCGGCTGGTTTTTTTCTCTCTGCCCCCCGGAGCGCGCGTATGAAAATCCTGGTGGTGCAGCGCGATTCCCTGGTAGCAGGAGTAAATTTTTCTCTGTCCGTTTACGCTCGGGTTGTTGAAGCCATGGACTGGCTGCGGGATCAGGGAAAAATCCAGTATGCCGTCTGCGGCGAGAATGAAGAGGCGATATTCCCGGCGCTGCGCTGGGCGGACGCGGTTATTTTCAACAAGCACATCTCGGCCGGGGCCGTGCGTATCGCCGAAGAAGCCCGCAAAAGAGGACTCAGGACGCTTCTGGATTTTGACGATCTGGTGACTGCCTTTCCTGCTTACAGCGCAGGCGCTGATGAACACGAAAAATTCTTTCCGGGCGAGATGCTCGGCCTCATGGATGTCGTCACCGTGGCCAACGCACGCCTGCGGAAAGAAATTTCTCCCCTGCGCGATGATTGTGTGCTGGTGCCCAACGGCATTTACGCGGAAAAATACCCCAAGCCGGTCATGGAGGAGGCTTCCCCGCCCCGTTGCGTCTTCACCAACGCCGACTATCTGAAAATCGACCGCTTCCGCCGCGGCTTCACCCGCGTACTTCAGGATTTTCACCAACTTCACCCGGAAATCACCTTTGATTTTTTCGGCGACGCCTTTCCGGAACTGCTTTCCCTGCCCTTCATCCATTACACCAGACGCATTCCCTACTCCGAATATATCAACTGCCTTGCGCGCACCGGCTATTGCTTCGCGATCACTCCTCTGGGCGGCAAAGAGGATGCCGCAAATCTGCGTTTCAACCGCTGCAAGAATCCTTTCAAATTTTTGAACTACGGCATAGCCGGAATACCGGCTGTGTATTCCAGCACCGATATTTATGATGAGTGCATAGATAACGGAGTGACAGGACTAATCGCAAAAAATGACTATGCCTCATGGATGGAAAAACTTGAATATATGTACGCTGACGCAAACTTCCGCCGCAAGATAAAATATACCAGCTATAATTGTATATATGCAAAATATCATATCAGGGAATCGGCAAACAAATTTTTTGATTTAATATGAGTATATTAAAAATATTATATTTCTCAATTATATATATTTTATAAGATGTATATTTATTCATTTATATTTATTGTTGTTCTTATGAATTCGTTGACGCAGATCTGCTTAAAGATGGCTGCACTTTCATCAATTGCGTACCCTCTCTGGGGAATTTTCAATACCTGGATGATTGTGGCATGCTTATGTATGGGCGTATCTTTTCTTATCTGGCAATACCTGCTTGGTAAAAAACCAATTTCATTTTTGCATCCGTTTTGCTCATTAGTATATGCAGTAATACCTATATTTTCTTTTATTATTTTTGACGAACGCGTATCAGTGCAATATATGATCGGAATTTTTTGCATACTATTGGGCGTAGTCTTTACGACGCGCGGCGTTGTTGGTGAATCGACTACCGAGCAGGCGCAGGGGAAAAATAATGCTTACGGTAACTGAACTGTTGCTGTTGCTATTCCTGGCTGTGATCGGCGCGGTCTCCCAACTTTGTTTGAAACGGGCCGCCAATACGAGAAGGCCCGGAAATGTCCTGGACTTTATGTTCTCTCCCTGGGTTGTTGCCGGCGTCAGTTTGATGCTTGGCAATATCCTCGCATTGACAGTACTGATGAGGCGCCTTCCTTTGACGCTTGTAATGCCGCTTACCGCGATGGTTTATGTGTTTGTGCCGTTCGGCGGCAAATTCTTTTTCCATGAGAAGCTGAAGAGAAGCTTCTGGCTTGGATGTATTGGCATTGTCCTCGGGATAAGTATGATCAATGTTTGATCGACGAATGTTGTTTTGCCCGGTCTCTACCACTCGGCGGCCCGGGTTTTACGCAAAACGGACAACCGCGGAATCTATGAAAACTATTTTGATATTTATAGGCACCAGACTGGGGACGATAAAAATGGCGCCTGTGGCCAAGGCGCTTCAGAGGATAACGTACGGTATTTTTCGCACATTGAAAAAATGGAAGTAGCCCGCCAAGTCGGTTAGGTTTGGTCATCACCAAACAACCACCAAACCGACGAGGAAGGGCTACAGATGGAAACT
>JAISBT010000056.1 GCA_031266055.1 Deltaproteobacteria bacterium
CAAGCGAGGAAGGTCAAGGTCGGGCGAAGCCCGCCGCGTAGCGGCTTGGCCTTGACCGCACGAGCGGCACAGGCAAAGCGGAAATGAAGACGCGGCCAGGGGGAAATTTCCCTTGGTGAGCCAGAGCCTTTTTACCTTTCATTTTCAGGCTGCCACACTGACACTGCATGCCTTTACAGGCTGGAACACTTCCCCTTTGGCCAGTACCGCCCAGGCTATTCGTGCCAATTTGTTTGCCAGTGCCACTGCTGCCTTGAAGGTGCCACGTCTTTCTTTTATGGTTAATATCCAGCTCTCCAGCGCACTCAGGCGAAGCGGCTGGCCGTTCTCATCCCTTTTGCGACGTTCTATGCCATGCATTGCCGCTCGGGCCGCCAAGACAAGCAATGTTCTCAGCCGTACGTTCCCGCGCTTGGTAATGCCCAGCAGGCGCTGCTTGCCGCCGGAGGAATGCTCTCGTGGCGTTATCCCCAGATACGCCGCCATCTGGCGACCATTTTTAAACTGCCGGGCGTCTCCAACGTGAGCAATCAAGGCCGTGGCCGTCAGAGGGCCGATCCCGCTTATCTGCATCAGCCGCTTGCATTCTTCCGTTCTGGCGACCCGTGCGTTGATCCGGGCATCCATCCTGTCAATTTTTTCTGTGAGCTCTTCATATTCGGCGAAGTTTTCGGTCACTACACTCTGGAAATCATCGCTGAATTCTTCCCAGTGCTGCGCAAGAATTTGACGTATGCCTTTCTCAAACTGGTGAATACCTTGTGGGACGACAATACCCCGTTCCGCCAGGAAAGAACGCGTCTGATTGACTACCTGCGTACGGTTGTGAACCAGTCTTTCCCTCTGGGCCAGCAGATGATCCGTATCCTGTTGCTCGACGGATTTGATGCGGACAAAACGAGTACCTGGGTGCATGAGCGCCTCGCAGATCGCCCTGGCGTCAGCGGCATCGGTCTTGTTGCGGTAGCCGAGAAAGGTTTTGACGCGTTGCGGTTGGATAAGCCTGACTCTGTGCCCCATCTTTTCAAGCGTACGCGCCCAATAATGAGCGGTGCCGCAGGCTTCAATACCAATGACGCAAGGAGAAAGATTGGCGAAAAACTCGATCATGGGCTTCCTCAATATTTTTTTGTTGCCGATCTCCCGTCCTCTCCCGTCAGCTGCAAAAATCTGGAAAATATTCTTGGCAATGTCCAAACCAACATAATAGTATGCTCTCTTCATGGCCCGTCTCCTTATTTTGCGCTCCCGTACGGGATGACGCCGGTTTTGGTGAGTTCATTGACACACCGCCGATTGTATCGGCTATAAGGGGGCGGGTCTATCCCATCATATCATTTGCTCTCGACATTGTGGATACATTGTATTGACAAATCCGGTTATGGCTCATATCCTTTTTACACAGGAGACGATGCCATGACTGCGACAGAATCCATAAATCTACGCATTTCCAACGAGGAAAAAACCTTGATCGACCAGGCCGCCCGGAGCATGGGGAAAAGCCGTACGGCCTTCATTCTTGAAAACACCCTCAGGATAGCCGAAGAAGTCATCCTTGACCGCACACGTTTCACGCTCGACAGCAAACAGTGGGATGAATTGAACGCGGCCTTGGACAATACGCCTTCCGAAGAACAAGCCCGGGGCTTGGGCAAACTTTTCACCGCCAAAGCTCCGTGGTAGAAACAATGACCTTGGCGCTTTCATCCCCTACGCCGCTGACCGCGGCGCATGATATTTCCGGTTTCTCCTGCGGGGAGCCTCTACTGGATGACTGGCTGCGTCAACGGGCTATGAAAAATGAAATTTCCGGCGTGACCCGCTCCTATGTCGTCTGTGCGGGCAATGCTGTCGCCGGGTACTATTCTTTGGCCGTAGGGAGCATTGAGCACCGGTTCGCACCTGGCAATATCAAGCGCAACATGCCCCGGCCCATTCCGGTTATGGTTCTTGCCCGCCTGGCGGTTGACCGGCGTTATGCCGAACGAAATATCGGCACGGGCATGCTCCGCGATGCCCTGCTGCGAACGCTCCAGGCAGCGGAAATTGCCGGTATCCGCGCCTTGCTCGTCCATGCCTTAAATGAAAGAGCCGCATCTTTTTACTGTGGACGGGGATTTGTTGCTTCGCCGTTTGATCCGCGCATACTTTTCCTTACGCTTGATTATGTCAGGAATAGAATATGAGTTCAGTGGATTGCTTAACGACAAATACGGGCGGGCACGCTGAGATTCGCGGCTCAAGTGGGTAAAGATGCTTTCCGGCACATGCGGCGGGACATCCAATATCGTATGAAATCCCATTGAGGGAGTGTTTCAACGCTTCATCAGCAACAAGCCGGACAGTGTCTGCCCGGAGCCGGGACGCTGCTCTACTACAACCGGTACAACGGTAGCCTGACAGACAGGACGAACCTCTCCCATGTCCTCGCCAACGCGAAGGCGGTGGGGATAACGCGCGTCAAGATGATACTTGACGGTGGATTCTGGAGTGAAGAATGCCTTTCCAGCCTCCACGCTCTTTGCGACGCTTTTACTGTGGGGCTGCCCGCCCACCTACAGATTTGCGCATGGAAATCTGTAAAATCTGCCGACAGTTTTATTGAGGAGGGTGATTTTATTGAACCGCTCAGAAATGAAGAAGTTTGTTCAAAGCTTAAGCGCGAATGAGGCAGCCAGCGTTTTGCAGGACATGCTCGGCAGTGACCCCGTCCTTATTAAAAAAGCGTACGAGGCTGCGGTTAAAGTGGCCGGGGATGTGGATGCCGACGCAATTAGGGATGAGGTTTTCAGCAGTCTGGACTGGCTGGACATGGATGACCTTAATGGCCGCGCCGGAAGTACACGGTACGGTTATGTCGAACCAACGGAAGCGGCATGGGAAATATTCGAAGAAGCGCTTGATCCATTTATTGCTGAAATGAAGAGGAACCGGGAACGCGGGCTTCCCGCCGCAGCTAAAGCACACTGCATAGGCATCGTCAGGGGACTTTTGAAATATGAGAAAGCATCCTCTTCAGACTTTGCCGGGTGGGTGGAGGATGCGCCGGGCGCATATGTTGGTACCGTGGTCGAGGAATGGAAGAAAGGGAATCCGTCCAGTGAGGATATCGCTGAAGTAATGGGCATTGTAAGGGGTAATCCATCATGAGTGTAAAGGACGCTGCCCGTGAGGAACGGATATTTATGGAAGCTGTCGCTGACGCTAACGGCCCGGAAGAACAGGCCATGGGTTGGTATTATTATCTGGATGACAAAATCTCATTTCCATTTGCCGCGGAGTGTATCGCTGTCAATAAGCGCAATCCCTTGGAATTGGGCGAACGGATAACGGTAGTGCATATGGCCGGCGAAGATGATTGCGAACACGACATATATGTGGAAATTTCGTGGAAGGGTAAAATGCTGGCAGTCCCTCTTTCCCAGATAAAACCGCTGAGCGCCGACAAAGACACAGTTGAAGTAATAGGCGATTGGCACTATTGGAAGAATCGGGGATACACATTTTAGCGAAAACAGATTTCATCTCTGCGGTGGCTTATCTACGCTAATTCTTTGCGGAATTCAGGTTGAATACTTTGCTCATTATGGGTATCAGCCCAAATTTGGGCGCTGCTTAGCCCGCAACTCAAACACATGGAGAATTTCATAATGACCAAGGCCGAACTTGTCAACATACTGAAGGAAAAAAGCTTCTCTCGCCACGTTGGCCCAGGCCGAAGCCGCTTATTACGGCCTGTTTACAATTTTGGCGAAAACCTTGAAAAAAGGCGATACCGTTGCCATATCCGGATTCGGCAGCTTCAAGGTGGTGGAACGCAAGGCCCGCAAAGGCCGCAACCAAAGGCTTTAGCCAGTTGAGCGAGCGAAGCGAGTGAAACAATGGGCCACCCGCTATGCGGGTGGGGACATAAAGTTATACAAAGAACCACCTTTTCAATATTATTGGGATGTT